>JAIRXW010000024.1 GCA_031268035.1 Rickettsiales bacterium
CTGTCCCAGTAATTTATATTTTCTCTCTAGTTCCTCTATTTTCTTCCTATATTCTTTATCCAATTCAATGTTGTGTTTAGCTGTTGTTTCCAATAGCACCGGCAGTTCATTGGCGTAGAACACCCGTCCCGAATGCATTTTTGCATATTTTGGATTAATAATATTCTGCCTATATTCTATACGTAAACTGGTTAATTTCTCAGGACCCATTTTTTCCACATATATTTCACTGAGTATTTTATCATAGTTAATATGAGTTTCTTCACTCTGAGATTTTTTACGAAGATGCTCAATGAACCCACCATTTTTTACTGGTGTTTTAGAGTCTGAGGCACAGCGATCTTTAACTATATTCCATATATGACGCATTAGACAGCTCTTAGAATCGTCCTGGTACTCTCTGTAACCTCTGCTCTTATCGTCCAGCAAGCCGCCTTCAATCCCACCATTTGTCCACAGAGCATATTTCTCCCTATTATCGTTTATGTTGTCCATGGGCAAAAAATAACTATTTTTGAAATGGTCAATAAATTCTCCCACACTATCTCTGAACTCCTTCTCATCCCTTGAATTTTCTATTTTTTCCAGCAACTCTTTGTGCATTTTTATATGTTGGTTATCTTCTTTAGATAATTTTTTGTATTCTTCCTTTATCTCGGCACTAAGAGTAGATTTATCTATTAGACACTCCATAATCCCATCAAAACCAGTACAAACCCTGAGTTCAGCAGCAGGCCCGTCACACAGATCCTTAGGCAAGCCAATTTCAAGCTTGTTTTCCAATACCGCTCTGTTTGCTTTCAGAAAATTGATAAAAGCCCCATACCTCCTGGGCCCGTCGCTTTCCTCCCTATTAAAAAGTTTTTTTAGCTCATTGTCAAAAGATATTCTATAGACTTCATTCGTAGAATGAGATTCTGCTATTTTTTCCGCAAATATCGGATCAAGTATCTTGTCATAGTAGTAAGTGAGTTCGGATGGAAAATCTCGCTGGGTTTCAGCTCCCTGCTGCAATTGCTCAATAAAACTACCTCCAACAGGGTTAGGTTCTCTGACCAACGCCCATAATCTAGACAACAAAGGGCTACGTTGATAATCCACATGTATCTCGAAACTTTTGTCCTCATTTAATAAATTCTCAGAAATTACTGGATCGTCATGGGGTGAGTCAGCGCCATTATTTGTCCATAGAGCATCATAGTTTTTTTCATCTCCCTCTGACCTAACCAAAGGCAAAAAATCACCTGCCTCTTTAAAATAACCAATAAACTTCCCCACAGCGTCTCTGAACTCCTCCTCGGTCTCCGAAGAGGCTATTTCAGAGAATAATTCTTGGTATCTTTTTATATGTTCGAAATCCCTTTCAAATATGGATTTATATTGTTTTTTCTGCTCTTCTTCCAGAGTAGAATCCCTTATAGTAGACTCTATCTCTCTCTGAATAAAAATTGTAGATTCTTTTTGAAGAAAGTCAGCTTTATTTTCATTTCTGTTCAAAAATTTGTTCATCTGCTTAAAAAAATTTTCATACTTTACAACTCCACAGGCTTCTGGTGGCCCAAAAAGCTCCTCTAACATTGTCGAGAATGCACTAACGGTAATAAAAGCCATATTTCCTCCGTTCTATGAAAGTAGAAGAATTATAAACATTAAAAAATATAAATCAACTGTTAATTAGAATAATTATTTTAATAATATTATCTATAGGGAGGCCAGCGACTTTAAAATATGAGAGAAAGTAATCCCATAGAAAATTTTTTATGACCAGATTTCAGGGGCGCCGGGGAGGTTAGTGGACTCTAGCGAATCTAAGCGACCAGGCGGCATGTCTAGCTCCATTGGCACTTTAGATAATTTTATCCCAGTCGGCAAAGGCCCTGTTCAAAATTTTCTCCATGTGCTTTGGAATTCTGGCGATAAATGTATGTTTTTTCTGGAATAGGTTCAGAGTTGTCCTGTGGGAATGCAGCTGCAACTTGCCAGTTATCTTCCCGGCGTCTATCCCCCCATACTTAAAATCTCCCAGCAGCGGGTTACCAATTTCTCTAAAATGAACTCTGATTTGGTGTGTTCTACCAGTTATTATCTCGGCTCTGACAAAAGACACATCATAGTCTGGCGAATAGGCTAGTCTAGCGTAATTGGTTAGTGCTCTCTGGCCGCCGAGTCTATCCACATAGACCTTTTCTGAGTTATTTTCATATTTTTTTATAAGGGGGTAGTCTATGGAGCCACTGGCCCTGGCCATGAAACCCCGTGCCAACAGAAGATATTCCTTGGTTACATTTTTCCGTTCTCTGAAAATTTTTATAAGCTCTTCAGCGGTTCTGACATTTTTAGCAACTATAAGTACTCCGGTGGTATATCTATCCAAACGATGGACGAGTTTCAGCTGTTTGCCACTGGGACATATGTTTTTCAGTATTTTGTCTATACTTATTTTTATACCTGTGCCGCCCTGCACCGCTAGACCATAGGGTTTATCTAGGACCATCATTTCATCGTCTTCGTAGATGACACTATCCACTATTAGTCTGGCGTGACTGTCTAGCATTTCCCAATACTCACTGGCCGCCAGGCCTGGGTTTCCCCTGGTGCCATTTTCGCTATTCTTCCCCTGTCTGACTGGACTTTGCAGCACAGCCGCCACAAATTTTGAAAACGTTATTTTATCCTGGGTTTTTAATCTATAGTTCGGCTCCACCCTTTTACCATTAACTCTCAGGTCTTTCTTTCTTATGAATTTCCAAATATCTGTGACATTACTATTTGGATATTCGGTCTGCAGAAACCTAACGATGACTATCCCATTTTGGGCCGCATTAATTGTGATACTGATCATTTCCCGGCTATGCACCTAGTTTTTTATTCTAAAATGAAAATTAATAGAGGCATCATTTTTATCGAAGAAATTATTAAAATTGCGTCTGGCAACGGTTAGTCTCGTTAGATAGCAATCATCCTCATAGATTAGCCCCACCTCAAGATTTGTAGCTTCGTGAAATTTGGAATTACCACCCAATTCTAGATGGAAACGAATTTTTTCATCCAGTCTATAATTTATCTGCAGACTAGTCTGACTTTTCGACTCTCCAGTCGCCCTGAAGTCAGAGGCCCTATAGCGGTAAAAAACACCGGCAGATAGACGTCTGGAGTTAAATCTTAGAAACATATCTTTTCCATCAATCCCGAATGATTTGCTATTTAGATAGCTCAAATAGCTAATATAAACGCCCCCAGAACTATAGGCAAACGTGGCTATGAGGTGAGAAAATCTGTCTCCGAAGAAATTTATTCTGTGGGCGCCATCTATGAGGTTCCTGTAGCTCTGATTTAGACCAACATTGAAATCGCCGATCATTGTGTTTGAACTGGCCTGAAGACCGTAGCTAATTCGGTGGCCGCTTTCTAAAATGTCATTACCCCCATACCTATTAGCTGAAAAAAGATTATTTATGCTCAGCTCAGAATTTTTACTGTCGATGCCCAGAATGTCTATACACTCACCTCTGCTGACAAAGTACTGGAGCTTTGGATTTATAATTATTTTATCCCAGACGAGAACCGGGTAGGCCAACACCATCGAAAATTCCGGATATATTCTGCTGATAGCGCTATTCGCCATTTCTTCCCGCCTAGTTATTTTGTAGTAAAAATCCGAATACAGTGCCAAATTGCTATCCACATGGGCACCTCCCCAGAGGTTTCTATGTCTGAGGGCAAATTTTGAACTGAACCTACCATATTTTCTGTGGCTGTCTCTGAAGGAATCTAGTGTTTCCACCAGACTAGCGTCGGCATAAAATCTAAGATTTCTGCCCTCCGATAGCCCATCACTGGCGTAGCTGTGCTCCATTAGTGCCAAAAAATGTGGGGTCTCCGCAATTCCGGCATTGTTGTGCTCTCTTATCTGCTGGAAACTCAGAATATCTAGCTTCGAATAGCCTTTCCCAGTGATTTTAAATAGAGAGAGGTTGGATTCGAGTGTCTCTCGATGGTCATTAAAATAATCCCTGAGCACATAGGGGTCGGCGGCATAGCCCATGTTCCCCCTCAGATAGGTTTCCTTATCCAGAATAGCTCCAACGGTTGATCTGCACATCATTCTAACATTTTTATGAACACCTTCCTGCTGTTCGCTGATATTGCCCGAATTTTTTATATCCTTTGACTGCCCATTGTCATAGATATAGCTGCCTAGGAAATTCATATAGAATTTTTCGCTTCGCGAAAACCTCATGCTCGAATTGAGAAGAAAATTTAATTTCTGGTATAGGAGGGGCTCCAACATTATGTCAAGATTATCAAGGAAATACAGTTTTATCGGAATCGAAAAGCCATAGCCATAGTAGCTCTTTTTGCTCAGGGAGGGAGAAGACAGGCCAGATACCCTTATGTCCAATTCTCTACTGCTGGTCAAGTGAGGCAGATAAAAAAATGGAATGTTAAAGAATCTTAGGAATACATTATCGAGATATATTCTTTTTCTATTTCTGTCCACATGGGATTTCCGAGAGTAGATGGAAAATATTTGAATTTTGTTACTTTCTATCTGGGCCATTATATCATCATAGGATAGATCCATATCAAGTTCTCTGTTGGGGCAAAAATAGTAGGTTGAGCTATAGCCAAAATAATTATAGTCATCATCCTTATCCATGCGTTCAGATACGATGCTGATCCCTCTGTCCAAAATGATACCGGCATTTTCAAACACACCCCTATTTAAGTTTGCTGACAGTTCAGCTTTTTCGGCAAACATCTTATTTTTTCCGCCGTCCTCCATTCTTATTTTTTTATCTAGAAAAATCTTTCCATTCTCTCTGTCATAGGTGACACTGTCGCTGGTGATATTGTACTCGCCTCGCGTTATTCTAACACCTCCGTCTATAGAAAATGTTGAATTTTTAATCATGGAACTTGCTTTGCCTCCCTCTATTATAAAAACATCACTCCTACCACCGCTCTTCCCGGAAACGTTGAAACATAGAAATAAAAACAGCAGTAGGAAACCTTTCAAATTAATCTTATCGGATATAAAATCATTCCCACCATAGTAGACGCGGAAAAATAATAATCCAGCTAGAGGGGACTCGGGTGATCTCAGGATTTGACAACTGGCAACCTTTCAACTGGGCCTGTCGCTGTACATTTTCAACCTGGACGAAACATTCGATGGGGAGACGGCATGCGTCGCCCCTTAGAAATATTATGGAAAATATAGAAAATCGTATATCACTTATACAACCGGGGATTGTATGAGTGCTTTTCCTAAAGTCAACATGGTGTGGAGGTGCGCAAACTCTGGAATTGTGTTTATAATCGCCAAAAAATATCTCTAGAGATCACTAGATTTTTCTCTGATCCAGTCGGATTTCACCCTAACGAATAAAAATAGATGGACCCTTTTACCAAACAGTCGTTCCATATCTTTTCGGGCCGCAATCCCTATATTTTTCAGCATTGAACCAGATTTGCCTACCACTATAGCCTTTTGGCTCTCCTTTAGAACCACCACAGTCTGGTGAATTTTTATAGCGCTGCCCCCAAGATTTTCGAAACTATCTTCCACAACCTCCAGAGAATAGGGGAGATCCTGCCTAAGAACTAGAAATAATTTTTCTCTCGTTATTTCCGTCGCCCTAAATCTCATCGGAACATCAGTAATCTCATCGGCCCCAAACAGCCAGGGACTTTCCGGAGCTAGATCCAGCAAATATCTCCTGAGTCTATCCACATTTTCGCCCCTCTGGGCAGACACCATAAATATTTCTCTAAACCTAGGGCACATATCACTCAGTTTTTTCGCCAGTTCCAGAAGTTTATCTTTTTGGACTCTATCAATCTTATTGAGGATAAAAATTGGGTCTTCATATCTGTTGACAATATTTCTAAGTGTACTGGCCAGCTCGTCATCCATGGCCCGAACACTGTCTATCACCACACAGAGCAAATCCGCAGTTTCTATGCCACTCCAGGCGTTTTTCACTATTATTTTTTCTAGAATCCGACTTTTTTTAGCTAGGAATATGCCCGGAGTGTCCACAAATATAAGCTGGGTACTGTTCTCCACCAGAATGCCTCTCAGCACATTTCTTGTGGTCTGTTCTCTGGGTGAAACTATGGACAGCCTATTGCCGATTATTTTATTGAATAGGGTGGATTTACCGGCGTTCGGCAAACCCGCAAAGGCAACACTCATACATCTAAGTTTGATTTCCTCGGCCATCTAAAATAAACTATTTCTGTAGTGCATCTAGATTTTTCAGAGAATTGCCGAAATCTTCCGCATAGCCAAAGGCTATCACTCTTTCTGAGTTTTTGCTCAGAACTACCCAGAATTCCCTTCCGGTCCGCAGCAGAGGGTAGAAACCGACATAGGGCGCCCTTTTCTGGTTGAAGATGAGATCAAACAGCGCCGCATGCAGATAGTAGACCATTACATCCGTTTTCCCCGAGGCTCTTTTTTCAGCGGGCTCTCCGCCCATGGTAAAGATAACATCGCTTCTCCTGGAGCCACTGGCCAGCCCATTGGTCAGATAGATATGGGAAACTCTTGTACAGCCCATCGATGCCAGCAAAATTATCAGAAACAAAAACCTAGACGTAGGAAATAAATATTTCATCAGACTAGTCTAACTTGGATTCTCTGAAGAGAACATGTTTCCTGACAACGGGGTCATACTTTTTAAACTCCATTTTCTTTTGTCTTTTCTTTGGGTTTCTTCTGGCAACATAAAAATAACCAGTATCAGCACCGCTAACTAATTTAAACAGAATGGCGGCCCTTTTTTTCTTCGCTGTTTTCTCAACCATAGTAGCCACTCCTCCAATAAAAACAAAAAACGCTTGAAATCATAAAACACCAATATACGCTGGATCAGCCTATTAATAACTTTTTAAAAGACAAGACTTGCGCTTCATTCCACTTCTTTTTCTACTGGCCGCTCCCCGAATACTTCTGGGAGCCAGTGTGATAACTGATGGCGTATACTATGATTGGATTGTATACCACACGGATGATCTGGGTGAAGAAAAAAAATGTTATATAGCCACCTTCGATCAGGAGGAAAAATTCGTCGGAAACTACAGGAAAAAAAGAAAACCCTACCTGATGATAACTCTGCTGAAAGCTAGCGGAATTATGGAGGTTAGCGTCTTTTCAGACTACAGCTACAAAAAGAACAGTGTAGTCTATGTGGCCGTTGGCAACAGACAATTCACAATGCTTGCAAAGGAAAAAATGGCCTGGGCCAGAAATGTCGAGGATGACAAAACCCTGCTAAAGGCTATTTTGGACTATGGGGGCGAAATAAAAGTAAGAGGAGAAACCATCGAAGGAGAGTACACCATAGATACATTTTCGGGTCTTGGACTTGGACGCGCCTTCGAGCGAATGAAACAGCTGTGCAGAGAATAGTGGCGCCACAGCAATTTACTAAAATAGTAGCTCTATTTTTGGCCAACACAATAATTGAATTTTTACCAATATCTTCGACAGCCCATGGCATTCTTATGGGCAGATTTCTGGGCATTGGAGCTGACATAAAATTACTTCTGGCAATTTCACAGCTGATCATAGAGTTGTCTCTCTGTTTGCATTTCAGAGAAATACTAGGAAAAATTATCAAAAAATTTTTTTTCGACAGAAAAATCAGGATATTTTGCTACAACATAGCTCTGACAAGTCTCCCCTTTCTGGTTGTCGGAGCCATATTTGGCGGAATAATTAGAAAATATCTGTATTCAGATAGGACCATAGCAGTATCTCTGATCATCGGCGGACTATTTCTTTGGTTGGCCGAAAGGTACCGAGCCAGAAAAAAAATCTTTCCGGAAAAAATAAATTCTCTGGAAAATATAGATCCAACTATAATGTACAAAATAGGTGCGGCACAGATATTCTCTATTCTGCCCGGCGTGTCGCGTTCGGCCTGCACCATAGGTAGCGCCCTATTCCTGGGATTGGCTAGAGAAACAGCTGTTAATTTTTCGTTCTTTATTTCCATACCAGTGGGAATAGCTGGCTCCGTCTTTGACATTTTTGGTAGGATTCTACCAGCAGCAGCATCTGGTGGCTGCACTGTTTTAGCGGTTTATTTCATGATTAACATATTATTTGCATTGTTTTTTACAGAAAGAATGTTAAAATTCCTCAGGACCCACAAACTTAGCGTTCTCGCTCACTATAGAATAGTACTGGGAGGTATGATGCTGTTGTTCTACAGAAAATAAGTTTGTTTTATTTGTATAAATTTTGATTGTATCTATGACACACTATAGAGATTTAGGCTTTGTTAATACTAGACAAATGTTGAAAAAGGCCTACGAGGGGGGCTATGCCGTTCCGGCCTATAATTTTAACAATATGGAACAGATACAGGCCATAGTGGCAGCCTGTCTAAATACGCAGTCGCCGGTGATACTGCAGGTATCCGCAGGGGCAAGAAAATATGCCGATCCAGATATATTAAAACATATGGCTAGAGGGTCACTGGATATGATGAGAAGAATGGCCAGAGAGTCGAATCTCAGCGAGATACCAATGGCGCTCCACCTGGACCATGGAGCAAATTTTGAGATATGTAGAGAATGCATAGAGAACGGTTTTTCGTCAGTGATGATAGATGGTTCAGCCCTGGAATATGGAAAAAACGTGGAACTAACTAAAAAAGTTGCTGACTTTGCCCATGGACAGGATATAACCGTTGAGGGTGAGTTGGGTGTTCTAGCTGGCATTGAAGATGATGTAAATTCAAAAACCTCCAACTACACAAGACCAGAAGATGTGGAGCACTTTGTTAGCAGCACAAATGTTGATTCCCTGGCCATTTCTATCGGCACATCCCATGGCGCCTATAAATTTAATGTCAGGAGCGAAAACGATATACCAATGTTGAGATTCGATATACTGGAAGAAATCTCTAAAAAATTACCGGGTTTCCCGATAGTACTCCATGGAGCCTCCTCTGTTCCCCAGGATGTTGTTCAGACCATAAATGAATTCGGAGGGAAAATAGAAAAGGCCTTTGGCATTCCCGAAAACCAACTGAGAAGGGCTGCCGGACTGGCGGTATGTAAAATTAACATAGATTCCGACGGTAGGCTTGTGATGACCGCCGCAATAAGGAAATACCTCCATAGCAGAGCAGATGGATTTAATCCCCGAGATTATCTCGGAGAGGCCAGAGAAAAATTGATGGAGATGTACATGCATAAAAATAGAAATGTGCTGAATTCTGCAAACAAAGTCTCATGAGAAAGCCCCTAGATTGGGCAATTACTTTTAACGATAATTATAGGTACAGCTTTGGGTACAAATGATAATTTTATTTACATTATGCTGGGCTCCAACGAGGGAGACAGGGGCGGCAATATGCTGGCTGCCATAGAGAAGCTAATTGCCGGAGGAACTAAAGTTCTGGAGACCTCTCCAATATACATTAATCCTGCGCTTCTGCTGGAAAATTCACCCGATGATTGGAATAGACCCTACTACAATTGTGTAATTAAAATCGACACAGAATTATCTCCGGAAAAGCTCCTGAAATTCTGCAAGGAAATAGAAAAAGATCTGGGTCGAGATTTCAGTAAAAAATTTGGCCCACGGCCTATAGATCTGGATATCCTATTCTACAGGAATCAGACAGTTAGCAGCGAAAAACTAACTATACCCCACAGGGAAATTTACAATAGAAGTTTTGTTCTTGACCCTCTGTCCTTTGTCTATCCAGAAAAGACCGGAAACCATTACAGCCAATCCCATCAACCTGTTTTTATGGGAATATTAAACATAACCCCCGACTCCTTTTCCGATGGAGGAAAATTCAACAGCATAGACTCTTTCCTGGAGACATTCGAGCATTGGGAGAAAAAACATGTGGCCATCATAGACATCGGCGCCGAATCAACAAATAGAAATTCCAGACCATTGGCCGAAGACGAAGAAATAGACAGACTGAAGCCAATTTTTGCCTACACTAGAACTAGAAAATTTGCCCATCTCAGATCTAGACTGAGCATAGATACCTACCACCCCAAAACCGCCGAACTTGCTCTGGAAAATGGCTTTGACATAGTGAATGATGTTAGTGGCTTTGGTGACAAAAGAATGCTGGATTTGGCCAGAGAACACCGAGAGGCTAAATTTGTGTTTATGCATAATCTTGGCCTGCCGGCAGGAGACAGCCACATTGGCGGCGATACTCTGGAAACAATTGGGAAATGGATAGAAAATAAAATTAAAATCTTTGAATCGGCCCACCTAGATAGGAACAGACTCATACTTGACGTTGGCATAGGTTTTGGAAAAACAGCCACCCAAAACTTAAAAATATTGCAAAACATCAACCATTTCCACCACTATGGTTTTCCAATTCTTGTGGGACATTCCAGAAAATCATTCATGGGAATATTCACAGAGGCCGAAGCTAATCAACGCGACATCGAAACCCTAGCTATTTCACTAAAACTCGCAAGAAATGTAGACATTCTTCGAGTGCATACTCCCGTTGAACATAATGACGCCCTTCTGGCCTACGACCACATAAATAACCAGTTTATAGGGCCTAAAACCTAGGAATCTTTAGCAGAATTTAGCTTTTCCTTCAGCATTTTAATTTTTTCTATGACCTCCTTGTCACTAGCATCAAGGGTCTCGTTTTCTGCATTTTTAATTTCGCTGTCGCCCTCTTCTACAGCGCCTTCCTTTTCTTCTTTTTCCTCTTTGCCGCTATCTCCAGTATCCTCATCCTCATCCTCATCCTCATCCTCATCCTCATCCTCGTCCTCATCCTCGTCCTCATCTTCATCTTTGTCTTCATCCTCTTCCTCCTCTCCCTCATCTTTCTCCTCTCCCTCATCTTTCTCCTCTTCTTCATCTTTCTCCTCTTCTTCATCTTCATCTTCATCTTCATCTTCATCTTTCTCCTCTTCTTCATCCTCTTCTTCCTCGTCCTCATCTTCATCTTCATCTTTGTCTTCATCTTCATCTTCATCTTTGTCTTCATCTTCATCTTTATCCTCTTCTTCATCTTTGTCTTCATCTTCATCTTTATCTTCTTCCTCCCCATTCTCTTCTTCATCTTCCTCCATCTCCTCTGTTTCTTCCATATTTTCAATTTCATCCTCTTCTACGACAGAGCCAGGTGCGGTGCTATCGTCAGATTTTTGCCCAATAACTTTTCTTCTTTCTTCCATGGTACCAAGTAAACTAGCATCAAATTCATCAAATCTCTGCCCCAGGGCCTCAATTTTATCCATCAGCAATCCAATCTGTTCGGAGTCACCGTTCTGGGAGCTGGAACTATTGGAAATCGGGCCATTTGACTTCAACGCTTTAAATTCGCCAGAAAGATTTTTTATTTGTTCACCGAGAGTATTGGTCGATTCAATAACCTTGGCATTAACAATTTTCCCTAGAGTGTCCATCTTAGCTCCTAAACCTGACGCGAGATCAAACTTTAGCAGTTTTATGATATCATTCATCTTGCTATCAATAAAATCAGCAGAACTACCAATATTTGTTGTAGCTCCGCTATGGTGAATCTCTATATATTCCTTTTTACGACAACAATTTAACTCCAATATAGCTAAAATTAAAAAACAAAACAAAATACTTGAAAATAAAACCAACATATGACATAAAATCTTAGTTCTCTTTTTAGAATAGATTTATATTTTTATTTTTCAAGAACAGGAGAATTATTATGAGTGACCTCGCAGCCATAGTTTTATGCGCCGGTAAAGGCTCCCGAATGAAGTCGGATAAATCAAAGGTACTACAAAAAGTCGCTGGCCTAGAAATGGTCTGCCACATAGCAAAAAATATGAGGGCTGCCAATGTTGGCAGAATTATGTTGGTTGTCTCTGCGGCCAATAGAGAAAGTATAGAGGCAGTTGTCATTCCAAAAAATATAGAAACAACTCTACAGACGAACATAGCCGGCACCGCCAGCGCTACTAAAGTTGGTCTAGACGGCCTCGGGACCCAAAGAGGTCATATTTTAGTGACCTGTGGAGACACCCCTCTAGTCCGAAGAGAAACCTACGAAAAAATGATCAGTCTTCTGGACAACACAGACAGTTCTATAGTCATTCTAGGATTTCATACCGATGATGTTACGAACCAATATGGGCGACTAATTTTAGGGGATGACGGCAGACTAAAAAAAATTACCGAATATAGAGAAGCAACGGACGCTCAGAAAAATAATTCCCTATGCAATGCAGGAGTCTATGCCATAAAAAACTCAGAACTACTGAACCAATTTATCCGATCGGTGAAAAATAATAACAGTGCTAGTGAATACTATCTGACAGATATCATAGAGATAGCTGTGGCGCAAAATTATGAATGTAGCTTTATTCTTGTGGAAGAAAGAGAGGCCCTAGGTGTTAACACTAGAAAAAATCTAGCTGCGGCAGAGAATTCATTCCAAAGTATGAAAAGAGAGGAGATTATGGCCGGAGGAGTAACCCTTACGGATCCTAGTCTGGTATTTTTTTCCCACGATACTGAAATAGGGGCAGATGTCATCATAGAGCCCAATGTCATGTTCATGGGCGGAGTCAAAGTGCACAATAACGTGCATATAAAATCATTTTCATATCTAGAGGGATGCGAGTTAGAAAATGGGGCCACAGTTGGCCCCTTCGCCAGAATAAGGCCCGGAAGTATTTTGGGCAAAAATTCCAGAATTGGAAATTTTTGCGAAATAAATAGATCTGTGGTAGGCGAAGGCGTAAAAATTGGTCATCTTTCCTACCTGGGTGATGCGGATGTGGGGGAAAATACAAACATAGGAGCTGGGACTATAACCTGCAATTATGACGGCTATTCAAAATCCAAAACAAAGATTGGAAAGAATTCTTTCATAGGGTCTAACACAACAATGATAGCTCCTCTGGAAATTGGAGAAAATTCTCTAACGGCCGCCGGCAGTGTTGTGACTAGAAGCTCTGGTAAAAACTCTCTGATAATAGCCCGAGCTGAGCAAAGGGTAATAGACGATGGTATGACCCGCTATCGAACTCGGCATGGGAAGTCAACAGATACCAAATCTAGCAACTAGAATTGGAGATTAAAATCAACAGGCACCCAATCTAGCAACTAGAACTAGAGATTAAAAATGTCCGGCTGGAGTATATGTTGAAGTTTGTTTTCAGTGAATATTCCACGATATTCTTCATGATGTTCCAGCACATTGTTGCTGGTGGCTCTGGGTGGCTCTAAATTATTCTGAATGCCATAAAATATACCCTGAAGCAGAGCAAAGAGAGCACAGGTTAGATCACAGTCGGATGCGGCCACACGAAATTCCAGCCTTCTATTCAGCAAACTATCTGTTTTGTAATCGCTTTCGGAATAAAAATTTTTTGAGGTTGGTATTCTGATGCTGCAACTTCTGTTGTCTATACCCCAACTATTGTGAGTTGGGACTTGGCTTTTTTTCCTGGCAAACATGATTCTGTTAAATTCAAGATCATGGGCGAGTAGAACATCTTCGGATCCCGCATAGAGGGGCAGAAAACTATTGGTTGTTTCCAAAATACCAGCGATAGAATTCAGCAGAACTTCGCTCTCGCCGCCGGCGGCATCTTTAGCAAATAGGTTTTTTCCATCGGCATCATTCAGGGACACATTAATTTGGAGTGCGCTTCTGGGCTGATAGTAGAAAGGTACTGCCGCCAGCAGAATACCATAGTCGCTACCCAGTAAAAAATTCTTCAGCCGTTGAAAATCATGGAGTAATTTGTCTAGAGACTCATAGGGGTTTAACTTTATTTCCAGCTGGTTGAGACCAACCTCTTTCGCCACACCGGCATAATTTATATTCTCGGCCCCGGTGAAATTATCTAGGGTGGAAACAAAATCCTCCATATCCACCGTCTCTCCAGTGTAAAACTCAACCTCCAGACCGATTTTCGGGAAATATCCCCGGTCGACCAGCCGGTCAGCCACACGCTCCAGTAGAACTCTTGAATTATTTTTAATGAAAAAAATACAGGGTGTCTGCAAATAATTTGGCTCGACCCAGCCAGCAAAACTATCTATAGTCTTCATCTGCGCAGCTTCCTGATTTCACCGTCTAACGGCATAGATACAACACAACCCTGCTTCCCTTTTCCAAGAAAAGCAGTTTGGACGACAGCCAAGGGATACGCCAACTCTGGTCTAGATATTTGATTTTAGCCAATTTTTTAGAGTGGCCTTGGATGCCGCACCCACCCTAGTATCAACTATCTCACCATCCTTAAAAAGAACTAAAGCTGGTATACTTCGTACATTAAACTTCCCCGCGAGATCTGGGCAGTCATCAACATTACATTTGTAGATGCTAACCTCAGGTAACTCGCTGGCCAGTTCGTCAAGGACAGGTCCCAGCGCTCTACAGGGACCGCACCATTCTGCCCAAAAGTCGACCAGAACAATGCCTGTCTCTGTCACGCTTTCAAAATTACTACTGTCTATCGAGGACATATCAAACCGACATCGGTTCAATACTATTCCTTTTCATCCTCCTCCTCGTCCTCCTCATCTTCGTCGTCCTCGTCCTCATCGTCCTCATCTTCGTCTTCCTCGTCGTCTTCGCTAAGGCCGATCTCTTCCAGAGGAATATCATTCTCTCTGGCAGTTCTTATTATATCCGCCTTTTCTTTCTTCAGGAGCTTTCTGCAATAGTCTCTTAGCTTTTCAGCTTCCTTAAGTTTTTTATCCACCTCTTCGGAGGAAAGGCCTTTGGCGCCCTCGCTTTCTAATTCGTCTAGTATAGATTCAAGTCTAGAAGAAGCTTCATTAAAGTCCATACGTTCCATATTTTTTTGGAAAAATAAACATACTGACTATAATACAAGTATATTTTATAAAAATAAAGTATTCTTTTGTAATTTTTTTAAAAACTTTTACTCCCGGGAATTAGGCTTCCGGAATACGATCCACATTAGATAAACACTCTCTGAATTTTCTAAAAAATTACACTTTCTCAAAAAATATTTTTGCTTTACAGAGCAATCTTTCTACTGATTGTGAAAAAATTATAAATTTTTTATAGATCATAAAATGATACAATGTCCATTCAATCTGGAACAGCCAACAAATAGGTTTATACACTAATTATCCCCCCATATCTGGAATGTTTTTATCATTTCTAGGATCATCTGGACGGGACAACAGAAAAGTACCCAAAGTGTTCCCACTGAAAATCTGCCCTAGCTGTTCTAGCCACATAGTTATTATTCTTTTCTCTGGAGCCGTAGAGTGATAATGATTAGCACCTGGCGCATAGATAAACTTATACAGATAACCACCCACTAAATTGAGAGATGTAATTGAAATTTAAATAAAATCATTGTACTATGGGGGCATATCGTTGCTATGATAAGCCAGATTATATAATGTCAGAAGAAAACTTTAGTAAAAATGTTAGTGACTATGATGCATCCTCCATAAAGATTCTAAGGGGTCTGGAGGCCGTTAGAAAAAGGCCTGGCATGTATATAGGCGACACCGACGATGGCACAGGCCTACACCATATGGTCTATGAGGTGCTGGACAATTCCATAGACGAAGCACTGGCTGGTTTCTGCAATAAAATAACTGTCAGAATCAATGAGGATAGCTCCATCACAGTCCTCGATAACGGGAGAGGCATCCCCGTAGATCTCCACCAGGAGGAGGGTAGATCGGCAGCGGAGGTCGTTATGACGGATCTGCATGCCGGTGGTAAATTTGACCAAAATGCCTATAAGATAGCGGGCGGACTGCACGGAGTTGGAGTTTCTGTCGTCAACGCCCTATCCGACTGGCTTAGATTGAGAATATGGAGAAACGGCAATGAGCATTTTGTTGAATTTAGGAACGGAGCGGCCGTGGCTCCGCTTAGAATCACCGGGGATTGTGAGGAAACGCAGACTGGCACAGAGGTGACATTCTACCCCTCCATAGATATTTTTTCCAACATATATTTTGACTATGGTATACTGGAAAGGGCTCTAAGGGAAAAGGCCTTTTTGAACTCCGGAGTCCACATAGAGCTCAGCGACAGGAGGGAGGCAGAGGAGAAAAATTGTCTGTTCCACTATGATGGAGGTATAGTGGAATATGTAAATTACCTGGACAAGGGGAAAGAACACCTCCATAAACCTTTGTATTTTTCCCTGGCAGACAAAGAAAAAGGGATGAATTTCGAGCTTTCTCTATGCTGGAATGATGGTTATCATGAAAATCTCATCTGCTTCACTAATAATATAAGACAAAGAGATGGGGGAACACATCTTATAGGCCTGAAAAACGCTCTAACCAGAGCCGTAAACAATTATGTAGACAATCATGAGCTTTTTAAAAAACAGAAAGTAGAACTCATCGGAGACGATATAAGAGAAGGTCTCACGGCTATACTGTCGGTGAAAATGCCGGACCCAAAATTCTCATCCCAGACAAAAGATAAGCTCGTTTCATCTGAAATAAGGCCCCTGGTGGAAAACGGAACTATAGATTTTCTAGCAAAATACTTCGAAGAAAATCCTCTAGAGGCAAAACCAATAGTTGAAAAGGCCTTCGAAGGAGCGCGGGCTAGAATAGCAGCCAGAAAGGTAAGGGAACTGACCAGAAAAAAAAGCACAATGGATCTGCCCGGAAAACTAGCTGACTGCCAGGAGAAGGACCCGGCCAAAAGTGAGGTCTATATAGTGGAGGGGGATTCCGCTGGAGGCTCGGCCAAGGCCGGTAGGGATAGAAAATATCAGGCTATACTGCCCATATTCGGTAAAATACTTAATACGGAGAAATCGAGATTCGATAAGGTTTTATCTTCGGATAAAATTGCTACACTAATCGCAGCTCTGGGAACGGGCATAGGCAAAGAGGACTTTGATATCAATAGACTAAGATACCACAAAATAATCCTCATGGCTGATGCGGACGTGGATGGCTCCCACATAAGAACGCTATATATGACTTTTTTTTACAGACACATGCCAAAAATCATAGAGGATGGCTATCTCTATATAGCCCAGCCTCCACTCTATAGAATAAAGCGTGGCAACAGCGAAATATATATAAAAAACGAAACAGCTTTTAGTAGCTACATAGCGAAAAATGCAACAAACGGAGCCACATTAATGTATGAACAGGGCATTTTGTCCGGAGAAGAGCTGGAAAAATACATAGAAAAGGTGGAACACTACACCTCCCTTCTAAAAAGCCTATCAAATTTTATAGACATAGATATACTCGAGGCCATGTCCCATAGCGAGGCTCTAGATTACAGTATATCTGAAAATATTAATCTCCTGGAAGAAAAAGCTAAAAAAATTACAGCCAAATTAAATCTGATCAGAAAGGATATTGATGAGGAATGGAGCTATATGCTTGATAGCGCAGCGATCGATAAATTAAAAATCATCAAAAACTACAAGGGCATAAAAAATGAATATCTAATCAGTTGGAAAATTATGAATAGACCGGAAATACAGGAAATAAAAAAACATCGGGAGAGTGTCTACTCTATCTTTGGCAATGGCAATGTCACTCTGGAAAAAAAGGACGAGAACTATAGAGCAGCAACTCCGATGGAACTGATGAATCTAATTGAGCAGATGGGGCAAAAGGGCATTTCTATACAGCGTTTCAAAGGTCTTGGAGAAATGAACGCCGAACAACTATGGGAAACAACTCTAAACCCGGAAAATAGAACTTTTTTGAGGGTGACCATAGGAGACGCCGCCATAGCTGATGAAACTTTTGCCACCCTCATGGGAAATGTTGTCGAACCGCGCCGAGATTTTATCCAGGAAAATGCTATGAAAGTAATAAATCTTGATATTTAATTTAGCCCTGGCGCCCAGTCTAACATAGAACTCGACGAAAATAGTCTCAGCCGATGGATCCAACGAAAAGACAATCTAATTAATTTTTTGACTAACAATTAAACCGTTAGAACTATTTTTTGTTTCTATCTCGTTTGTTGCTCCTTTAATATTATTGCTTAATACCTTGTCTTCCTTCCGGAGAAGAGTACTCTTCATTTCATCCAGAAGACCGTCATCTTTCAAAGCTTCTAGAACATCTAGGTTGCCAATCTTGCTCCTACCCGATCCATTGGAGCCAACGAGGCCATCACTTTTGATAATATCTATATTCTTTCCTGCCCCTAATTCCTTCTCTAGGAATGCTTCGAATTTTTCATTTATTTCCCCACCCCTTGGATCCGCATAGAGAACTTTTATTCTGCCCGTATCTTTGTCAATAAATATTTTGGCTGCGACAAAACTATTTTCCTCTTCACTAGTTTTAAAAAGTATATTGTGTGTACCTCCATTTTCAATTTGTTTTTTCAGAAATCCATTTTCCATTTTGCTGTAGCTATTCACAATGCTAAAATTTGTTTCTGTCTTACCAACGACATTACCAACAACCAGCTTCGAAAATTTCCCCTTTTCCCTCCCTTCCTGAATTTCTATAAACATTAGCGCCTCTGTTTCCTCTTTCCCTGTTGCCGCCCCCTTTGGCTTTGCCCCTGGTGGGGATTTCACAGATGTTTCTGTTGTTAGTTTACTTTTGGGAAGCATAGATTTCTTCTCTTTTCTCCACCGCTCCAGGCCTGTTGGAGACATTGGCACATCTTCTCCCTCTTTTTTTACCCTTGTTCCCTGGAGAGATCCCATAGATATTTCTATCATGCGTTCACTTCCATTGGCCTTGATAAAGTTATCTGTGCCTCTTAATTCCAATATTTTGCCTACTATTCTCTCAAATAGGCCCGTATGTGCCACAGTGGTTAGGGCTCTTAGTCCGCAGGTTTTGCCCTCATTCTTTTGCTCCAGAACGCCATCCTGATTTTCTATGCCTATAATCCTTATATTCCCACTAAATTGACTTTGAATATATTCCCTGAATTCTGGATTAGGTGGACCACCAAAGGAATCCCTATAGAGCACTACAATTTCACCACTAGTGGGGTCTCTAAAAGCTCTCGCCGCAACAAAATGATACCCTCCACTAAAACCAAACTCGTTCGCACCAATAACAAAGATAATATTTATCCCTCTCTCCTTCATCTCTTCTAAGTCCAGATTACTCTCTAGAGTTTTCGCATCTGCTGTCAGCTCTATATTACCTATAATAATATTACAGTCAAAGTCTAGTAATAGTTTGGGATTCTTATCAACTATATTCTTAATATCGTAGTCTTCAACGAAACTATCCACCGCAGAAGTATCAATATCTTTCTTCGAGAGATATTCTCTAATTTTTTCAAGTTTTTTCTCTCCCTCTTTTTTTTCCTCTTTTTTTATCTCTTTCTGTTTCTCTTTGATTCTGAGCTCTAAAAGATCTCTCAGTATAGATTGGAATAGCCTATAGTCAACGTCGTAATCGATTATTTTAGTATCGGTCATTTTTTACAACTTCTCATTTAATATAAAGGATATTATATGAAATTTTCACCAGAAATCAACAGTTATTTTTTTTAAAAAAAATAACTGTTCCCCATAGTTTAGTGTAGACATTCAAAAAATACCTCCAGAAACTCTAGAAATTTTTAAGTAAATTCTCTGTTTTCGGACCATATATTGATTTTTCCCCAGAGCATCATACTATACGGGGTACATTTTTTCGTATATAGTTTGTACGGAGAAGATTATTATAAAGATATTTGAGGACAACGGATGCAAATATGGAAATCTATTGGAGATTATTTTAGGAAAAAATTTTCTAGGCACGGGGAAAGCAATGGGATTAAAAATCTCAAATTAGACCCGAAAGACAATACGAACAGTAATTTCGGTGAACTTTTGAGAAGTGTTATCTACGCACTAATTTTTGCCATCCTAGTACGTAGTTTTCTATATGAGCCCTACCATATCCCCTCTGGCTCCATGAAGCCAGGACTGGTGGAGGGGGATTTTATATTTGTTTCCAAGTTTAGCTACGGTTATTCTAGATATTCGCTGCCATTTGGGCTGCCCCTGATAAAAGAAAGAATATTCAACGGCAAAAAGCCCCAGAGAGGAGATGTTATAGTGTTTAAATTACCTAGAAATCCAAAGATAAATTATATCAAAAGGCTCATAGGGCTTCCGGGCGATACAGTGATCGTTAAAAATAGTTTACTGTATATCAATGGTGAGGAAATTGCTAGAAAATACGTGGGTGAATACAGTAATCCACTGGAAAATTCCCCACTCCTTATGTTTTCTGAAAGCCTAGCGGCCACAGACCATAGAATACTGCAGGCCCGCAGATATAATCCCTACGGAGACGGGGAATTTGTGGTTCCCGACGGCTACTATTTTTTCATGGGAGACAACAGAGATAATTCCTCAGACAGTAGATTCCCAGAAACGGGGTTTGTGCCCTATAGAAATCTGGTTGGCAGAGCTGTTCTGATATTTTTTTCCAAAAGTGATTCTATCTTTAAATTTTGGAAATGGCCCAATAGTTTTAGATTCAAAAGGTTTTTTAGAAAAATAGGCTAGGCACGGGTAAAAATTTATAATAATTTTCCCTATGGATTGAAATTAAATAAAAAAAATATTACAGTGGCCGAGTGAATACCGTAATTATTTTAATATTGTTTATATGATTAGTAAAAGAACTGGCGCAGAAATAACGTTAAACATGCAATATATGAAGGATCTTTCCTTTGAAAATCCTAGGGCGCCTGAGATATACACTATCGGAGAAATTAAACCCTCTATAGATGTTACTATAGATATAAATGCCACTAGGATACAAAACGAAGTCTTCGAGGTGGAAATTGCTCTGAGTGTTTCAGCAAAAAATGACAGCACTTCGCTTTTTTTGGTGGAATTGGTCTACGCTGGAGTTTTCACTATAAAAAAAGTAGAAGATAGTCTGGTGCAGGAAAATCTTTTCATAGACTGTCCAACCATGATATATCCTTTCGCAAGAAGAATTATGTCCGACGTTGTCAGAGATGCAAATTTTCCATCCCTTATGCTGGATATGATTGATTTTGAGGAGCTCTATAACTCGAAGAAAGATACCATTAAAAAATGATAGATAGAAAAAATTTAGGGGCTTTCCCCCGAGACAATGGCTAGATTCTATGGATTCGAAAAAATAGGCGAAAACCTACTGAATGCTCTGAGAAACAGAAAACTCCATCACTGCTATTTAATCCAGGGGATCAGGGGAATAGGGAAAAGTTCCTTTGCACAAAACATTGCTAGTGTCATTTTGAGTGCTAGAGGTGACGGAAATGAGCCAGACAATTCGGAGATCGAAAAAACCGCCGGGCTGATCTCTAGTGGAGGGCATACAGATTTCATGCTTCTGAATTTAGCGACGGCGGAGGATGATGGGGGCGAAAACACATCAAAAAGAGAAGAAATAAATGTGAAACAGGTCAGAAGAGCCACGCTGCATCTTAGACTAACCCAATCAATTTCAAATAGTAGAGTAATGCTGGTGGATTCGATAGATTCTGTCAACACTAACGGCCAAAATGCACTGCTGAAGATTCTAGAGGAACCTCCGGCGGACACATACATATTTCTGGTATGCCATAATCCCGGAAAGGTGTTGGCCACAGTAAAATCAAGATGCTCTGTAGTTAATGTGCCGGATCCAACCTTTGATAGTTGGAAGATGGCACTGCAGGATGTTTGGCAAAAAAATCCTCGCCAAAACAACTATGGGGGTAATCTGGAAAATCTATATAATTTGTCCGGCCATTCTATTGGTTTGGCTCTAGATATAATTAGTAGAGATGCCCAAAAAATCTACGAGAATCTGCTGGAAAATATCTTTGTCGGAAATATAATTTCCATTCAGAAATTTGCGGAGAACATTGCCCAGGAAAATCTATTCAGTCTATTCAAGATTTTTTTGGATAAATTCTTCAGCGACATTATAAAATATTGTCTAGGGGAACATGATGCTATGGATGGGGAATACGTAGACACAAACAGAATGACGGTCTTTTTGGAAAAAAATCAAATGGAAAAAATTCTAAAAAAATACGATTACAGCAGAAAAATGCTGCGTAACGCTGAGCTCTATAATCTTGATAAAAAACACTGCATTTCTGTTCTGCTGGGTAAAATAAGCCAAGGCGGAACTATTTAGCCTAATCCCCTCCATTTTTTTCGCCGTGCCGGAAAGACAGCATGGGGGGAAAGACTATCCCGACACTCTCTGCTAGCTTATTCAATTTCTGTGATTCCAATCTTTCCAGAGGATATTCCTATGCCTCTAAAGCCCAAATTTTCTAGATACATCTTCGGTACTCTAAGTTTAGAGTCTTCGCCATATTTCCTAGTGGTAAGAGTAAAAGTCCTTCTATATTTTCCAGAGTAGTATCTCCGATCAGCGCCATTTACAATGCCAACCCTATTTATTCTTTTAGAGTGACAGTATTTACATAGAATATTGTCTACCCGCAGGATTCAATTTTAAAGTTCAGCATTAGGTGGCAGCTATAGAGTGGTGATTTGTAAAAGTATATATTAAGTATAAGCAGTGCCATACAACGGGTTGATGGCACATTTGACAATGTGTTAGAAAATTGCTATAGTATTAAATATATACTAATAACAGTGAAGGAATGGAACCGAAGGAGGGCAGTGAAAAACTACTGAGGGTAACAGCAGATTTTGTATTTAAACATATATTTGGCTCTGAGAAACATGAAAGGATACTGGTGAGTCTTCTGAACTCTATTCTCCAGGGGGAACCGGAGATAGAAGCTGTGGAGATATACAACTCAGACGTTCCGAGGAGTAGAGAAAATGGCAAAGACATTAGACTGGATATTCTAGCTAGAACTTCCAGGGGAACAATTATAAACATAGAGATCCAATGTAGAAACTGTGATGACATTATAAATAGGGCAATCTTCTACCAGAATCGTCTGATGCCCCAGGAATTGGAGGCAGGGCAGAACTATAACGACATAGCAGATATAATATCTATTTGGATTACGGATTTCATAGTGTTTAGTGACAGAAAGCACTACCTAAATGAAATTACCGATGTCGTAGTGGCTAACGATATTGACCCTATGAAGGTTGGCACTAAAAAATTTCGTATCCTAATGCTAGAATTAAAAAAAATTACATATACAATTGGAAACATAAAGATGGAACATATGGACATGTTACGGCTCTGGATGACATTCATAAAACATCCTGAAACAATTCCAGAGGATATTATTAACCAAGTACCTGAAATAGGAGAAGCTATGGCAGAACTAAAGAAGATAAGTGGCGACAAGAATTTTAGAATTCAGTATGACGCCTACCTTATGGCTAAAAACGATAGAATAGCAGATGAGACAACAGCCACGAGGAGAGGTATGGAGAAAGGCATAGAGAAGGGGTTAAAGAGAGGAGAAGAGGGAAAGGCAAAGAAAATCGCCCTGTCCATGCTTAAAAAGGGTTTATCTCAAAATATAGTGGTTGAATGCACTGGACTCAGCGAAGAGGAGGTTCTGAAACTAGGAACCAAGTACCTAAAATAGGAGAAGCTATGACAGAGCTGGAATATATGGGGCGTGGAGTAGAGGTGAACCTAAGGAAAGAAATAGGGAAAGAAAGAAAATATAGAGTGAAGAAACCTGCTCTGTCTATGCTCGAAGATGATATCCCGGTGTCCGCCATAGTCAAATACACAGGACTTTATAGACATAGGGCTATCCACAAATATTGGGATTTGGGGTATTTTCTGTTGTTTTTTAAGTTGATATATGTAGTAGAGAATAAGCTGTGTTCTGCCTACGGCGAATGCGGGAATTATTATGCTTCCATTCCTGGCAATGGTTTTGTTTATTATTTGAGCTAGAGTTTCTTTTTGGTCCGAGTTTACGTGGACCTTTCCCCCATAGGTTGATTCACAGAGAATATAGTCGGCCCTAGTAACATTAGATGGATTATACAGCACATCATCATCAGTTCTGCCTAGATCACCAAAAAATACTATTACTCTGCCACCAAGTCTCAAATTTACTATGCCAGCACCCAGTATATGACCGGCATGTTCTATTCTAAAACTTATATTTTTTTAATTAATAATAGTCAGTTGACAATCTCAACTGTGCTCGAAGGTAATTTATAATCATATTTATAATTTGTCCAGCTCTCCATAATAGGGAACAACCGCGTCCCAGCCAA
>JAIRXW010000044.1 GCA_031268035.1 Rickettsiales bacterium
GAAGAATACGAAGCTCGTCTAAAACTAAAGAATGATGAGATCTCTGCTCTCACTGTGGCTAGAGAGGAGGGTATGGAGAAGGGTAGAGAAGAGGGTATAACGGTGGGTATGGAGAAGGGGAGAGAGGAGGGTATAACGGTTGGTATGGAGAAAGGCATAGAGAAGGGTATAGAGAAAGGCAAGATAGAAACTGCTATTGTCATGCTAAAAAAAGGCCTGCCTCTGGATATGATAGTCGAATGTACCAGTCTTAGCGAAGAGGAAATTCTAAAGCTAGAGAAAATCAAAGAATAATAACACATCACTGGATGATGGCAAATTCTAGAGGAGATCTTCTAAAATAAAAGGCAGTTGGTGTAACTTTGTCTTCTAAATGAAAAACCTATCCAGTGGAATCTCTAAACTTGCCGACGGGAAACAGATTAACTAGACTAAAGAGAAGATCAAAGGTCCCGAGTAAACTCCTACACGTGCTAACCACAGCCAACAGCCTTCGATTCATTTGAATGAGATATTTGGGGACATAATATAGGTAGATATGTAGATAAATACCGTGGTTCCAGTGAGTATATAAATAGCCTAGTCCAGCTGAGACATCAGAAAATAGACGGAACCACTGAATTGGGAGAGAAGATGACTCCACTCCCCCTAGATGATATCAATGGTCAGTGGACAAGGCCGAATGTCTAGAATAGGGTATTGCAAATATATGATCTATAATCTATAAAAATACAGTGAGTGAGTAGAACAGATAATCGCCTGTTTCATTGAAGAAACAGGAGGAAAGTCCGGACTCCTTGGGGAAATAGTAATGGCTAACGGCCATGGGGAGCGATCCCACGGAAAGTGCAACAGAAAACAAACCGCCCTCTAGGTCAGAAAACTGCCGAGGGTAAGGGTGAAACAGCGAGGTAAGAGCTCACTATGCCTGTAGCGATGCAGAGCATTGGAAAACCCTACTAGGAGCAATATCAAGTCGACGTCTCACGGTCAAATGTGAGGACGCTTCCCTACGTCTAACGTCGTGGTAGATAGCTTGAGGCTAGGAGTAATTCTAGTCCTAGATTGATGATTATCCTATACAGAATCCGGCTTACGTTCTACTCACAAAATGTCTCTGGGGTAGCGCTCCGCATATCTCACCCAATAGCTCCGATTTCCAGCCGTAGAGAACATTTTCTTTGTTTTTATAGCCCATCATCAGAGCTATGAGATCCATTTTATTTATTACTCTCTCCATACAAATGTGTCGACTCCTAGCTGCACCAACTATTTTACTGTATAGAAGGCCCAGTTCTTTTGTGTAGGCAAAGCCAATTTCTCCGGTATAGTATAGTTCATGATCGTATTTTGAATCTATTCTAGGTCTATTGATTAACTCCATTATGTCTTTTTTATAGACTTTATCTATGTTTAATATTTCACGATTTGTGCTGTAGAGTCTTCTAAAATCACTTTTGTTCCCCGGTCGCACCCTGGCCAATATTTGCAGTGTATTGTCTTTAAATATGAGACTTCTTATTTTATTATTTTCCATGGCCCTGGCTTCCCTCCAACTAGCAAGATCTTTCATAAGCATAACACAACCCATTGTTTTTTTATGTATTCTAAATTTCAATCTTTCCCACGAATTAGCTATAATAAAATCCCTCTCCCGATGTTTTTGCAAATATTCCATGTCACTTCTATAAAATTCATAGTTTCCGTAACCGATGGTCCTAGCTAGGAGATTATTATAGAGTTCTAGAAGATATTTCACGTCCTCACAGGCATATTTCAATTGTCTTTTCTGCAGAGGTCTTCTAAACCAGTTGCTGGTCTGAAGGTTTTTATTTTTAGTTAAATTTACATTTAGAACACGATTCACAGTGGAAAGATAGCCCATACTGCAGTCATAGTCACAAAATCCCGCCATAATTTGAGTATCCTCTAGGCCATTTATTCTATCCAAATTTAGAAAAAATTGCAGGGCATCTAAATCTTGGCCGGAAGAATGGATTATTTTTTTTATATTTTGATTTTTAAGAATATCAATAAAGGGCTTCATATCTATATCTTTAATCAATGGGTCTATCAAAAATGTTTCCTCCGCGCCATCCGTCCTGACAAAAATCCCCTGTATCAAACAGAGAATTGGATAGTAGGTTTTATGGCGAATAAATTCCGTGTCTAGGCCAACCATGGCACTGGGGCTCTGCCCAATCTGAAGACATATTGCAATCAAATCCTGACTGTCATTGATAAAAATCATTCTAGAATCTTCCAACTAGGCCGATATTTGGTCTAAATGTTTCAGATCTATCATAGGATTCTTTTTTTAGTATGTGACTAAAATCAAAACTGACTTCTATAGAGCCAAATTCCAACAGAAGCGAAAATCCTATAGCGGCTCTAGGACTGCCACTATCTAATATTTCAAAATCTTTATCCTCGTTTTTCCTTTCCTGGCCAGTTGTCATTCCAGCATTTGCGAAAAATACTCCATAGAGGCCCAGCATTTTTTGGATAGAAATCGGAAATTTAAGTTCACCATTTAGATAGTACAGATGTGTTCCACCAATGCCACTGGAAGTTGATAACCCCTCTCTTCCTGCTATCCTTGGGCCGGCGCCTCCATATTCAAATCCCCTCATACTGGAGCCCCCGCCTATATAGAAACCATCCGTAGCATACAGTAGATTATTTTTATCCAGAGACCTTATATAGCCAATTTTAGCCTCGAGTTTCAGGGTGAGCTTGTCAAGATATACTGGATAGTAGTAGGTAAAGTGTCCTACAGTTCTTAAATATTTTCTAATACCCCCCAGTCCACCCACAGCTAAATCCATGTCCAGCACATAGCCCTCACCTCTATTTCTGGAAATTGAATTTCGTCCATTATATCTTAGATTTGTTGAAATCTCAGATGTTGTTCTGGCTTCGAGTGGGAATATAAATTTATTTTTATGTTCTATATTATTTATTTTACTGTAATTATATCTATAGGTTATCCTCTGGGACAGATGATCCATTATGTTGAATTTAACAAACATATGACCCTCGACGGAGTAATCATCAAAGCCTATTTTAAAGTTTGGATTTTTCATATTTTGACTGTTTTGGAATG
Organism: Rickettsiales bacterium; assembly: GCA_031268035.1. Taxonomy (GTDB): domain Bacteria; phylum Pseudomonadota; class Alphaproteobacteria; order Rickettsiales; family UBA1997; genus CALXRO01. The sequence continues at coordinate 3,107 of JAIRXW010000044.1, forward strand.
TAAAACCGACACCACCCCGTACCTTTGAGCCGAATATGTTTGGTTTAGAGAAATCAAAGTCAATATTTTTGGAAAATTTTGAAATTCTAAAATCTGTTGCCAAATTTATCGCCTTGCCAAATAAATTAGCCTGCTCAAAACCAAAGGACCCATTAACCTGATCCAAACTAGAATATGCGACACCAATTGCAAAACTGCCAGTGCTGGCCTCATTCACGCCTATAACAAGGTCACTCTGATTCTCCAAAATGCCATCTTTTTCCTCATGGTCAACCTCACTAAAAAATCCTATATTTCTTACATTGTTCAAAGATTTATCCAGCAAAAATTCATTATACTGATCTCCCTCATTTATATCCAATGCCTCTCTTATCACATGATCCCGGGTTCTAGAATTCCCTTCAATATCTATTCTACCAATATATCTAGTTTTTTCAGCATTGTCATAGGCAATTTTAAAGGTTACATTAACTCTGTTATTCTCCGCCTCACTAAACTCTGGATCTACGGATATTGTATAATATCCCATATTTGTGAATACGTCATTAAGTTTCCCCGTGACCCTATTGATAAGATTAACATCGAGAACTTCGCCGTTTTTTATTAATTTTACTATATTATCCAGAGTGTCCTGATCTGTTTTTTTCACCCGGTCATCTATAGTTATTTTACCGAACAGTAATTTTTTGCCTTCCTCCAAACTAAAAATTAAATCAAAATTATTTTCATCTTCGTTATATACTCCCACAGCAGATATGATTTTAATTCCAAAATACCCCTTAGATTTATAGAATTGTTCCAGCAGATGCCGATCATAGTCCAATATATTCGGATCATAGTTTATTGCTTTACCGAATCTATAAAATTTATTTTCTCTGCTGAAAAGCTCGTTTTTTAGAGTGCTATTCCCAAAGGCTGTGTTCCCTATAAAATAAATTTTTCTTATCTTGGTTTCTTTCCCCTTTGAAATATTCATAGTAATTTCCACCAAATTATTTCCCAAATCTTTTATTTCATGATTAATTTTTACATTGAAATAACCCTGGGATCGGTATAAAATAGTGATAAAATCTATATCCTCCCGGAGAGATTTTTCAGAAAATATTCCCCCTTTTTTAAGTTCTATATTTTCCATGACATCGTCTTTTTCTAATTCCTTAGCGCCAGTGAATGTTATTTTCCCTATGAGAGGCCTCTCCTGCACGTTTATCGAAAGAATACCATTCTTGCTGTCATATTTGGTATCAACCCTATCCGTATAGCCACTAGCAATAATTTTTTTTTCCAAATTGTTCCTAGCATCCTCATCAAATCTGTCACCGACTTTTACTTCCGCCGTTTCCATATAATGGTTGCTATTGTAGTATTTGTTCCCCTGCACGATAATCTGTCTGATAATGTCTGGAGATTTTGTCTTTCCAACACTCTGTTTTCCGATAAAAACTAGAACACAAAGTAAAAATGCTAGTGTACGCCTATTTATTGTCATAATTTCCATGTAAGTATATCTCTTATTGTGAAAAAAATCATCAGGGTTAGTAGAATAGAAAAGCAGATTTTGTTGATGTTATTTTCGGATTTTTCACTGATTGGTTTTCTTCTTATAATTTCCACCAGATAGAGTAAAATATGACCTCCATCCAGCACTGGTATGGGTAATAGATTCATAAAACCCAGATTGGCTGATATAAATGCTATAAAAACAATAAATATGTAGAATCCACCCTCCAGAGCCATTCCAGAATACTTAGCTATCTTTATTGGACCACCAATATCTTTAAACCCATGTTTGCCTCTTAAAAACTGCACATTAGCCACTGTTATTTCGCCAACGTGTTCCAGTGAATGTAGAAAAGCTTCATAAAAGCCAACTTTTTCTCTCCGGGTATCGGTCAATGAAACAATGCCCAGTTGGGGTATTTTTACAGTTCGCATGAAAAATACGTTTTTAGTCACAATATTCGGAACTACAGTTTTTTCTAATGTTTCACCATTTCTGTTCAGTTCTATCCTCATTGGACCCTTGGATGAAAGTATAGCGCGTTGTACATTTTTAAAGTCCTTTGTTTTCCTGCCATCTATAGAAACTATGGCGTCGCCAGCCATTATCCCCGCTATTTCGGCGCTACTGCCAGGGTTAACATTGCCCACCACATTAGATAGTTTATTGAATCCGTAGAGGCGGAAAATTCCAGTTAAAAGCACAATGGCCAGAATATAATTGGCCAACGGACCAGCTATGGCCACCTGAATTTTCTTCCAGGGACTCTTATACTGGAGACACATATCTTTTTCTTTGGCCGAGAGTTTTTCAATTTTTTTTCTATCCGCCACCAGAGAGGCTATATCTTCATCCCCAAGAAATTTACAGGAACCACCGCAGGGTATTAGGCATATATTCCAGATGGTATTCCCTCTATCTTTCCAACTAAATATAACTTTTCCCATGCCCACAGAAAATTCGTCAACTCTAATTCCGTTAGCCCTAGCCACTAGATAGTGGCCCATTTCATGGGCAAAAACAACGACGGACATTATAATTGCGAAAGCTATAAAATTTGCTAAGAACATATAATCACCAAAACGTGCTATTTACTATTATTTACAAACAAATGTACCATAGATTGCCGCTTACCAGAGACTAGCCACTGTCTTTATTAAAGTAAACAGTACTTCGTGATCCAAAAATATGTTCTACCAATAAAATTTTATTTCTATTGTAGACAATCTAGAGTGGGACCCACTAAAGTTTTCGAAAAAAATTGAGGCCAGAACGATAACATTTGTTTTTTAAAAAAGAAGTATTATGCTACCGGCAGATTCTCCTGTTTTTTTTGGAGAGTTCTATATTTGTTATTTTGTTTTTGAATTAAAATAGGAAATATCATATTAAATCAATGTTTTGAATATGACTACAGGAAAAGTAAAGTGGTTCAACCAGACAAAGGGTTATGGTTTTATACAGCCTGACACTGGGGGTCCCGATGTGTTTCTACATGTTACAGCTCTAGAGGATGCAGGTATAAAAAGTCTAAACGAGAACGAAAAGGTTGAATACGAGACAACAACCAGCAAAGGTCGGATTTCGGCAGCTAATCTAAAAAAAATAAAATAGTCCCACATTATATTTTTGTTTAGTTGGGTCGGCAACCTCAATGGGAGTGCTGACCCCGTGCCCACCTTAGACACGGGCGTTCTAGAGTTTTCTGGAAAGTCCTTTCCCGGCGGGAAAAATGAGGGAATGGATAGGTTGTTGTGTGGGTAGTAATATTTTGAACTAATATCACTAGTCCCACTGCTGCGGCGTCATTTTATGGATAATTTTGGTTTCCCAGAAAGGATAATTTCGTTCTTTTCAAAATCCAATGTGCCGTGGTTTGCTGTGTTTACAAAGTTAGAGGAAGTTATTATAACATTATCAATCTGTATTAGATTGTCATTTTTAGGATCTCTTCTTGCCTCGTCGCCAGTTATATACACAAAACCCATATTTTTTTCATTAATTTGTAGCACTGGCTTCAGAATGCTGTCAACAGTATTATCATAAATTATTTGCTCTGCTCTATAGAGTTCATTTTTAAAGAAACCTCGAAGGATCATCATAAATGCGGAAAAATAGCAGAACACGATAGAGCACCGGAGGAATTTTGCCAGTAGAGTTATGGCAGCCATTTTTTTCCCCATGTCATCGTAATTTTTTAAATTCATTTTCACATTGATCTTTTGTAACGCCCGTTTCCCCCATAGAAAGTTTTTTGGAAGATTTTGCAAATTTTACTATCGCCATACTAGTATCAAAATTTGTATTTTCTAGTGCTTTGACTGTTTTCATTTTCATTTACACAATAATTTTTTTTAGTTTTGAATTAAAACGTCAGGAATTCCTATGAAAAACAATTTTCCATGGACAGTACAATATTTTACTGCTAACATTAGATAGCTGGATATACATCGTTGATATTTTTATTTTATGCCGAGAGAGATAACTGTAAAAACGGCTCTGTACTACCACAGTGCAAAATTTGCATCAAACTATGATCTCAATGTCTATAGGGGTTGTGAACACAGATGTGTCTATTGTTTTGCCCAATATTCACATAAATACCTTGAAAGTGATTTTTTTAAGGATATATATGTGAAAACAAATTTGGCCGAGGTGTTAGATAGAGAACTGACAAAAAAAAGTTGGAAAGGGAATATGATAAATATATCTGGTGTATGCGACTGTTACCAGCCTCTCGAGAGTAAATATAAACTTATGCCCGACATATTGCGAGTGCTGCTAAAACATCGGAACCCTGTTTTTATACTGACAAAATCTCCGCTAATCCTAAGAGACTATGATTTGCTAGGGGAGCTCAATTCAAAAACAACAGTTTTTATAGCCTCCACAGTCACAGCTCTCGATGAGACAATTAGAAAAAAGATTGAACCCAATGCGGTAGCTTCCCTGGATAGGATTGGGATGCTCCATGAATTTACTAAAATGAAATGTCGGACAAATGTTATGCTTATGCCAATTATTCCTCATCTGACGGATAGTAAAATGAGCATTGAAGCCATATACCATAGCTGTAAAATAAATAGAATAGACAATGTAATACCTTCTGCCCTTCATCTTCGAGGGGATTTGAAACAAAATTTCTATAGATTTTTAGAATTAGAATTTCCGGACATTCTTCCGGGTGTAAAACACCTCTATAGAGGCGCCTATGTGGATAAAAAATATTCAAAAATTTTATATGAATTTATTAGAATAATGAAAACAAAATATGGTTTTTTTGAGACTGAAGAATTTCAAAAAAGAACATCTGATACGAATCAAGTTCAACTGAGTCTATTCTAAGTAATATTTCCTAGGTGCCAGTAAATCTTCAGTTAAAAATGGCATCTTTCTCTACACCAAAACCCCCCTAGAAAAAAAATCCCCCCTTGACACTTCTCCAAAAAAGCTCTATACTGAAGTATATATTTTTAACTGCTATCTAGATATACCCTATGACCACAGAAAATCCAGATACCTCCCCCGAAGAAAAGCTA
>JAIRXW010000045.1 GCA_031268035.1 Rickettsiales bacterium
GTCCAACCCAGGTGCTTCAGGCTTATGAGACTAAGGTACGTAATTCTCTTCAAAGCCAGCCCAAAATTCTCATTCTCAAAAAAGGCCATCCTGTAGATAAAATTTTCCAAATTATCAAACCTATAGCCCCGTCCTCTGAGAAAATTATTTACAGCCATTATATCTCTAGCCATATGAATTTTTAGAGAAAGCAATATCTCATAGAACGAAAGACTACTAAAAAAATCGTCTGTGCACAGATCACTATGAAGAGTTTTAAGATTTATCATTTTCTAGCACCTCCTCCAGTACCGCCACCTACCGTTCCAGTTATTTTCCCATTCTCTACGAATCTTTCATGGGTTATCTGACCTTTATCATTCATGATATACTCGTAGATACCCTTGTAATTATGGTGTTTACTGTCATACTGTTTCCTTAGCTTTGCAAATAGTTTAGTTTCGCCAAAGAACAGCATGTCCATCAGTTGCTTTTCAAAGACCATGTGTTTTTCCAGAAAAGCATCATCCTTTGGCTCGAATGTTAGAGCCAGAGGCCCCTTCTTTGGCTCCCACTTTTGACTGGGCATGTTCCTTCTGATTACTTCTTTCACGTGTTGAGTATCTCTTTCGTAGGTTTTGGCTCCAGACCCATCAAATCTACAATAGTACACATCATCAATTTTATCATAGTCATTCACCCAATCGTCGACAGTTAGATGAAAAACTTCTAGGCAACTGATAAGACCATCATCTATAAATAATGTTGTGCCAAAAGCATCTCTTTGACCATTGTAGTCAATGAAGACATCACCTAAGATAATGCGCTTGTCATATATAGTGGGTACTGATTTATTATCCATTGTAAAGCCCGTAAAAAAGCCACAGCCAGTGAAATCTCTTTCCTTTACCATTGCTGTCTCATACTGTCTCCTTAACCTAGCAAACAACTCATGGTCTCCGGCCAGTAGCATGTTCATAACCTTCTTTTCAAAGATCTCATGTTTTTTTAAATCGATATCGTCCTGCATAGTTTTTTACTACTCATTACTTCTTTGCTTCTAAATAATCTCTCATGCAATCCATTACATCAGCTATTGCGCTTTTCATACTAATTTTATCCATGATATCCACATCGTCTATGGAGTAGTAAGTACAAATAACTTCACTAATACCTAAGTGTTCTCCCAGATATTCTCCGTTTTCTCCAGAGTTCACCATATACTTAATGATGAAACCAATGCCGTCTCTAAGATCTACATTATCATCCATTATTTTTTCAAAGATAAATCTAATAACATTCCTTTGGGCCTCATTTTTACTGCATATTTGTAAGTTGTTTGACTTCAGAAAAGAACTAAAGGTACCCTTTACATCGTAGTTAAGATTGTCTTCTTTGTTTATTAGGATGTTTATTAGATAATCACTGTCAACACCTCTATTTGTCAAATCGTCCACTATTTCGACAATATCACAGTCATCCAACAGTTCACCGTAGAACAGATATGACACTATCGATAAATCTTTACAACAATACTTTTTTATTTTATTCATTTTTAATCTTATCTATAAACTTAAAACCCTCTGTTACCCCGGTCTTTATATTTTTCCAGTAGTGAATTGTGATATATTCGCCGTTAGGATTTTTATGAGTATACTGCATCTTTCTCCAGTCCCCACCCTGATATATGGGGTCTTTAATCCCTCCCCTGAGTTCACAGAAAAACGATCAGCGGACTGGTTTGATACTTTATACCATATAACATCTAACATAAATCTATAAACAAAGTTTCCTTTCTATAGCCATTTTTTAAAGTCCCGTCCCCTAACATTATATCAATTTCTCTTCTATCCCCTCCGGAGTAGTGCAAGTCTAAAATCCCATAATCTTTAATAATTTCATTATAATTCCTATCACTACATGTATAACCCTCCAGATAGCACAGAAATCCATCTTTTATAAAGAGAATAAAACCTGCTCCATAATTATTATTCCCAATAATAATGTCGTCAATGAGTAATACATTTTCTGCTATCGCCAATAACTTATCATGAACATCAAAATACAGGTAGAATCCACGAATTGTAGGTTCAATAGCCTTTTTTGTAATTACATATTGTTTTCTGAGCAATTCCAGCATCGGATGATTGCCCCTAAGAAACATTCTCATTAGTTTTTGTTCAAACTCACTAAATATCATAACCATCTCTGCAACCTATTTTTAATTTTTTCTAATAACATATTTCCAATTTCACCTTAATATATAGCATTCCTGTTCTTATGTACATTGATCCTATTCTTGTTTCACCATCCACAACTCCACCTCTCACCTCTATATTGATACCGTTGATGTCAACAGTTATATAATTTCCCCTCTTTGAATAATCCACTATTTTATGTTTTTTAACATAATCAGACAGTTTTTTAGTTACTTCACCAGCCAATTTGTGTTTATCTCCACCATAGGGTTCCAGTAATTCATCTAACTTGTGATCACATCTATTGTCTCTGAATTCTCCAAGATACTCAATTGGTATATTTGATCCTATGCCACCAATAATATTAGTATCCCTTATGTGTAATTTATCTCCCAATCTTTCTCCTCCATAGTACATATCATCGATTTTATCATAGTCGTCCGCACTCCAGTTTATCCAGTCGTCATATATAAAGGGAAAACCCTCCAGATAGTTTATCACACCGTTGTCTACAAAAAAATTAAAACCATAGGCTTTTTCTTGGCCATTGTAGTCTATGAAAACGTCCAATATAATGAAACTTTTATTATCTATAATAGGAGATTTTTCTTGTACTTCAAAGACTGTGTAAAAACCGCTGTCAAATTGTCTTTTTGTTACCACGGCTTCTTCGTACTGTTTTCTTAGTCTAACAAAAAGTTCCTGCTCGCCGGCTAACAACATACCCACAAGCTTTTTTTCAAAAATTTCATGTCTTCTCAAAAATTCATTATCCTCAAGCTTCTTTTCGAAAAATTCATTGTTCCCCATAAAAGACCCTAAACTTATTTTTCTATAAATGCAGTACCAAGTCTAAACCTATCGCCAACCAAGTTTCCCCTGATAGTTACCTTAAAGCCGCCTACGTCCAGGGGGACGCCACCATTCCCGCTGAAATCCACATCAAGAAATTTTCTAGAAAATCCATTTTCTTTTATGTATTTTTCTGCAGCTTCAGTCAATTTTTTATAGGCCGCCCCCTCATCTCCACCACAGCTTGCTACAAACCCCTCTAAATGGTGATCATGCGTTGGATTATGAAAGACATGGTGCAAATTATTGCTATTGATTTTTAGTTCCTTTGACTCATCGATGAGATAGGCAAATTTTTCATCTCCTCCAGATCTACCGTTCCCACTATCTCCAGATTTACCACTTCCATTGTTTCCAGACTTACCACCTTCACTTCCACTGTTTCCACCAGATCCACTATTCTCCCCTCCACTGCCTCCAGACTTACCACTTCCACTGTTTCCAGATCCGCTATTCTCTCCCCTACTGTCCTTGGGTTTATTGGATTTTCCCCCATCGTCTTCGTTCACTAGATTAATTTCAGACTTTTCCAGAGTCCCCTGAGCCAGAGCTGGACAGACTCCACCCAGCAGCAGAGAGGAGAGGAGGGAGCAGGAGAGGAGAATAGTAGTCAGTCTTCTAAATTTTATTTTCACCTCTGGGTGATTTATTTGCCATTAGATGCCATTAGATCTTTTTGGTTTGGTTATATTCTACATTATTTTTGGGATACTGTCAAGGTTTTTCTCTGGGGACCCAAGCGTCAAGGTTTTTCTCCGGGGACCTGGGCGCTAGTTTGTTTCTCCTCCTGCTCCCTGTGTTCTCTTTCCCATCTTCTCCACTCTTCCTGTCTCTCCTCGAGGGTCTCAGTAAATGGATTGAAAAAAAGCGTATGTTCAAATAGATCTTGATTATCAAACTGCTCTCTGAAGACGGAAATATATGATTTTTCATCCGAAAAAAAGTCATTACTGATAAATGAATCAAATACCACTCCATTATCCACCAGAAACTTTTTCAGTTCCTCATCACTTCTGAAATTAAATTCATATTCTTTTTCCTCAGCAAATATTTTATCAGTCCAAATACGCAGAGACATATCGTTATCGTTGTTTTTCTTTCCAGTTATCAAATAATGGCGGAATTTTCCGTTCCTTATGAGAGCAAATTTATCATCGAACAACTCAGAACATTTATCCAATTTTACTTCGCTCCAGATGTCTAGATAGTGTTTATACTCATCTAGGTACTTCTCTAATCTATAGTTTTGTATTCGTTCTATATTTTCCTCCTCTTTTGTTTTTGCTGTATAGTACATCATGAATCTGGTTTCCTCAGGATAATCAAAAAAATCACAAATGTAGGCTATTGTATAATCCAAATTATGATCCTTTTCATCTTCTCTAGTCCAACCCATATTTTTTAAACTTACCAGACAAAGGTATAAAATTCTTCGCATAGCCAGTCCAAAATCTTCATCTTCAAAAAAGGCCATCCTGTAGATAAAATTTTCCAAATTATCAAATCTATAGCCCTGTCCTCTGAGAAAATTATCCACGGCCATTATATCAACAGCCATATAAATTTTCAGAGAAAGTAATATCTCATAGAACGAAAGATCTCTAAAAAAATCGTCTGTGCATAGATCACTATGAAGAGTTTCAAGATTTATCATTTTCTAGCGCCCCCTCCAGTACCACCACCTACCGTTCCAGTTATTTTCCCATTCTCTACGAATCTTTCATGGGTTATCTGACCTTTATCATTCATGATATATTCATAGATACCTTTGTAATTATGGTGTTTACTGTCTAAACTACCCTCAGTCTGGATGAGTTTATAGTTGGGGTTACCATCGCCACCCTTTAGATTAAAAATTCCTGTTTTACCCTCTATCATTGATTCTCCCGCTAGTCGTTTCTCGTTGGCTTTCCCGTGGAATGATTCATCTTTCTTTATACTTTTAGTGGCATGTTCATTTAACTCAGCATTCTCCAGTCTGCTCTTTATTTCATTGAATGTTTTTGCATCAACTTTCCCTCCAAACTTCCCAGCCTCTCCGATCCTCTTAGAAAGCTCATCAAGCCTCTCTCCTTTGCTTTTCAGATCATCAGCTCTACCCTTTGGATTACTGTTCTCTCCTCCACTGTCTCCAGATTTACCACTTCCACCACTATCGGATTTACCATTCCCACTTCCACTATCTCCAGATTTACCACTTTCACTTCCATTGTTTCCAGACTTACCACTTCCACCGTTTTCAAATCCACTATTCTCCCCTCCATTGTTTCCAGATTTTCCACTTCCACTATCTCCAGATTTGCCACCTTCACTTCCATTGTTTCCAGATTTACCGCTCCCACTATCTCCAGATTTTCCACCCTCACTTCCACTGTTTCCAGATCCGCTATTCTCTCCTCCACTGTCTCCAGACTTACTACTTCCACTATCTCCGGATTTACCACTTTCACTTCCACTGTTTCCAGATCCGCTATTCTCTCCTCCATTGTTTCCAGATTTACCGCTTCCACTATCTCCAGATTTACCGCTTCCACTTCCACTGTTTCCAGATTTACCACTTCCACCGTTTTCAAATCCACTATTCTCTCCTCCACTATCTCCAGATCTGCCACTTTCACTTCCACTGTTTCCAGACTTACCACTTTCACTTCCACTGTCTCCAGACTTACCACTTCCACCGTTTTCAAATCCACTATTCTCTCCTCCACTGCCTCCGGATTTATTTGCAGACTCCTCTATAAGGTCAAGTAATTGGTCCGTACCTAACCATGCGCTTCTCACATTGGAGACTAATAAGACGGTATTGACACCTATTTTTAGAAGCTCGAAGAAAAACTCCTTAGTATTTTTTCTGTTAAATCCATTGGTCACTATATCCATCAGGGTTACTACAGCCTTTTTACCTTCAATGTAGATACTCTTGATGGCATAGCAGGCTCCTTCGATATTGATAATTATACCAACTGCTAGAGCTCCCCCGGGGCCCGCCACTAGGTCTGCCAGTTCAATCAGGGCTGCATTTACGGCCATTCTGACGACTATGTCGCCAGCTGCTGTAATAATCTTTTCAAGCATCTTGAATTCCTGATTTTCTAGGAAGGCCCCGATGGCCAGTTCTTCTAGCAGTTGCTTTTTTTCATCATCAGTAAGATCTTCGTATAGGGGTCTGTCTATGTCTTTGAAGACAGCGTTTATATATTGTTTAATAGAATCAATAATATACTCATTAGCTGTCAGCTCACCCCTGTCGGCCATACCCTCCAGATCTTCCAGACTTTTCAGATCAGCCTCAGATGTTTTAATATCATTCTTCCCATACTTCTCTAGAACTGGATTAAACATCTTCCAGTGGTTTTTAGCGGTCTCTCCAAATCTAGAGGCTGTGTTCTCATTGTGCTTATGTCTATCTTTGCTGTAACTCTCATGGAACGCTATATCTATCAGATCCGAAGAATCTCTCAGATAGGCTTTGTTGAAGACTATGATTCTCCTGTTGGAATTTGGATCATCAAAACATTTTCCAGCTGGTTTGTTAGGATTATCTATTATTACTACCTCTATATCCTTACCCTTGTTCTGCTCTATGTGGTCCAGAATGTTTTCCTTTATCAGTCTCCTCTGCTCTTCGGAGTTTTTGTCCTTCAGATTGTCAAGGTTTTTCTTCTTTGACTGGATAGTGTTCATGTTATAGCCTGCCACCGTATCCTCTAGAATTAGATGGATAAGGGATATACTTTTGTCATGGTCTACTGTTCCCCCATTTGCCTCTTTGTCCTTTTCCTCCTGTGTCTCTTTGTATTTATTTTTAATGCCCCTTCCTATCGGATTATTGATAAGAGATTTGCCCACCTTTTTGGCAGTTTCTACACTCCAGGCATCGGTCATTCTACTAAGTGCAGCCGTATCCAGAAATCTATTGTCCAGGTCTAATTTAACATCCAGCGAGCTTGTTGTTATAACTTCACCTTCAATGGTGCGCTTACTTTCGTCTCTATTTATGTCTGATTTTGCTCCTGTCTGTTTTGTACGACTGGCTATGGTTGGATTGTTCAGGTCTGTCTTTTCACTGCTGCCATCTACAATGCCAACGGATTCACTGGTTGGTCTGAATCCTAGAGGTGAATCCTGGGATGGAGCTGCACTGACAGAGGCACTGAATCCATTATTTTCACTGTAAGATTTATCCTCTGTTTTTTTGTAGGTTATCTCCTCTGCATCTAGCTCATTGGTGCCAACAAAAGCATTGCCCTCCATATGGAGATGCTTAGTCTTTATTTTACCATTGCCGCCAGCGGCTGGTTCCTGACTCTGTTTCTGATTAGTTTGGTTGTCACCGGTGGAGGCATTCGCATTTGTCGGCTCTGGACCTCCAGCTTTAGCACTGTCGCCAGCGGCTGACCCCTGACTCTGTTTCTGCTGAGTACCGGTGGAGACATTCGCATTTGTCGGCTCTGGACCTCCAGCTTTAGCACTGTTAATATCTTTACTGTTAAAGGATTTAATGAATGACTCCTGACTATGTTCCTGATGAGTTTGGCTATCGCCGGCGGAGAAATTTATACCTAGCGACTCCGGACCCTCGGCTCCGAAGGAGGCGGTTGCTGAGGCTCTGCTGTTATTGCTCTTGCTGTCAAAGGTATCCTTTACCGATTTGATCACTGTTTCATCGGTCTCTATATCTCCATCGAAATATAGAACACCCCCCTCCACCTCAATCTTTTTGGTCTTTAGATTTGTTTTACCCAGGCTAACACGGGATTGCACATGGTGGCGCTGCTGGGAAGATGAATTTTCACTTTCCTTTGTGACAGTGACATCAAGGGTTGGTAGACCAAAGCCAGCTGTCACGGTCATGGTTGTGGCAGCCTCATCGGCAGTCAGAGCCAGAGAATAGGACATCTGGGCGAAGTTAGCAATCAGTATAGCCTGATTAGCCAGGGCACTATTCACAGCCTCGTCCGTGGCTTTACCCTGGGCTCTCAGATTCTCTAGGTCCTTTACCTTCTTATCGGCCGCGACTAGTTTTTCTCTGAGATCATTGAGATGTTTTACCTTGTAGCCCGCCGCTATGACACTGTTCGTTATGCCGATGGTTTCTTCGGTTGTCAGAGTTTCTTTGGAGGAACTGTGATCCTCTCCCTCTATGGCCGATCGTACGGTTACACCATCCTCGATCTCTAGATCCGTTGTATCACTGGCCACCAGGTTTGAGCCGATGACATTTATCTTTTTCAGAGTTCCACTGACTATACCGAGAGATACATCTGATCCTACCACCTTGCTTTTGGAACTGTCCTCTGTCACCGTTACGTCTACAGTTTGGAAGCCCGCATAGAATCTGCCTTCGCTGAATCCAGCTATTAGGCTTTTGTTGCCTTTGTCGGTATGTTTGTAGTGGGTTGTTTCACTGTCCAGAGCATTCTCTATATTTAGAGTTGCGTTCCCGCTAAAGTTTGTTTTCTTAGAATTAACGTTGGATCCCTTGATTATCACTGTTGGATCTTCTCCGGTGGACACTATTTCCATCCCAGCCACATCAATGGTAGCTCCTTTATTTATAGTCTTTTTCCCCTTGAATTCCGTATCGGCAGCTTCACCCTCCACTGTGCTTTCTATTACATTTGGCTCTATTCTTATGTCATTGCCCTCTACCTTCAGTGTTGCCGTTATACTTGTTATTATTCCGCCCGTTATATGTTCCGACATTAAAATCTTACCATAGTCTGGATCACTCTTATCTGCCTTGTTATTTTGCTCCTCCATGTAGGCAGCCATTCTCTCATCAAATGTTCTATCTAGCTCTGCATTTCTTTTATTTCCCTCCTCCTCGTTGTAGCCGTGTTCAAGGCATTCGTCCCTGAGAGCCTCATACATTGTCCCGCCAGTACTGAATCTCCAATCATCACACATCTCATCCCACTCTTCTTTTTCAGTCTTTTTGGCTCCCATCACAGCCGGGGAGAGAGGAATAAATATACTATTAAATAGGACAAAAAAGTATAGGAATAGGTTTGTATATTTCCTAAAACTTCTGCTTTCCTCTTTAGATTTGTTGCCATTGGCTAACAATCTATCTTCGGTGGTCATTCTTCTATTGGTCATTTAGTACTCACTATTTATTGTTTATTAATTTTGTCATTAACTTTCTTCGTTGCCTCGTCAACACTGTCAGCGGCCGTGTCCAGTATTTTGTTGGCCTGGGCGCTAGCTTTTGGGTTATTTTCGGCGGTCACTGGAAGATTACTCTGGGCAGTGTATTTTTTTGTAGAATCATAGGGAATTCCAAATCTATTGGTAGTTGCTGCGTTAAGCTCCACCTCGGCCACTAGACGTTCTTCTATTTCCTCTCTGAAATCAAAAAAAATTCCATCGACTGCCAGAGGAATGAGGTTAACAATATCCCCAAGAATGTATCCTCTTGTGTCAATGCCTCCCCTCCCATACAGTATATTTCCTCCGGTGATGTATACTTTTTCAGCTTTTATGTAGGGCTTGTCTCTGAACGAATAGAGTGTTCCTCTGCTGTGTACATTTTTCGCCACTATGTGTAGAGAATTAATTCCCCCCAGAGAACTGTTAGAACTTTCGGAGTTCCTGTGCATCTTTTTGGTATCCTGGTGCAGGTCTCCGGTCAGTTCTATAGAGGTGTCTCTTCCGAATATTATGGAGGGTGTACAGGAGTAGTACCATTCTCTATTGTGGGCATCACCATCTCTATGGTGCTCATCTGTTATGGTGTTTTTGCAATCCCAATCTGAACGAAACTTTTTACTAACAGCCGCCCCAATCCAATAAATTGGATTAATTCTTGTAATAATCATACACTCATTATCGGTTCTTCTATAGCTGCTAGTCCAATGCTGATGTAGATGATATTTCACATTCTCATAGAAACCACTTCTTTCATTGTTCAGTGAACCTGCTATGATACAGAGGGTGCCATATTTGGATATGATGTGACTACCTATGTTATCTAGGTTACCTTTGGTTTTGATAGTCAAATCTCCAGAGGAAATTATCTTAGATGATTCGGTATTTAGTTTAACATCCACTAGCTCATAGTTTTCTAGGGTCACAGAATTTTTTTTAAATGTGTCATAGTTACGAACCGATTTGCTGTACCTTTCCCCCTGGGAATCTAGCCCAATGTTATAGATGTTGCCACTGACGATTATTTCACCTTTGCCACCAGACTGCAGAGTGGATGCTCCCTCATTATGCAGGTTGGAACTCACATTTATATGCATATCTCCTTTGCCTGTTGCGATGATGGATCTACCACCGTTGGAGAGTTCGTTTATAACTTTTAGAGACATAGACCCCAGAGAATACAGCAGAGCCCCATTAGAATTCAGGAGATCGTTGACTTCAACATTTATGTCTTTGTCAGACATTATTTTTGCGCTGTTTTCTAATTTGGTTGTTTTGATGGTGAGTTTGTTTTTTGCTTCTATTCGAGAAACTAATCCATCGCTATTTTTCCGTTCATCTCTGTTCTCAATGGAGTCTGACATCACTAGGGTTACGTCATTTCCTTTCAGCACAGAGTTTTCCAATATAGAGTTGGAACCAAAGTCTTTTCTGTTGCCATAGTTAGAGAGGGTTTTACCATCTATAGTCAATTGCCTGCCAGCAGTTACCTGGGCACCAGATATTTCAACATGACCACTAGCTTTTCCTGAAGATTTTGGAGTTTCTAGAGCGATATTGATTTTAGCCAGTAATTCACTGTGACTATTAAGATGAAAATTATTTGCCTTCGCTCTAATATCTCTGCCAGACTGAACTGTTGAATCGTCATACAGATAAAAAAAACTACCTTCACTGTTGGCGATTATATCTCCATTTTCAGTGGTTATCGATGATGTAGTTCCTACCATAAAGTTATTTTTTATATAGGCAGTTAGATTGTTCCCGACTTTTATCTTCGAACCTTTGTCACCAGGATATGGGAACTGTTCGCCAAGATAGAAGGAATCTCTAGCAGTTACTTCCATATCATTTAATACATCTATTGTGGATCCACCTATAAACTGAATACTATTATGTCCTGATTTTATTCTAAGATCTTTTGCTTTAATACTGGACGATCCAGATACTTTCAAACCACTTACATCAAGATTGAAGTTGTTACCGACTTTTATCTTCGAATCTCCCCGCAGCTCAAACAAACCACCTCCGGCAGTTGCCTCCATATCATTTGACACATCTATTGTGGATCCATCTATAAGCTGAATATCCTTTTCTGATTTTATTCTAAGGTTTTTTGTTTTAATGCTGGATAATACAGATACTTTCAAATTATTTCCCTGCATATCCAGACTAAAGTTGTTACCGACTTTTATCTTCGAATCTCCCTGCAGCTCAAACAAACCACCTCCGGCAGTTGCCTCCATATCATTTGACACATCTATTGTGGATCCATATATAAGCTGAATATCCTTTTCTGATTTTATTCTAAGGTTTTTTGTTTTAATGCTGGATGATCCAGATACTTTCAAATCACCTCCCAGGACATCCAGACTGAAGTTGTTACCAACTTCTATCTTTGAACCTTTGTCCGGAAGGAACCAGCCTCCGGCAGTTACTTTCATATAATCTGACACATCTATTGGGAAACCATCACTAAACCAAATACCATTTTTTGGTTTTCTACCACCTCCCTGAACATTTAGACTGAAGTTGTTACCAACTTTCATCTCTAAACCTCCACCTAGATAGAACCAACCTCCGGCAGTTGCTTCCATATCATTTAACACATCTATTGTGGATTTATTGCTAAACTCAATATCCTTTCCTGACTTTATTCTAAGGTTTTTTGTTTCAATGCTGGATAATACAGATACTTTCAAATCACCTTCCAGGACATCCAGACTGAAGTTATTCCCGACTTTTATCTTCGAACCTATCCACAGCTCAAACAAACCTCCGGCAATTGCTTCCATATCATTTGACACATCTATTGTGGATCTATCTATAAGCTGAATATCCTTTTCTGATTTTATTCTAAGGTTTTTTGTTTCAATACTGGACGATCCAGATACTTTCAAATTATCTCCCAGAAGAATATCTAGAGTACCAGTTTTAAGTTTAGCCTCACCTGCGAGGTTAATATCAGTCTTTGAGTCTATTGTCATTTTTTCTCTGGAGAAGATTTCACCGGCAAATTGCATGGTATAGCCCAATAGACTGATCTCTTCCACATCAGGAGCGCTAAGGGATAGATTATTAGCCCCTCCCGCAGAAAATACCATACTGCCATTTTTTCCAATATTAAATTCAAATTTGTTTTCATCGCTAATCCTAATAGTTCCTGCTATTAGATCTAATCTACTTACTGTTCCTCTAAAGATTGTTTCTCTGATTGTCATGCCCCCTGAACTGGCGAATATCATTGTAACATTCTCCCCTCCTAGAAGGTCTATGATACTATTATTTAAATTTACGCTCTCCCCAGCGGCTATCTCAAATATTATGGTACTTGCTGCTGCACCATCAACCCATCTAACATTGGGATTTGATTCTACCATAGAGTTTAAACTGAATGTATTTTCCAATGTTTCTGTGAATATATTTTTCTTCAATGTTTTTGTGAATGTATTTTTTAATGTTTCTGGACTATTGTTTATCAATACTTTCCTGTTGTCATCGGCCGAAATGCTAAATGACTCAAATGAGTTATAGCTAACACCATACTCATTGGGAGCAGCGATGTTTATAGTGTATATACCATTTTCCTCATTCTCCTCGACTGTCTGTCCATATCCTGATCCAGCCTGTCTATTTGATACTATTCTAGCCTGGGCTAGAGGGGTGAAGATGCTGTTGAATATAATTAGACAGCAGAGAAACAGTGAGATGCGTTTCCCTCTCGGAACAGTATCCGATTTGTCCATGTTAGCGACTCTGTCCGCTGCTATTGGATCATGGCCATCTCTGCTGGATGATTCATCTCTGTTGGATGATCCGTCTCTGTTCGACAATCCACCTCTGCTAGATGATCTATTTCTGTTTGATGATTCACTTCTGGAACTACTTCCTATCCTATTTATCATTAGTCGTCCTCGTTTTAGCCTGTTAAAGGCCTGTACATTTCCTTCGACAGTTAACTCCCTCGGAAAGAAAATAATTTACCTGCCTCCCTTCTGGGAGGAAGAATAAGGGGCATTTGATAATTGTCAATGAATGGAAGGTTTATTGATATTACTCTCTTTCTGGGGATTTTTTTCAAAAAAATCATAGAAAGAAAATTAATCTAACGCCCAGAAACGCTAGCTGTGTCGACCCCTGGAACAAATATTTCCAAAGCAGCAGTGCAAAAAGCGGTTCTAGGGCCACTTTTTTAAACTAGGGGGGTTTAAAAGATTTTATGTGTTGACTCTGGGTCAGTTGTTCATGGAAAAATATTTAAAGTTCCCGCTGGGAGTTTTTTCCCTAGCTGGGATTCTATTAAATCCCTATAAATCTTGATTTTGTTGATTTTACTGGATAGAACGTGACAGGGATGGTGCGACTCGAATGCACAATCTCAGAATTGCCAGGACTGGGGTTGCGTATTCAAGTCGCGTCACTCGCACCACGTCTAGATAGTTAGGGAATATTAATTTCCATCTAGTTCGATGGTTCTATAGAATTTCAATATTTTTTCACTAACTTTTAGCATATTTTTATTGAAGCTCTTTAGAAAAATTCCGGCCAAACTTCGGGCTCTGGAGAGGGCAACATATATTTGGCCATCGGCGAAAGATCTTTCCAGATCACATTCGATCCTGTCGATGGTCATGCCCTGGGATTTATGAACTGTCATAGCCCAGGCTAGAACTAGAGGGATCTGGGTCATTGTTGCCACAGTTTCCAGTTCTCTAGTTTCCCAGTTAAAATTGGATATTTCCCAGGTTTCGGGAGTAATTAAAATTTCCTTTCCGTTTTCAAAACTCACTAGAGGATAGGATTTTTTCGTTGAAAAACCAATCACGAGACCGACGGAGCCGTTTATCACGCCATTTTTTATATGGCTATTTTTCAGCATCATAACCTGGCTGCCAATTTTTAGAGTTAGAACTTCCTTCGCCAAATTCCCCTTTTTAAAAATTTGAATTTTGCTCTCACTGCCGCTATAGCTGGCTCTGTAAACCATCTCCTCTGCGGAAATAAAACCTAATTTTTCAAGATTAATTTTTTCAACAATGAAGTTATGAGTTGACAGTATGGTGGGCCTAATTGCGCCTTCGTTTTTTAAATTAAATCGGCTTTCCAAAAGATTTAAATCATCCCCACGGACTATTCCATGCCTAATATTATTTAGTAACTCTACGAAGCGATCGTCTTTCTGTCTAAATGTTTCCCTGAGAACAACGGTATCTATTCTAGCTTCTAGCCAAATAGGACTCTCAAAGCAATAGCTACTACTATTAACTGGGGGCAATTGGAAAAAATCCCCAAAGAGAATAATTTGGATTCCTCCGAATGGCTTTCCACTGTCTCTGACAATTTTTAATAGATCATCTAACATTTCAAATGTTTCCCTGGAAAGCATAGACACCTCATCTATGGCCAATGCATCCGTCTGCAGAATTTTTCTTCGAGTATTTATGCCCTGGGGTGATAATATCCTCTTTGCTATTTCCCTTACCGGTAGATCTTCTTTGCCAAGGTTGGCCCAGGAGTGGAGTGTGGTTCCTCTGACATTTACGGCCGCTACCCCCGTGACGGCAGTTATTTGGATATTTCTATCTTTTACGTTCTTCAGATAACTCAGCACGTAGGATTTGCCTGTGCCGGCTGCTCCGGTGATAAACACATTTTTTCCTTCGAGAATGGTGTCCACCGCTAGTTTCTGGGAAGGTGATAGATAGGAATACATGATGTGTCTACCCTACTTTCTTTTTTTATAAATACGAGGATTTTTAAAAATAAATATACCTTTTTCTAGCGCTGTGTTTATTCTGGTGTTTGATAACTCCAGATATATCTTCTGGGCTCCGTCGGCCACAATGTCAATTTCTATGAGATTTTTTATTTCTCTATCAAAAACATATTCCACTCTATAATTCTCCCCATCCACTATTATTTTAGCGGCAATCGTGCAGTTGTCCTCAGAGCAACTGGCCTGTAAAATCTCCGCTCCAAGCTCCTCTAATCCAAGCTGGCCATTCAGCAGGAACACTATGGGCATCTTTGAACTGGGAATAACAGATATTTCATCAAGTTCTATGTCATAGTAAGTTATAGCGCCGCCATTGGATATAAACACGCTTTTGGGAGAACTCAGATATTCAAATTTAAATTTACCAGATCTGGCTATCTGAAATGTGCCCACGGATATGTTGCCATCAGCCCCACTGGATTGACGAAAATCGCTTTCCATGGTGTCTATAGCTTTAAAATAGATATTCACTCTATCGACTAGCTTTCTATTCTCCACAGCCAGTTTAGACAGACTAGTTTGATACCCATTGGCGCATCGGGCGTCTCTAGCGCGGAAAAAAATTATACAGATGGCCGCCAGTGGGACTATGAATTTTTTCCTCACAGAATTCCCGTGGAGCCAAAGCCGCCGTCCTCTCTATTGGTTGGGGGAAGGGAGGAAACAACGGTTATTTCGGCTTTTTCGTACTTTGCTATGACCATCTGCGCCAGCCTCATACCATTCTTTACCACAAAATCCTCTTGGCCACAGTTTAGCATTATAATTTTGATTTCCCCTCTGTAGTCCGAATCTATGGTGCCCGGAGAATTAAGAACAATGACGCCATTTTTAAGGGATAGACCAGATCTCGACCTTATCTGAGCCTCATAGCCCTCGGGCAATGAGACTGCCAAACCAGTGCCAAATAGTCCTATTTCGCCAACCTTCAGTGGCTTTTCTTCCCCATCCAATATAATTCGCAGATCCAGCCCAGCCGAACCCCTGGTTTCGTACTGGGGTATAACGGCCCTTGAATCCAGTTTTTTAAAATTTATCTGCACAATAGTTATTTCCGATTCTAGGGGAAATTTTATGTTGAGAATCCCTAAATGGCAATAGAGCGATTCCAACAGTTAGTTCCCCTCTGGGTCTGGAGCAATGGTGGTGACAGTTGGTATCTCAGATCGGATGATAAAATTAAATTGTCAGCTCAGATTAAAAGCAAATTCTCCGGGAATTATTGGGCACGATATAAACATAATTTTTTACTGATAAATTTGTTCTATGGACAAAAAATTCGCAAAATTTTTACCCAGCTGTTGAAAATTTTTTTTTATTCCCTAGAATATCGAGATCTAGTTTCCAATGGACCTATGTTAGAGTCAAGAAACAGACTTGCTACAAAAAAAGAACAATCACTACTGGGTGGTGGTATAGAAAAAATAGCAAAGCAGCACCAACAGGGAAAATTAACGGCTAGGGAGAGGATAGAGGCGCTGCTGGATTCAGATTCCTTTGAGGAATATGGAGTCTATGTAGAACACAGATGTGTAGATTTTAATATGCAGTCCAAGAAATATAGTGGAGACGGAGTGATAACCGGATCCGGCACTATAAACGGCAGGCTGGTTTTTGTCTATGCACAGGATTTCACTGTGATTGGCGGCTCTCTGGGCCAGGCGCAGGCTCAAAAAATTGAGAGAATAATAAATATGGCCCTTAAGGCCCGAGTTCCGGTCATAGGCATGTTGGATTCTGGAGGCGCAAGAATTCAGGAGGGTGTTGATGCACTGGGGGGCTACGGTAAAATTTTTCAGAGAATAGTTGATGCCTCTGGTATCATACCACAGATATCTCTCATAATGGGCCCCTGTGCTGGAGGCGCTGTCTATGCACCGGCACTGACAGATTTCATATTTATGACAAGCGATACCTCCTACATGTTTCTAACCGGGCCGGATGTTGTGAAGGCGGCCACCCATGAGGAAATTACAAAGGAACAGCTGGGTGGTGCCAGTGTCCATGGCCCAATAAGCGGGGTCGCCGACAAGGTGTTCACCAATGACATAGAACTCCTGCTCCAGACTCGGAGATTATTTGATTTTCTGCCACTGAACTATCTGGATAGAGTTCCCGAAATCAACACCGTGGATCCTGCCGATAGAGTCGACGTGTCGCTAAATGTGCTTGTCCCAGAAAATAAAAATCAAACTTACAATATGAAGGAGCTCATTCTCAAAATAATAGATGAGGGTAATTTTTTTGAAATAAAGCCTGATTTTGCAAAAAATATTATAGTGGGTTTTGCCAGAATAGAGGGGCGCACCATTGGAATAATTGCCAACCAGCCATTAGAATTGGCCGGATGTTTGGATATAAATGCATCCAGAAAAGCGGCCAGATTCATTCGATTCTGCGATGCCTTCAACATCCCCCTGGTGACCCTGGTGGATGTTCCGGGATTTCTGCCGGGCAAAGACCAGGAATATAATGCCATAATTTCCCACGGAGCTAAATTACTATATGCCTATGCGGAATCTAGCGTACCGAAAATAACCATAGTAACCAGAAAGGCCTACGGCGGGGCCTACATAGTTATGAATTCCCGTCACCTCAGGGGTGATCTGAACTACGCCTGGGACGATGCTGAGATAGCCGTCATGGGCGCGAGTGGAGCCATCAACATCATATGCCATGATCTGAGCGAAACGGAGAAGGCACGGGTGGCCGAGGAGTACAGAGAAAAATTCTCAACCCCGTTTTTTGCCGCCTCCAGAGGCTATATAGACGAGGTTATTCGCCCCCAGAACACTAGAAAAAGAATCTGCGATGGTCTGAGATTTCTGAGAAACAAAAGCGTAAAAATACCGGACAAAAAACACGACAATCTGCCAATGTAGATGTTTTAGGGCATTTGTTTTGTTAACACCTCTTCATTTTTTTTAGCCTCATCCCTTTCCAGGAAAGATGATGATTTTTTCTCCAAGAGTTTTTGTCTCTTTTTTAGCGTTTCATCCTTTAATTTTTCCGATAAGCTTTTCTCTGTTTTTGAGCCGTCTCCTATAATTTCATTTGTTGTATTTTCTGGAGTCTCCGCTATTGTTTGTGTTTGTTCCCCATTTATTTCTGCATTTACTTCTCCTGCCTTCTCTCCCTCTATCTTCTCTCCCTCCTCTATTTTTTTGTTCTCTCCGGGTGTTCCCTCTAGCTCCTCGGGTTTATTTTCTGAATTTTTTGTTTCGATCGAGCTGTTATCTGTGATAATTTGATCGGCATTCTGTTTTTCTTCCTTTCCCATCCTTTTATCTGCCTCATCAGAAATATTTTTGAGTCTTTCCTGCTGCTTTTCAAAATTTTTTATTTCCTCATCGATGTGTCTATTTTTTGATGAAAATATTACTTTTAGATCTAACAGGGACGACATCGCAAGTTTAAAACCTTTTTTAATTCCCTTTGCAAATCCCAATAATTTATTTTTCTCGTTCCTAACGCCGAAGTAGGCGCAGGAAATCATTCCAGCAAAAAAACCAACAGTAAATTTTCCAATGTTGCTAATACATGCGAAAGCCTTATCAACTAGGTTACTTACGATGGGTATGTCAATGGGAACGAATATTTTGATAACAGCCAGAGCGTTGTCAACCACAGACTCTATAATTCCTTCGGCCTGGTTATAACCTTCTCTGATGATATTGGCGGTTGTTATAGCAATCCTAAGTTCGTTGATCTTGTACTCTGTACTTCTTTTATTTAATTGCCGTATTTTTTCTTGTTTTTTTTCAATTTCCTCTGTTAGTTTTTTTCTATTAGCATTTAATTTTTTTTTCTCTTCACTATCGAGTGTATTTTTCAGTTCTTCCATAGTTTTTTCCATATTTTCCGATAGACTACTCAGTTCGTTTTTACATTCTTCTATTTGTTTTTTTAGTTCAATTGTGTCGTTGATCGCATCTTCGAAATCTTGTTTTTCCTTCTGCTCTTTTTTATTTTGTGCCGCTTCATTTTCGACTTTATTGAGATTTTTTAGATGTGGAGCTATTTTCAACAGCTCCTTTTCCCCCTCCTTCCATTTTTTAATTTTCCCGCTCTCCTCTTTAATTTTTCCAGATAATTCACTGCCACTTTTTTCTAATTCTTTTATCTTCTCTTTTATTCCCCTTCTTTCTTTTTTGTCTAGTTTTTTGGATTTATCAGCTAGACTACTTTTTTGTTTCGCAATTTCTCTGTGGATATCGCCTAATTCTTTCTTTTTTTCTTCTACACTGCTGTTCAGTTGTTCAATGCTAGTTTTGATCTCATTAAAAATTCTTTCCGCCTCTGTTTTTTTCCTTTTCTCCTGCTGTTCCTTCTCTATCTTCTCCTTTTCCAGCTCCTCCAGTTCTTCCGGAGTCATTAGATTTTGTACTATTTTATTGATTCTCTTCTCTCTCTCCTCAAGTTCTCTTTTTTTGTTTTCAATTTTATCTTTTTTCAAATTAACATTCTCATATATTTTTCTGGTAAAAAATGTTTTTAATGTGAAAACTCCCTTCAACACAGTTGCCATACCTTTTACAGCCTCCAGCAGGAGCTTTGGAACCAGCTTTGGTTTTTTGAAAACTTCCCTTAGATTATCCAAAATACCACTTTTTCCAGTTTCCATCTTAAGTTTTTCAAGAGCACTTCCGAATCCACCAACTATACTCATAGTTAGAGTGATTAGGGCATTTTGTAATGCCTTTATAGGAAGACCGGCGCTCCTAAAAAGAGATTCCATCACATTTTCAAATCTAATATCACCCGTAGGATTTTTTATTTCTTCCTTTATTTTATCGCTAACTGTTGAACTAAAGTTAGTCATGCCGAAGATAGAACCCACAGTATCATAGGAACCATAGGCAAAGCTCAGAGCACTCGCCTTAATTATACAATCGTTAATTTTATATCTTATGGTTCGTTTCTCAAGTTTTATCAAATTATTTTCGGTTTCTTTGATTTCCTTCTCTAGAGCCTTCCTATCTTTTGATATGTTTTTTCTATCTTCCCGAAGCTGTGGAGCAGATGATGTTTTCCTTGCTTGTTTGGATAATTTTTTTTCAGTCTTTTCAATTGTCTGAATCTTTTCCTTCAGGTCTTTTGTCAGTTCGTCTTTATTATCCAGTTCTTCTCTGAGTTTCTGCAGAGCTTTCTGTAGCTCTTTTGTTTTTTTTATATTTTCGTAGGCTTCTTTTGCCTCTTCCATATCCTTTTCAGTTGTGGGGGTTCCATCGATCTCCAGAGCCTTTTGTTCCACCGTCAACAGGATGTCTAGATCGCTGCTGGCAGTGATTTCTTTGTTTTTGTCGTCGGCATTTTCCACCCCGTTGCTATCTGATGTTTTTGAAGTTTCAGCTATTGTTTCTATCTTTTTATCTAGGGGGTTAACTTTGTTATCTAAATTTATTTCCTTCCCAGCTGTGTCATTTTTTTTTCGAGGTTTGTTAGTAATAGAATAATTATTTATTTTTAAAGATTTATCGCTGGTATTTTCCATCCCGTCGCTATCCGATATTTTTGAAGTCTCCGCTATTATTCCCGTTTTTTCATCTAGAAGGCCGATACTGCTATCTAAATTTATTTTCTTCATAATCATATTATTTCTTTCCCGAGGTTTGTTAATAATAGAATAATTATTTCTTTTTAAAGAAAAAATATTTTCCGTAAATCTACTATTTATAAAAAAAAAATCAATATTTATTTTACTTTTACTTTAACTTTGTACGGTATAACATATATTATGATTGGCGCACATCTTCCAACATTTATCCGGATAAAGTTATTTTTATTTCTTTTAATTTTTGTCTCTTTTCCTAATTTAGTATGCCAATAATTCTGGAAGAAAATTGCTATGGCTACATTTCTTCATTCTCTCAGTCTATAGACTAAACATAGCTCCGGCATAAAAAATTTTCATTCTAGAAATACAATCTAGAAATGTTAGTTTTTAAATAATATATATTTTCTCTGTCAGAGCGCCAGAGGGATTTTTCTCTCTAGCCTTTTCCCCCAGTCTTTTTCTCTGGCCTTTTCTCTTTAGTCTCTTCCCTCGGTCTTTTTCCTCTGGACTTTCGGTTTCTCCTACTATCCAGAAGAACTTTCTCTGTTCTAAAGATGCAGTAAATTTTAGAAATATGATTTCTGGAAATTAGCTATTTCTCTATGGCCTAACTCTGGAATCATCTCTGTAAATCTGAGACTGTAGATCTAAGGTTGTGGATCTAGGACTTTGAATTCGGGGCTTTAAATCTGGGACTGTGGATATAGAACTGTGAATCTAGGACTCTGAATTTGGGGCAGAGATCTAGTCCAGAAGGAAACCTAGGTTTTTTATCTCAGATTTGTTCTGGAGAGAAGAGAAAACCTAGAAACTCAGCTAGTTTTTTTTATTTTTTCCAGATCTTTTTTTAGATCTAGA
>JAIRXW010000013.1 GCA_031268035.1 Rickettsiales bacterium
ACAGAGAGCAGATATGTTCTCTATCTGGATGACATTTCTCAGACATCCTGAGATGATCACCAGAGAAATTATTAACCAAATACCAGAGGTAGGAGAAGCTATGCAGGAATTGGAATGTCATAGTCTGGACCCATATTTCCGAGAGAAATATGAGGCCCATCTGAAAGTGAAGAATGATGAAATCTCAGCCATCACTGTGGCCACAAGGAAGGGTATGGAGAAGGGTTTAAAGAGGGGTATGGAGAAGGGTAGAAAAGAGGGTAGAGAAGAGGGTAGAGAAGAGGGTAGAGAAGAGGGTAGAGAAGAGGGTAGAGAAGAGGGTATAACGGTGGGTATGGAGAAGGGGAGAGAAGAGGGTATAACGGTGGGTATAGAGAAGGGTAGAGAAGAGGGTAGAGAAAAAGGCAAGATAGAAACTGCTCTGGTTATGCTAAAAGAAAGTATACCTGTTGGTGTGATAGCTAAATGCACAGGACTCAGCGAAGAGGAAATTCTAAAGCTAGAGAAATGAGAGAGAAATGATCAAATAATGAGAGAGGAATTTCACAGAGATGATAAACTATTAAAGCTAACAGATAGCCTCGGAGCATTTAGAAATAAATTGGAGGAATCTGTCTATAGATATGGTAACTATAGATCCTCTAGAGAGTTTGACTACCTAACCCTAGAGAACCTGACTATCTAACTCCTAGGGAAGCACTAGATAAAACCCATGGAAGAGATTGGGTGAATTTTTCTAAATGTATGTGGGGCGTACATAGCTCGCACATACCCTTGACACCAAGAGCGTCGGTGGTATTTTGTTGCAACAATGCTGATTAGCTAGAAAAACTTTTACCTTTGTAATGAAAAAGAAAAAATGGAATCCCATTCCTCTGGTTTTTTTTATTTTACTATCTATCCAATTTTTCAGTGGAAATAGACTATGCGCTGCCGGAGAAAAAAACGACGGAGAGTACGTGATCACTGGAGTTAAAGTCTATTCCAAGTCCAACAGTACCACTGAGGCAAAGGATTTGGCCATAAAAGATGGGGAAAGAAGGGCCCTCAGAGAACTATTTTCTAAAATTAATGTGAATCCTAACTATACAAAATACATAAATGATAATATCCTGGCTGACATGGTATCTAGCATAAGAATCGCCGAAGAAATAATGGCTAAAAACACCTATTCGGGCATTCTGACGGTGATATTTGATAGAGAATTTGTCAAATATAATCTTGGAAATATGGGAATAATGGCAAAAAAGTCTCATGATGATGTGTTTCTCTATATTCCTCTCTTCATCCAGGACGGCAGCAGCGAACCAAACCCACTGGACAGTTCCAACGCATGGTACAGAGCCGCCTACAATAAATTTTTTGAGAGGGAATTTGAAAATATCTTTATAATTGATAATTATTCTCTATCAAACTCGGGTTTTCTGACAAATAAACACATAAAAAAGCTAAACTATACCTCATTTGAAACCCTTCTGTCAAAATACGCATCCAACACAGTACTCATATCCATAGCTAAATACAATAGAGAAAATGACAGGGTTGATGTAACCCTGAGAGAAATAACTGCAGAAACCAACGAAGAAAAATTTTTAAATTTCGTAAACAAGGATACTCTCCCGAGAGATGCTCTGATAGAGCAGGCATCAGTCCAGCTACTTGAATCCATCGAAAAAAGAATACGACAGGATAAAAAAACCATCGTCGCAACGACCAGTGAAGCGAAAAACAGTGAACAGGTGGGTAATTATATAGATGTTTTTATAGTAATTCCAGATCTTGAAGAATTTGTTTTCATTAAAAACATCCTTAAAAATTTCGACTTTTTAGAGAGAGTTGAAACTCTGGACATGACCATAAAAATAGCTCGTCTTAGATTATATTTTAATTGCTATGAGGATGAATTGACACAATTATTTAGAGAAAAAAAACTTACCCTCTCCTATCGAGATAGCCAGTATTTTATAAGATACAATCCAGATCAGTAGACTAGATATTCACACCAAATGAAAAACTACGCCTAGGCCTAGGCCTATCCCTCCCATAGCTTTCCTCTGAGTGTTCTAATGGTAGCATCGTCTATTTTCACCTTCAGGACATTTCCATTCTCCGGGGGGCTCTCCGCGCTGAACACAACGGGCTGCGAATAGGGTGTTTTTCCAAAAAATTTTTCATCACTCCGAAGAGCATTTTCCACAAGAACATCAACAACTTTTCCCACAAATTTACCATTAAAATCTAGTCGCTGTCTGTTCAGAATAGCCTGCAACTTCTCCAGCCTTTTAGTTTTTTCCTCCTCCGGAATATGATTTGCCATTCTAGTGGCAACTGTATTTGGTCTAGGGCTGTATTTGAAGGAAAACGCGAGAGCATAGCCAACTTTTTCTACCAAATCCAAAGTAGCCTCAAAATCCGCCTCAGTTTCTCCGGGGAAGCCAACTATAAAATCCGAAGAAAATTCTATTTTTCCAGAGGACTCTCTAATTTTTTGAATCAATTCCAGATACTGTTCTCTAGTATATTTTCTATTCATAGATCTCAGCACATTGTTTGAGCCAGATTGGATGGGTATATACACTAGAGGCATGAGTTTAGGTAAATCTCTATGGATTCTAATCATATCATCACCAAATTGTGATGGATAGCTGGTCAAATATCTTATTCTCTCTATGCCATTAATATCATTAATTGCGAGAATAAGGTCACCCAGTGAAGTCCTCACTCCATGTCTATTTAGACCACAGTAGCTATCTATGTTCTGGCCAAGCAGGGTTATTTCCCTGGCGCCACATTCCACCAGATGATTAGCTTCCCGAAGAACCTCCCCAAAGGGCCTGGAATATTCCCTGCCTCTAGTGAAAGGCACTGTGCAGTAGGAGCAAAACTTATCGCAGCCGTCCTGCACAACTAACATTTCGCTTACACCACTCGTTTTCCCTCTCGGAGGTAATAGAGCAAATTTATTTTCTTTAGCTAAATTTTCTATGGCCAGTATTGTCTCGCTTTCTCCCTGCTCAAATTTACGAAAAATTTTATCTACAATGACAATTATTTTGTGTTGGTTTTCCGGGCTAACAACGGCATCGACCGCCGGTACACGCCTAAATATATCTTTTCCTTCGGCCTTTGCGACACAGCCCGTAATCACTACAGCCAGATACTTGCCCTCTTTGATTTTTAGATCCTTTATCTCCTGTATCCTACCCAGCTCCGAAAAAACTTTTTCCCCCGCTTTTCTGCGCACATGGCAGGTATTCATGATAAAAACATCAGCACTCTGGATATCGTCCACTATTCCAAAGCCATTCGCCACAAACATATCTTCGATTCTAGAGGAATCATAGAAATTCGCCTGACAACCAAATGTCCGAATAAATACTCTCTTCATAGAAAACTCTCTGACTCCCAAGCCCAAAACACCGGATGATTATTTATTTTTAGATGACGCTAGGAGCCTATCCTCCTCTTTGATTCTTTGAACAAGCAGACCAGTGCCAGCTGGAATTAATTTACCGACAATTATATTTTCCTTGAGACCCTCCAGATTATCTATCTTACCTCTCACAGAAGCATCTGTCAAGACTTTAACGGTTTCCTGGAATGAGGCAGCAGACATAAAAGATTTACTCTGTAGCGATGCTCTGGTTATGCCCAGCAGTATATTTTCTCCTCTAGCCGGTCTAAGGCCCTCCGCAACAACCTTTCTGTTTATCTCCTTATATTCACTTTTATCCATTGTGTCTCCGACCAGAAGAGTGGTTTCACCGGGATCAAGTATTTCAATCTTTTTTAACATCATATTTAATATAATCTCCAGATGTTTGTCATTGATAGATATGCCTTGCATCTCATAAACTTTCTGGATCTCCTCCACCATGTATTTCGTAAAGACCTCTATCCCTAAAATTTTAAGAATATCGTGGGGAACCTTATCGCCATCTATTATGTCATCGCCTCTCTTTATTTTATCTCCATCCTTCACAAACAAATGTTTGCCCTTTGGAACCACATAGCTGATTTCTCGCTCATTTTCATCGTCCGGAACAATCGTCACAACACGTCTAGTCTTATAGTCCTTTTCACCGAACACAACCGTTCCATCAACGGCCGACATGATAGCATAGTTCTTTGGTTTTCTGGCCTCAAAAAGCTCGGCCACCCTCGGTAAACCCCCCGTTATGTCTTTATTTTTTATAGAATCCCTCTGTGTTCTGGCCAGAACATCACCGGCCTTCACCTCCTGACCATTAACAACATTTAGAACGGTTCCTATAAATAGTTCATAGTTGGTAGTTTTATTGCCATCGGAAATCAGTATAGCCGGTTTCATCGATTGTTTGTTTCTAAATCTTCTCCAGTCTATGATATTTTTTGATGAAATCCCCGTCAATTCATCTATCTTTTCCTTAAGGGACACACCATCTATCAGATCCTTAAATTCAACCACCCCGTCGTGCATAGCTATTATAGAATAATTATAGGGATCCCATTCGGCTAAAAAATCACCTTTTTTGACTCTGTCCCCATTCCTAAACAAAACCTTTGCTCCAAACGGAAGACTGTATTTGGCAATAATTTTGTCATTCCCATTGATGAGTATCTCAGCATCTCTACCCACAACAACAGTTAGACCATCTCTATTAACCACAGATTCCATATTAATTATTGATAGCTCACCATCATCTGGAGAGATGATGTTAGATTCAGTGCTCGCTATCATCGCACCACCAAGATGCCGCGTGTTCATAGTTAATTGAATACCTGGTTCTCCCACAGCCTGTGCCGCCACAATACCCACAGCCTCCCCGACGCTCACAAGCCTTTTGGTGGTTAGATCCCTACCATAGCATTTAGCACAGACTCCATGCTCATATTTACAGGTTAAAACCGATCTAATCATTACCTTTTTAATTCCAGCCTTTTCTATAGAATCGGCAATTTTTTCGTCTATGAGATCTCCCCCATGGATTATGATTTCCCCATTTGCACTCACAACATCGTTCAGAGCAGTTCGTCCAATAATTTTAGAGCTAAGAGATATTCTTACGACGCCATTTTCAATCTTTGCTTCCACGCCTATACCCACTTCGGTGTGACAATCCACATCAACAACAATACAGTCCTGGGCCACATCGACAAGTCTTCTGGTGAGATAGCCGGCATTCGCCGTCCTCAGAGCCGTATCAACCATGGATTTTCTTCCGGTGTAGGTAGAAAGGAAATATTCCAGCACAGATAGGCCCTCTTTGAAGTTAGATAGAACCGGAGTTTCTATTATTTCACCACTCTGCTTGGCCAATAGTCCCCTTATGCCACACATCTGCTGTATATTGCCCTCGCTGCCCCTGGCACCAGAGGTAGTGAATAGAAATAGTGAATTTGCAGTAATATGAGACTTATCGACCGAAATCTGGCCCACCAGTAGTTTTTTAACTAGATTTATACAGTTATCCCAAATCTCTATCACCCTGTTGTACCTCTCTCCGGCGGTTATCAGACCCTCCTGGTACTGCGCATTGATATTCTTAACATCTCCCTGGGCCTTAGAAATAAGTTTTACCTTATCTGGAGGAATAATCATATCGTCCTTTCCTATGGAAATGCCAGACAAGGTCGAATTCTTAAATCCAAGCTGCATTATTCTATCACAGAATAAAACCGTTTCATCCTGATCTGTCTCTTTAAAAACTAAATTGATAATTTTTGATATCTCCCGCTTATCTAGAGGCATGTTAATGAGAGAAAAACCATATTTTTTTTTGCAGAGTTCGGGAAGCAATTCAAATATTTTTACCCTTCCCGGGGTAGTAACAACCTTTATATATCCATCTTCTTCGGCATTACCGGTTTCTGAAAGTGAATTTTCAACCGGATCACTGTTTTTGCTAAGTTTATACCTATAGATAATAGGATCATTAAAGCCAATTCCCTTTATGAAAAGGGCATGCTCCAGTTCTTCGAGACAGGATATAGCTATTTTTGGCTCTGCTGATTTTCCTCCGATAGGATCCAGTGTCAGGTAGTACAAACCCAAAAGCATATCCTGGCTAGGTATTATGTTTGGCTTTCCATCCTGCGGATTTAATGTGTTATTATTTGACATCATAAGAACTCTTGACTCAGTCTGCGCCTCTATCGATAGAGGAATATGGACTGCCATCTGATCTCCGTCAAAATCCGCATTGAACGATTTACAAACTAGTGGATGAAGCTGTATAGCCTTACCCTCTATCAATAGAGGTTCGAACGCCTGAATTCCGAGTCTGTGAAGAGTTGGTGCTCTGTTCAGAAGAACTGGATGCTCCCGAGTAACCTCCTCCAGAATATCCCAAACCTCCGGCGTCTCAGAATCCACCAACTTTTTTGAATGTCGTATCCCATTGGAAAGACCATACAGCTCCAATTTGGCATATATAAAGGGTTTAAAAAGTTCCAGCGCCATTTTCTTTGGCAGACCACACTGATGAAGTTTTAAATTTGGTCCCACCACTATAACAGAACGACCCGAATAGTCGACTCTCTTACCGAGTAAATTTTGTCTAAATCTTCCCTGTTTACCCTTCAGCATATCACTGAGAGATTTAAAGGGTCTTTTGTTTTGAGCCTTGACAGGATTGGCACTTTTGCCATTATCGAGAAGCGAATCCACCGCCTCCTGAAGCATTCTTTTTTCATTTTTAATTATTATATCGGGGGCGTCTAATTCCAATAATTTCTTCAGTCTGTTATTTCTATTTATAACTCTTCTATAGAGTTCATTAAGATCGGCACTGGCAAAATTACCCCCATCCAGCTGAACAAGAGGTCTAATTTCCGGCGGGATAATTGGCAGAACCGTGAGCACCATCCATTCCGGCCTATTGTTGGACTCTATAAAACTTTCGGTTAGACTAAGTCTTTTGATTAGCTTTGTCCTCTTTAGCTCGGATTTTGTCTCCGACAGCTCCCTTCTTAACTTTTCCCTTAGCTTATTTAGGTCAATGTCGGACAATAACTTGCGTATAGCCTCGGCCCCTGTTCCAACATCAAAGGAACCAATGCCATATTCATTCTGAAATTTTTCGCAGTCCTCATCGGACAACAATTGCCCATTTTCTAACGGCGTCATCTTCGCATCTGTGACTATATGACTTTCAAAGTATATAATTTTTTCCACATACTTTGGCATTATGTTCAACATAGTGCTGATTCTCGAGGGAAGAGATTTCAAAAACCATATGTGTGCAACCGGCGCAGCAAGTTCCACATGGCCCATTCTCTCTCGCCTAACCTTCGAACTGGTTATCTCCACACCACATTTTTCGCATATTATCCCCTTATATTTTATTCTCTTATATTTTCCGCAGAGGCACTCGTAGTCTCTGACGGGACCGAAAATTTTTGCACAAAATAATCCATCTTTCTCCGGTTTAAAAGTTCTATAGTTTATCGTCTCTGGTTTAGTGACTTCACCATAGGACCATGATCTTATCTTTTCCGGTCCAGCTATCGATATTCTAAGCGCATTAAAATCCGTAGAATCCAGCACTTGGCTGCTAATATTCATCAACCCAAAGGAGGAAGTTCCATCTAACGTCATATATACTCTCTATTTCGATAATAAAAAGAACAATAATCTATATGATCAAAGATCATTTCTTAATAAGTTCAAGGTTAAGGCCAAGTGATCTAACTTCTTTGACCATAACATTAAATGATTCTGGCACACCACAGGAAAAACTCTGGGAACCCTGAACGATAGATTCATAGATCTTGAGTCTTCCAACTATATCATCGGACTTAACGGTGAGCATTTCCTGAAGAGTATAGGCAGCACCATAGGCCTGCAGCGCCCAGCATTCCATTTCACCAAATCTCTGTCCACCAAAATGAGATTTACCCCCTAGCGGCTGTTGGGTAATTAGACTGTAGGGGCCCGTGGATCTTGTGTGGATCTTACTCTCAACCATATGATGAAGTTTCAGCATATACATATATCCAATGGTCAACGGCCTATCAAAATATTCTCCAGTCCGTCCATCAATAAGCCTCACCTGCCCACTTCTATCTATACCGGCCTCATCCATAAGCTCTTCTAAATCCCCCATAGATATATTTTCAAACGAACCCGTTGCAAATGGCACATTTCTTCTCAATTTTTCCGCAAACTCGAGCAAATCATCATCATTCAGTGACCCCAGGTAGTCAACTTCCCTTGGCATTTTATATATTTTTAACAGTTTAGCTCTTAGACCTTCGGCTATATTTTTAGATGCACTTTTGAGTATAGAGGATATTTGCTCCCCAAGTTTTTTGGACACAAAGCCCAAATGGGTTTCCAGCAGCTGCCCAACGTTCATACGGGAGGGAATACTGAGAGGGCTTAGAATAATATCAATTGGGGTACCATCATCCATGTGGGGCATATCTTCCACCGGCAAAACTTTAGAAATAACACCCTTGTTACCATATCTACCGGACATTTTGTCACCCGCCTGTATTTTTTGCTTTGTGGCCACAATAACCTTGACCTTTTTTAGAGTCCCCTGGGCTAATTCATCACATTCCCTGACCTTAAGGGCGCTTTCAGAGAATAGTCTTTCTATAGTCGCTATGGCCTCTTTGAATTCCTTCCCCAGCTCCTCAATTTTTTTATTGGCTGCGACATCACTAATGGTAATTTTGGGCAAAAGCGCGTTTGGTACCTGTTCCAACAGATCATCGGTAACCACGCTACCCTTTTTAATCTTATCTATGTTTTTTTCTAGAGATTTATTTAGAATCAGCGGTTTGATACTATCAATGAAGCTTCTTCTGAGAAGAGAAATTTCCATATTTTTATTTTCAGATAATTCCTCTATTTTAGCATCGTCTATGGACTTTGCTCTTTCGTCCTTATCTAGACCATTTCTAGTGTGTACTTTAACATCTATGACCGTACCCGACACCACACTCGGAGACACGTAGAGAGATGAATCTTTCACATCCACAGCCTTCTCTCCAAATATAACCTTCAGAAGCTTCTCCTCCGGAGTTTGCGGAGAATCGGTCTTAGGAGTGGTTTTTCCCACCAGAATATCGCCGGCCTTTATGTGAGCCCCAATGTAGACAATGCCTGTCTCGTCCAATTTTTTAAGAACCTCATCGCTTATATTTGGGATATCCCTAGTGATTTCCTCCGGTCCGAGTCTCGTATCTTTAGTCTCCACTTCGAATTCTTCCAAATGTATTGAGGTGAAAGCATTTTCAACTACCAACTTTTCAGAAATTAGTATAGAATCCTCATAATTATAGCCATCCCAGGTGGCAAAAGCCACCAACACATTTTTACCCAAAGCCAATTCGCCGTTCTCCACACTCTGGTTATCGGCTATTATTTCATTTTTAAATACCCTCTGTCCAACGGATACAACCGGGTACTGGTTGACCATCGTACTGTTGTTAGTTCTCTGATATTTATCTAAAACATGGATGTGTATTTTTGAAAGATTATCTCCGCAAAGCTCCTCAAGAATTATACGCTTAGCATCCACATATTTGACTATGCCATCAACCTCTGACGCCACAACGCCACAATTGGAAAATGTAACCACCACCCTCTCCATACCGGTACCAACATAGGGCGCCTCAGATTTTACAAGGGGCACCGCCTGCTTTAGCATATTAGCCCCCATAGAAACACGTCTCGATTCATTATTCTCAAGAAATGGCACAAGACTTGCCGCCACAGAAATTATCTGTCTTGGCGAAACATCCACATAGTCGATAAATTCCGGAGAGAAAGTTAAAATTTCATTATCCTTCCTACAGACAACACTTTCATTCAATATCTTCCCATTTTCATCGACATCCACATTGTAGGAGGTGAATATCTTCCCCACCTCCTCTATGGCCGATAGATATATCACATCGTTCTGCAGAACACCATTTTTAACCTTTCTATAGGGCGTCTCTATAAAACCATACCTATTTACCCTAGCAAAAATTGCTAAATTATTAATCAAACCTATGTTAGCCCCATCTGGAGACTCTATCGGACAAATTTTACCATAGTGAGTATAGTGAACATCCCGAACATCGAATCCAGCTCGCTCTCTCGTTAGACCACCGGGCCCCAGCGCCGTCACTCTTCTTTTATGGCCGAGTTCCGAAAGAGGATTTGTCTGGTCCATAAACTGTGACAACTGCGATGTGGCAAAAAAATCCGCTATGGTGGTGGATAGAGGCTTTGTGTTGATAAGATTCTGTGGGACTATAGTCTCGGACTCCAGAGAATTCATTTTTTCCAGAATAGATCGCTCCACCTTAGACATGCCAAGTCTAAATTGTACATCGAGCAATTCACCGGTGCACCTGAGTCTTCTATTGGCTAAATTATCTATATCATCGGTTTTTTCGTCGTTATGTTTTAATTTACTCAGTATTTTTATGGTGGAAAGGATATCGTCCTTGGTTAGATGCGTTATATCCACACTAATGTCTATGTTCA
Source organism: Rickettsiales bacterium (assembly GCA_031268035.1). Taxonomy (GTDB): domain Bacteria; phylum Pseudomonadota; class Alphaproteobacteria; order Rickettsiales; family UBA1997; genus CALXRO01. The sequence continues at coordinate 10,469 of JAIRXW010000013.1, forward strand.
GTCTATAGTTCATCTTAACTCTGCCGACATCAGAGAGATTATATTTATTACTGAAGAACAGATTAGTTACAAATTTTTCCGCCGAATCAAAACTGGAAGCCTCCTCGGAAACCTTAATGGTTCTGTAGATATCGAAAAACACATTTTCAACACTTTTTTCCTTTTCCCCCATCAAACTACTAAATATGTAATTTCCAAGTTCAGAACTATCTGGAATAACAACATCTAATTCCTCTATGCCGAGCTCTCTGAGATCTTCCAACCTTGTAAAACTCAACTCATAGCCAGTCTGGAAAAGAACATCATTTTTCCCGTGATCCAAAACATCATTTAGAACAACAAAAAACTGATTTTCATCATCACCAATGAAATACCTGTTAAATTTTTTATCTTTCAGTTGACTAACAAATCTCCTAGTTATTTTTTTACCACGGGGAATAACAACCTCACCACTATCAACATCAATCACATCAAAATCAAAACTCTTACCAAGACAGTTATCATATTCGAACTCCACAGACCACCTGCCCCCGATGCATTTCAATTTATAGGTTTTATAAAAATATGACAAAACCTCATTCATCGGCATTTTCAACACTTTGAAAAGATAGCTGATAGGCATTTTCCTCTTCTTGTCCATTCTGAAATACAACAGATCTCTACTGTCAAATTCAAAATCCAGCCAGGAACCAGCTATAGGAATTATTTTAGCAGAATAACTTTTTCCAGAAAACATCTTCGAGTCTTCGCTATCAAAGAAAACACCCGGTGCCCTTCTCATCTGGCTCACAACCACTCTTTCTATACCATTTATGACAAAACTTCCCGTTTTTGTCATAAGAGGAAAATCACAGAGAAATACTTCCTGTTCCTTTATTGCCTTTATTTCCTTTTTCGAATTCTCATCCTCAGACTTGTCCAGAACCAAAAGCCTCAGTGTAGCATAAACCGGCACAGCATAGGTTTTGCCAGAATTCATACATTCCTTAACATTGTACTTTATCTCACCCGCCCTATATCTGACAAACTCCAACACCAGACTCTTACTGTTGTCTGTAATTGGGAAAAATGACTCTAGGATCTCCTGCACTTTAGAATTTTTCCTTTTTTCCTCGTCGTTGTTATCTAAACATATAAACGACTCAAAGGATTCCTTCTGAAGAAACACAAGATCCGGAATAAAATCATCATCCACCCTATTGGAAAAACTTCTCCTTAAAATATATTCAGAATGGCTTAGAGCTTTCACTTGACTACACTCCTATTGTTAGCATGATTTATCAACAAAATATCCTTACTTTCCGTAGAAAATAAGGTTAGTAATATAAAAAAGGTCAAAAAATTAGGACAAACTAACCTTCGCACCCGCAGTTTCTAGCTTCGACTTTATAGACTCAGCCTCTTCTTTTTTTATGGATTCCTTAACTACCCTCGGAGCCCCATCAACCAATTCTTTAGATTCTTTAAGGCCTAGACCAGTTATGGTTCTTATTTCCTTAATGACATTAATCTTATTTTCGCCAGCGGCTTCCAAGGTAACTGTAAATTCAGTTTGCTCCTCAACAACTGCCGCTGCTCCAGAAACAACCCCAGCTGACGCCACTGCAATGGCGGCCGAAACCCCCCACTTCTCCTCGAGCACCTTAGACAATTGAGAAATTTCTATTACACTCAGCGCAGAAAGTTCTTCAACGATGTTATTTAACTTTTCAGTCATTTCTAAACCTTTTCAAATTAATTAATTGATAAAACATATTAAATTTATTTCTTTTCCCCATAGGCGACAAACAGTCTTACCAGCTGCGAACAGGGCGCCTTCAGAACACCAATAAATCTGGCTCTAACGTCGTTTATGGACCCAAGTAGAGCTAATTCTTCGACAAATTTGATGTCCGTGATTTCCCCATTGAAAGAAGCCGCCTGTATCCTCAGGTTCTCATTTTCCCTGGCAAACCTAACAATAGAGCTCGAAAGAGAAATGGGATCCTTCGAATAGGAAATAGCCATCTGATCATGGAAAAATTCTGTCATAGGGGAAAAATTTGTGCCATCAATCGCCCTTTTAACAAAGGTATTTTTAAAAACCCTAACATTCGCTCCATTTTCCTTGAGGGAGGTTCTCAGAGCTATAAAATCGCCAGCACTCAACCCCTTATAGTTAAGTAGGATGCACATTTCATTGCCCGAAAGAATATCTCTGGCAAGATTTACAGATTCTTGTTTTTTAGTTCTGTTCATAGCGTTCTATTTACCTCCAGTAATTTTTTCCACATCCACTATCACAGATGGACCCATAGTTGTACTAAGATATACACTTTTTATATATTTATTTTTCACAGCATCTGGTTTGACATCCCTAATGGCAGAGACGACAGCCCTTATGTTTGATATCAAATCCTCATCACTAAAGTTAATCTTCCCAACATTCGTGTGTACTATTCCACTCTTGTCGTTCTTAAATATTATCTTGCCCTTAAGAGCGACTTTCACGGCCTCGACCACATCATCCGCGATATTTCCACTTTTAGGATTTGGCATCAGACCCCTTGGGCCAAGCTTCTTAGCGACTTTGCTTAGACTCTTCATGGAATCTGGAGTAGCTATACAGTAGTCAAAATCCAAAAATCCCCCCTCTATTTCGCCTATCAGATCAGTCAGCCCCGCCCTGATCGCTCCAGCCTCCAGGGCATCTCGCTGCTGTATCTCATTGGCCGTAAAAACTATGACTCTGACCCTATTCCCAAGACCGGCCGGCAAAGCCACCGAACCTCTAATGTTCTGATTCGATTGTTTAGCATCTATATTTAGATTAAATACTAAATCAACCGTCTCCACGAATTTTCTTTGATTTTTCTGGTGACTTTCCCTCAGTGTCCCCAGGGCAGTGGTCAGGTCAACTGTATTTTTAAGCTTTTCACTGATCTTAGACCTCTTCGTTCTCATATCCTATTCCTCAACCAACTGTAAACCCATAGACAGGGCCGAACCCTTTATCATATTCATACAAGCTCCAATATCTTTGGTATTCATATCGGTAATCTTTTTTTTAGCAATATTTTCTATCTGCTTCAGAGTAATTTTACCCACCGCAGCATCTTTTCCTGAATTTGAAGAGCCTTTTTTTAATCCTATCTCATTCTTTATGAGAAAAGTAATAGGGGGTTCCTTTGTAATAAAAGTAAAACTCTTGTCCTTATAGATAGATATAACAACAGGTATTGGGGTTCCCGGCTCGTAGTTAAATTTTAGAGCATTAAACTGTTTACAGAAATCCATTATGTTCACACCTCTGGGGCCCAATGCCGTACCTATAGGAGGAGCTGGATTTGCCTTAGCAACGGGAACCTGCAGGTTCACCCTAGCAACAACTTCTTTTTTAACAGCCATTTTACTCCTTCCCAAATGAAATAATTAATAAACTCATATTTTTTCAACTTTTGACGCATCAATATCCATTATTGTGCTTCTACCAAAAATAGATATACTTATCTTCAGGATACTCTTAGACTCCTCCTTCCCCTCAACTATGCCATTGAAAGATTCAAAATGACCCTCTTTGATTTTAACGGAATCTCCTATGTCAAATTTACTCTCCTCCGGCACTATATCTTGCATTGCCTTCTGTTTCAGCTTATCTATCTTGTCAGCCGAGACGCTCTCTGGCTGCATGGGCTTCCCCAAAAACCCCATGACCCTAGGCATCGACCGAATTTTATTGATGGTGTCAACATTGGCTCTCATATTAACAAACACATAGTTCGAAAACACTTTCTGAGTAGCCTCGACCTTTTTATTCCTCAGAGTTTTGATAATTTTTCTCATGGGAACAAAGGCCTCTTTTATATTATCATCCAGAAGAGCCATCTTATTTATCTCTTCACCTACCTTAGTCTCGCTGCCAGAATAGGCGGCCAGTGTATACCACCCATAGTCCATCACATAATACCAAAAAACAACTTTACTAATTTAGAAATGACAAAATCGGCACAACTAATAAACGTCATAAAAATTCCCACCAAAATAGCCACAACCACCGACGTGATTTTAACGTCGCGTCCAGTCGGAAACGTAATATTCCTAGCCTCTCTAATAATATCCTTAAAATAATTCAACAATTGTTGCATATAACTCTTCTAATTGGCAGGGGCGAGAGGATTCGAACCTCTGACAGATGGTTTTGGAGACCATTACTCTACCAACTGAGTTACACCCCTAATTAACTAAGCCCGGCTCGATCCGCGTCACAGCAATACGCTGCAGCACAACCATCCCTCTCCACTCTTCTTATTTCTAACAGCTACCACTATTTATTTCAATTTATATTTTTACATCCATTTAAACTTCCACCTACTCAATGATCTCACTCACAACGCCAGCACCAACAGTATGCCCACCCTCTCTTATGGCAAACCTTTTACCTTTCTCCATAGCTATTGGAGCAATGAGATTAACCTCTAGATTCACATTATCTCCCGGCATCACCATTTCAACACCCTCCGGTAATACTATAGAGCCAGTAACATCGGTCGTACTGAAATAGAACTGAGGTCTATAGTTTTTAAAGAATGGAGTGTGTCTTCCGCCCTCCTCCTTAGTGAGAACATAGACTTCTGATCTAAAATGTGTGTGAGGATTTATGCTTCCAGGTTTACAGAGTACCTGACCTCTCGCAACATCTTCTCTCTTTGTACCTCTGAGAAGAGCGCCGATATTGTCCCCTGCCTGAGCTCTGTCCAGAAGCTTTCTAAACATCTCAATGCCAATACAGGTTGTCTTCTGGGTGGGCCTGAGACCTATTATCTCGATCTCTTCGCCCGTTTTAAGTGTTCCTCTGTCAACTCTGCCAGTGACAACCGTGCCCCTTCCAGAAATAGACATAACATCCTCTATGGCCATTAAAAATGGCCCGTCTATTGGTCTAACTGGCTCTGGAATATATTTGTCAATGGATTCCATGAGTTTAAGTATAGCCGCCTCTCCAATGTCGCTCTGATCTCCCCCTAGAGCTTTCAGAGCAGAGCCCTTAATAACTGGAGTAGTATCACCAGGAAATCCGTAGGAGCTCAGTAGATCTCTAACTTCCATTTCAACCAAATCCACCAATTCAGTATCCTCCATCATATCCACCTTATTCAGAAAAACCACAATATAGGGAACACCTACCTGCTTAGCCAGGAGGATATGTTCTCTTGTCTGGGGCATTGGGCCATCGGCAGCGGAGACAACCAATATGGCACCATCCATCTGAGCGGCGCCGGTTATCATGTTTTTAATATAGTCAGCATGACCTGGACAATCCACATGGGCGTAGTGTCTATTGGGCGTTTCGTATTCCACATGGGCCGTGTTTATGGTTATTCCTCTCTCCTTTTCCTCTGGAGCGCTATCTATTTCGTCATAGGCTTTAACCTGTATGTTCTTATTTGACTTTCCAAGAACAGTAGTTATGGCGGCAGTTAGGGTTGTCTTCCCATGGTCAACGTGTCCAATGGTCCCAATGTTTACATGGGGCTTAGTTCTTTGAAAAGTTTCCTTGCACATATATTTTTCTATCTTTTAACAATTAATAAATGGTGCGGGTGATGGGAATCGAACCCACGTAACTAGCTTGGAAGGCTAACGCTCTACCATTGAGCTACACCCGCCACTACCGGGCATATTCTTCCTCCTACTCCGAGAAAAGTAGAACGAAACCAATACAATTGATTAGCAATTTAAGTAATAAAAAATTAAATTGCAAGCATGGACACACATTTTTTTAAAAAACAAATTTCATGGGAAACACTCACTGGGGAAAACCTGAAAATTATGCAATATAATTTGTAATCATTACAAAAGTTTTTCTAGAGTATAGTGCAGCTCCCTGGCTTCTAAAACATTGATTTTTCATTCTCCATTTCATCCAGCTCATTGCTCAGCTTATTGCTCAGTTCATTGTTCGCATTTTTCACGGCTATAGAAGAGTTTTCCAATATCCTTTTTTCCTGTAATTTTAAAATTATTTCATTTTTTTTCTCTATTTCTCCGTATTTGTCCGTGTTTTCTTCGTATAATTCCTCCAGATATTTTTTCTTTTTAGAATCAAATTTATGCATTTTTGATATTTCGGCAGTTTTTTCGTTGTCTTTTTGTTTTTCTCTCAGGGACTCCAAATTTTTATCTAATTCATCCAGTTTTGCTTCGTCGTTACAAAGGGATTCGCTTTCTCTAAGTAGATCTGTATACAGGCCAGTTACAAATTCTTCTTTCGCCTTATTATTTTCTAATTCCCCATCCTCGGATTGTTTTTTATATCGGTCTAACATATACTGTCCTGTCACTAGAAGAACAACGGAATTTTCCAGAGCATATGTTGGGTTCTCCTTCTTGACAAGGGGCACGACAGGGTTATTTTTTCCAAAACGCTTTTTCTTTCCAGGATCCTTATAAGCATTGGCCAATGCATTTTGTATCTCGTATTTGCCAGCGATATTGCCTACAGGTATAGCCTCATCGGTTACTATAAAGGCATCTCTATCGTTTTTATAGGCAAATACCTCACTGAATATACAATCTGAGGTCATATTTGTACCTCCAGTATCTATGTTTTTTTGAATGTAATCTCCTATAGGGTATTCTTCCCTTTTTTCATATATTTTTCTGGCCACAGCATCGTCACTGGCGTTCTTCCAACTAATGAAATTCAAGCATTCTGACTGTTCTCGTCTTTCCCTGATCTTGTATAAAAAACTGCGATTTTTTGGTATAAGTCTCAGATATTCTCCTTCTCCTTCTTTTTCTTTTATTGTTTCTAAATTTTTCTTCATTTTTTCTTTATCAACTATGATTTCTTCTATTTTTTTTTGTACAGTCGGGTGCCTACAAAATACCTCGATGAATTTTTTAGCTCTATTTCTAGTATCTTCGGAAATAGGGTCAAAGTCTTCAGCTCCAAAATATTCCGTAGCTTCTCCAGATGGATTACCTGCCTTCCATAGCTTCTCAATGCAAAATAATTCCCGCCAAACTGTTTCCCTCCCCACTTCTGTTAGTTTTCCATATAATAATACTAGTGATGCTAAACTCTCTGGGGAGAAGTTTTTTTCAAGCATCTCGTCTATATTCCCTATATCAGAATTAGTATTTTCAACATTTTCACCAGACTGCTTTAGTTCCTTTAGTTTATCTAGCTCCTCCTGGATTTTTTCAGGTCTCTCTTCAGGTTCTGCTCCCGGCCATCTTGGTTCGAATATTTCGCCTTTATTCAATAGTTCTTTCCTATGCTCCAGATATGTTTCCTGGCCAAACCTCTCCAAAATACACCAGAATAGCATGAAATTTGATTCATCACTATAAAAGATAGAGTTTTCTGAATATGCTTTTTTTTCTTCTTCCTCTAGAAAATCCAATGTTTTGGGGTCCCCTTCTACTGACAAATTTGAAAATAATATTATATTTGAAGATTCACCATCTTCATTGGCATAGAGCTCCTTACCTCTCTGTTTTGCAATTTCCTCCACAAATTTACCAAATCTCTCCTTTAGAGTCCAGTCCCTATCTTTGTTATGGAAAAATATGTCTTTCATCGGACCAAGTATTTTTTTTAAGAGGTCTTTTCTCTTAAAGAATCTATGATCATCTACTCTCATTATTCTTCGACACTCTCTTATCCCTTCATCTATGATGCGAATTAAAAAATTATCTAGATCTTTCTCCGCGACTCCCTCTATGGTAGGATTTTCATTTTCCATATTTGTCTCCATTAAAAATGGGGTTAATCTACCATTAAAA
>JAIRXW010000031.1 GCA_031268035.1 Rickettsiales bacterium
TCTTCCTCTTCCTCTTCCTCTTCCTCTGATTCCTCTTTCTCCGACTCCTCTTCCTCTGATTCCTCTTTCTCCGACTCCTCTTCCTCTGATTCCTCTTTCTCCGACTCCTCTTCCTCTGATTCCTCTTTCTCTGATTCCTCTTCCTCTTCCTCTTCCTCTTCCTCTTCCTCTTCCTCTTTTCCTTTCTTGGTTATGACTGATGTCTCGTTTATAGTTTCTTTGCTTCCTTTATCCGCCATATATTCTCCTTTTTCAATTTTGTTGAAATTATGAGGATAGATTATATAATTATTATTTATAAGTCAACTGTTGGATTAAAAACTTCTGTATGAGTTTATAGTGTGGTAATTTAGCTATTTTACGCAATTTTAAACATATTTAGGGCGAGTAAAATTTTCTGCGGGGTAATTTTTTTCATTATTTTTTTTATTATTTATATATTTTTTAATGGGTTTGCCCATAATTTTCATAATTTTTGATTCCGAATTCTTTCTTTGTGAAAACCAACATACAGCCGGCTATCATGCTGGCGCCCAGCAGAGAAGAGCCACCGTAGCTCAGAAATGGAAGGGTTATGCCTTTGGTGGGCAGCAAATTCATGGAAACGCCTAGGTTCAGAGAGGTTTGCAGAATCAATAGAAGACTCAGTCCACTGATCGCTAGAAATTCATAGGTGTCTTTTCGTCGTTTTGCCTTCAGCATTGTTCTGGTGGCGATATGGAAATAGATCAGCACCAGCAGAAGAGCTATGATGAAGCCGAATTCCTCTGTGATGGCTGGGAATATGAAATCTGTGTGGCTGTCGGGTATATGGTTTTTTATTTCTCCCTCTAGAAATCCTCTGCCGAGCCAACTGGCATTTTGGTATGCCAGCACTGATTCTCTGACCTGGTAGTGGGCCCGGCCCATGTCTCTGATGCCAGCTAGAAAATTTGCTATTCTGCCCGAAACATGGGGAAATGTGAGGTAGGCTGTGGCCGATAGAACTGCAAAGACTGCAAGTAGATATAGGCAATGTACTAGGCCCAGAGAATCCAGCAGTAGTATCTGGGAGGAAAGCACTAGGCTAAGAAGTAGAAATGTGCCTATGTCTGGCTGTCTGAATATGAGTAGACTGGTGATAAAAATTAGAACCGCAGGGGCCAGCAGGGTTTTCGGGTCGTTGTTTTTGGAAAATTTATCTAGGAAATGGGCGAAAAATAAAATGAGGGAAGGTTTTAGGAATTCTGATGGCTGCAGCGATAGACCGGCTATGTATAGCCATCTTCTGGCTCCCTTTATGGGTAGGCCGAAAAATGGCACCAGGGCCAGGAGAAATAGGCTGCTATAGAATAGTGGAAGTGAGGCTGCTCTTATAGTTCCGATGCTCAGGTGGGCCAGTGATAGCAGGAGGATAAGAGATACTATGGAAAAACTAATGTGGCGTTTGAAAAAATAGTAGCTGTCGACTCCAATTCTCTGGGCTACGGGGCTGCTGAAACTGTAGCTAAAAACACAACCCAGCACTAGCAGTAAACTAAATAGGAATAATAATTTTTTATCTAGGGATAGCCAGTTCCTTTGGACGAATGTAAGTCTATTTCTGGAGAACAAGTTGTTTTTTAATTTAGCTAAAATAGTCTCTTGTGCAAATTTTATATGTTTTGAAACTACATTTCAATAGAACAGTTTTAGCACTTCCGGTTCTTCCGGAGGGTTGTGCGGTTAAGTTTAGAAGGTTAAGAATGGGTAATAGGTTGTTGATAGACGCCGCCTTTCCAGAGGAAACGAGGGTGGCGGTGTTAAATGAAAAAAATATATTGGAAAACGTTGATGTGGAGGCTTCTTCGGTCAAGCAGCTAAAGGGCAATGTCTATTTGGCGAAAATAATAAGGTTGGAGCCGTCTCTCCAGGCGGCCTTTATAAACTATGGGGGGGATAGGCACGGCTTTTTGCCAATGTCGGATATTCATCCGGACTATTATAATATACCCGAAGATCATAGGGGGGATCTCAGAGCCGTTAGATTTTTCTCTTCCGGTAAATCTGATCAGACTGAGGAATTCGAGGGCGGCGATGCGGTTTCGGAAGATGACTTCGCCGATGAGAATCTTGTGCGTCTAGACGGTAGTGGAGAGCCGATTATGGCGGTATACAATTCGGAATCGGCAGAAAATTTTGGAAATCCGGAAATCACCGACAGTGATGACGAAAATCTGGAGACTGCTATAAACTCCGAGGATCAGTACGTCGGGCAAAATATTTCCAGTGGAGCTGAGGAAATTGCCGATGAGGAGACTGAGCATGGAAGAAATAGCGATTTCAGAAAATATAAGATAGAAAATGTTATGAGGGAAGGCCAGACTCTTCTGGTGCAGGTTCTAAAGGAGGAGCGGGGTAACAAAGGCGTCGCTCTAACCACATACATATCTCTGGCTGGAAAATATTCTGTACTCATGGCAAACACCGAGGGTAAGGGTGGAATTTCGAGGAAAATTATAAATATTCGTGATCGAAAAATTCTCAAGAATATACTTAATACCCTAAATTCGGAGAACGAAAGATCTCTCATCATTCGCACTGCCGGCATAGGAAGAAGGCCCGAAGATATTTCTAGGGACTACGCCTATCTGATAGGTCTCTGGGATGCCATAAAAAATGTTTCTCTGAATTCCGAATCTCCGATGTTTATACATTCTGAGGATGATATTCTGAAGAGAACCATAAGAGATCTCTATAGTGATAGAGTTAGCGAGATAATAGTGGAGGGCGCTAGTGCCTATAAAAACATAAAATCGCTTATAAAAACAATAATGCCCAGTGAAAATATCGTGGTGCAGCACTATGGCGAAAAAACACCTCTATTCCATAGATTCAGGGTGGAGGAGCAGATTGAACAGCTCTATAACAACAGAGTGGATCTTGCCTCTGGCGGCTCTATAGTCATAGATCAAACGGAGGCTCTGGTGGCCATTGATGTCAATTCCGGTAAGTCGACAAGGGAGAGATCCATCGAGGAGACGGCGCTGGCAACCAACATTGAGGCGGCTAGGGAGATTGCGCGACAATTGAGGTTGAGAAATATAGGTGGTCTGCTGGTGGTGGATTTTATAGATATGCATGAGAGTAAAAATCGTAGGACCATAGAAAGGGTTCTGCGGGAGGAAACCGCTCTGGATAGAGCAAAAACTCAGATCGATAGGATATCAATATTTGGGCTACTGGAGATATCAAGACAGCGTGTCCAGGCGGGCATATATGAGAGTGTCAATGAAAAATGCCCAAAATGTGATGGACACGGTACAATTCGTTCTAGATATATGATAGCCAATAATATTCTACGATCGGTGAAGGTTGCCTCCAAGGATAGATTTGTCAGAGTAGTTGAGGTTAGTGCGGCTAGTTCGGTTGTTAACTTTATACTGAATTATCGCAGACGTGAGTTGATGGACATAGAGAAGAATTATGGTATAACTGTAGTCATCACGGCCAATGATGATATCAACGGTGTATTCGATCTAAAAAAGAGAAGTTCTCTCACCGACCAGGAGAGGGCTAATTCGCATCCAACCCAGAATATTGGGAAGGTTAATAGAACCTTTGAGGACGAAATTTTCTATGGCGCTGCCGATACCCCACATTTTTCCGACGATTGTTACTACGATAAAAATAACGATAAAAATAACGATAAAAAATATGGTCAGAATACGAATTCAAACAGCAGAAACATAGTTGCCAAAGAGAAAAACAGTAAAATGACCAGAGAAAAATCTCACAGTGGTAGTTTTTCCTACAGAGCGAAAAACAGTGGCCAGTCTCCCGAGAGAAAGCCGTTGTCTAGAGAATCCGGGCAGAAAAGCAGTGGCGGGCTGCTATCAAAAATAAAAAATCTATTTGGATTTGGGCGGCGCTAGTTTTAGTGTGGGCAATTCCCCTCAGCTGAAGCTCACATCATAGCCACTTAGCTGCAGCTGCTCTCTTAGCTCCTTTTTGCATTCTTCGAGACCTGCCGGGCTGAGAGCTTCACAGCGGACAGTCATATTGGGGCCGGTGCTGGACTCCCTACAGAGCCACCAGCCGTCTCCTCTGTTCACTCTAACGCCGTCCACGGTGCAGATGTCTCTCCCCTGTTTTTTGATTCTTTCGGCTATATCTCTTGGTACCTGACCCTTTTCCAAATCACTGGATTTTATAGATATTTTCTTTGTGGAGAATGTTTTTGGGAGGCTCTTTCTAATGTCTGTGATGGTTTCAGATTTATTTGCCATGATGTTGATTAGTTTTATCGAAGCATAGAGTGCATCGTCATAGTTATGATTTTCTCCAAAAAATATGTGCCCGCTGGTTTCTCCGGCTAATTCTATGGCATCAGATTTCATCTTTGCCTTCTGGATGGAGTGGCCGGGCTTCCACATGATCGGTATCCCGCCCCTTTCGGCGATATCATTGTACAGTACTAGGCTAGATGAAATTTCCGACATAACCTGTTTGCCCGGGTTGTTTTTCAGATATTCCCGGGCGAAGATGCAGAGCAATTGGTCGCCGTAGAGTAGAAAACCTTCGCCATCCACAACGCCGATTCTATCCCCATCGCCGTCGAATCCTATTCCGAAATCACAATTATTCCTGACGACAGCTTCGGAAAGCATTTTCATATTTTCAGGCTCCTCCGGGTTTGGGTGATGATTCGGAAAATTTGGATCGATTTCACCGCATATGACAATGTTTTCGCAGGGCAATTTTTCTAGAAAATCATCGAGAACGGCCGCCACAGTGGCGTTAGCTGGATCCCAGCATATCTTCAGTTTCCGCTTTGGATTTTTCTCCAGGACGCCCATCAGAAATTCTATGTAGTCTTTTTTCACTCTGGTTTCCTCACTGCTGCCGGGTTGGTCGGCTCCAAAGAAGGCGCCAGTTTTGGCTATTGTGCCAAGTCGCTTTATAGCATCACCCCATATTGGATCCTCATTGGTTAGCATTTTGAAGCCATTGTACTCCGGAGGATTGTGAGAGGCAGTTACGATTAGGCCAGCATCTTTGACGAGTCTATGGATAGCAAAATAGATCATTGGGGTTGGAGCCAGACCTATATTCACAACATCTATGCCACATTCCACTAGACCCCGGGTCGCCTCTTCGGCATAGGCACTAGACGTTTGTCTCACATCATAGCCAATGACACAGGATTTTTTGGAAAGACTCTGCAGAAGGGTTCCGTAGCTTTTTCCAATAAAATAGGCATCCAATTCATTTAAATTTTTGCCCACAACTCCCCTAATGTCGTATTGCTTCAGTATAGATTCATCAAATGTGTGTGTGTACATTTTTCCCCCGTGGCTATAGATTCGTGTTTATGAGGTCGTCGATATATTCATCTGTACTCATTGCAACCATGCCGCTCCTAGAAAGTTCTATCTGCTTAGTTATTTTCACAGCTCTGTTGACGAAATCATTTATATGCTCTTCGCTATCCTCCAGAGCGAATATAGTTGTATTCTCATTGCTGAAGGCAATTCTTCCACCAAAATCAGTGATTAGGTTCATCACATTGGCAAATTTGGAGTTTTCTGCAAGAATCTTGATTAGGCAGAGTTCCTTTTCCACATAGCCGCTATTCGTTTTAAAATTTACCAGTTTTAGGACGGTTTCTTGCCCAAGAAGTTCCTCGCACACCTTCTCCACCTCAGCCTTGTCCCCTTCCAGATAGGCTATTATTTTTTGTATTTTGTTTTTCTCATCGGCCGCCGATAGAGTCAGTCGGAGAATATTTATACCATGTTCGGCAAAAAATGTCGAAATTAAAGCTAGCTGGCCCTTTATATTTGGCACCAGCACAGTCACTAGGCTTCTCTCTGACTTTTCTGACATATGCGTATGTTACATATAATAATATTATATATGGTATAATAATGTCCCAAAATTGCAACCCCCTAGAGCGATAGTTTCATACTTTAGTTTTCAATATTTCTATAATTTCTTCTCTGTTCAGTTTAAAATCATATTTTATAAAGATATCTCTGGCCATTTTTATAAATTTACCATACTCCCTTTTATTTGTAAAACCATGTTCCAACAGATCTTCCCCTCCTAGGCGGAATTCTGGAATTTTTGTTTTCTCCAGAACATCCAGACACTCACCATAGCTAGGCGTAAAATTACTGCATAGAGAAATCATAGCTACAGTTTTTGTCAGAGCAGCGTCTCCCAGCTCGAAGAGTAATTTTTTCATTTCCCCGGGGCTTTCTAGATTTTCTGGGATATTTTTTAAAATCAGATCGAGGTAATTTTTTTCCTTTCTAGTCAGTTTGAGATTGCATTCTAGGGTATTTTTATTTTTCAAAAGAGCCAGTACAAATAGGTAGTTATAGTCAAAATTAAGATGGAATTTGAGTGAATAAAATATTTCCAGAGCATTAAAATCTAATTTTCCTTTATAATCAAATATTTTTTGTAGAATTCCACAGCGCTCCATGGTTTTCAGGGACTTCAGTGGGTAATTACTCTCCAAGAGTTTGCGCATCTCCTCGGTGATCCTTTCCCCGGATAGTTTTTTTATTTTATCTCTGTGTTTTTTACAGGCCGCTAGAGCTCTGTAGTCCATAAAATAGCAGTAGCCAGAGTAGAACCTAAAGAATCTCAGTATTCGCAGATGATCCTCCAGTATTCTCTTTTCGGGGTCCCCTATGAATCTCAGGAGGCCCTTTTTTAAATCCCTAATCCCATTAAAATAGTCCCACACCTCTAAACTAGGGCCGCAGTAGAGAGCATTGAAAGTGAAATCTCTACGTTCGGCATCTTCTCTGTAGTCCTCGGTGAATTCAACCATCGCATGTCTGCCGTCGGGTGCTAGGTCTCTTCGGAGAGTGGTAATTTCAAATTTTTTGTCTCCTAGAATGGCGGTTATGGTCCCAAATTTTTTACCGGTATTTAGATACTCTATTCCATGCTTGTCCAGAATGGCGGTCAGTTGGTCGGGCCTGTACTTTGTTGCTAGATCGTAGTCAGCTATTTTTTTGCCCACAATGGAATCTCTAATACAGCCTCCCACCAGCATCAGTTCATTATTATTTCTATAGAGAATTTGGAAAAGATATTTTATTTCTTTCGTAAGGATACTTTCGTTCAGCCGCATTTGGAGTTGTCGGAAACATTTTAGACAATGCTGCAACTTATATCCTTCTATTGCAAGAAAATTTTACCTCTATAGAATCGCCAGGTCAGATTTTTTTTATCCATGATAATAACAATAGTGGCTGCCATCGGCAAAAATAGACAACTCGGGCTGAATGGCAAACTCATCTGGAAAATAGAGGAGGACATGAAAAATTTTAAAAATTTAACCATGAATCACCACCTGCTGATGGGCAGAAAAACATTCCAGTCCATAGGCAGGGCCCTGCCGCACAGAGAAAATCTAGTGGTGAGTAGAAAAACGGATCTAGCCGTGGATGGCGCCCATATTTTTTCCTCTCCTCTAGAGGCTGTAAATTTTGCGGATAATGGCGGCGAATCAGAGTTATTTGTCCTAGGGGGGGCAACTATCTATGAGTTTTTTCTCTCCAGAGAGCTGGCCAACAAAATGTATCTGACAGAGGTTGACTATGAGGGGGTTGCCGATGTGTTCTTTCCAAAATTCAATGGGGAAGAGTGGAACGTTGTGGCCACCCATCCCTTCGAAAGGAACAGTAAAAATGAATATGATGGTGTCATTAAAACTCTGGTGAAAAACTAATCTAACATTGTGCCATTAAACACACAGACAATGTTGTCGGAGATTCTGAGGGAAAATTGAAGCTGCACCGTGTTCACAACCACATAGGGTCCATCTATTATATATTCAAGCTGTGTTTCTTTTCCGTAGATATCTACCGCGTAGATGTTAGGAATGACATTGTTATTTTCAAATTCGAAATAGGTACTCAGACCATCGTCAAAGGCTTTCAGTAACCCTATGGTTTTATTGTTGGTGGTGGTCATCAGGTAATCAAAATTCAGTACTGTCCCCGTTTTAAAATTGTTCAGAACCCTGCCCATACTATCTCCGTCCTTTGGGGCGACGTCCTTTAGAGTACTGTAGCTAGCATTTGGCATTTTAGGAATTTTAAAGTTATTGTCCGGATAAAAAAAACGAACAGAATATATCAACTCCTCATCTCCCTTGTTTTCATAGCTATCGGCTTTTAGTTGGAACATGTAGGTTCTTTTTGAAGTTATAATGGTCATGTTCGTGCTAGTGTTTATCTGCATTGGCCTTATAAATATCCGTTTTCCCACGGGAGTTATCTTCCAGGGAAACGATTCTCCGAGAGATATTATTTCTATTTCTTCGCCCTCCTCGAGCTCTATGAATGATTGGAAACCATAGTGGAATGTTAATTCAATCACCTCGTTTGGGTTATACACTATGGTTTTTATTCTAGAGTCTATGGTGGTGGGCATATCAGTTCCCATTGCGGCAACTTCCCTTGGTTTTAAAATTTTGGTGAAAACCCAAAGAAGGCACATAATTACAAAAAATCTAGTCGCTCTGCTATGTTCGTTCATTCCTCTGTAAACGGTCCCTTTATTTTGCATAATTTCTGAAGCATCATATGTTCAGATCATCCCCCACATCGTACTTGATGACCTGGAAACCTAGAGGGTTGGCATACCTTTCTTCTGCGGTCATTTTCATATCGGCGAATCTGAATTGTATATTGGCTATCAGGTGTTTTTCTCTTGGATAGTCCTTTGATCCCAGTGAAGAATCATTATGCACAACAAATCTTATGCTGGCGATAAGGGGCGCCAGAAAGACTACAGACTTAATTTTAATCGTCAGTGTCCCCTTATCCCGTAGCATATTAACCACACTATTTTCATTGGCAGTGCTGTATTTCTGATACATTTTTTTATAGACACCGGGAATTGTGAGCATGCCCAATTTTTTTCTGTCGTTGACAAATGTTACATAATTATAACCTTCGCCGACCTCTAGAAATAGGTTTAGATAGAATTTTTTTATAGATTCATCGGCCGTTAGTTTCGATTCGGTTAGATTGTCAACGACGCTCAGCAGTCCAGTTTTATCTTCGAACTCCACCACATAGGGTTCGAAGGATTTGGACTCCGTAAATTTTTTGACAAAAATTACAGATATGACAACGGTAACCATGGCCACTATACAGAAAAACGACAAAATCTTTTTCTGTACTAGGATCAATTGATATTTATTAGAATACCAACTCCTTAATTTAAGCTCCTCTTTTTTCTGTGCCATAGCAACAAAATCCAGCCATTTGCCCCCTTCTGGAAAGATAATATGTTAGAATATTTTATTTTCAATTTTAATTTTCAGGTTCTAGGGGGTGTAAAATTTTTGCTTTTTGATTGACAAAACCATACTTTTTTTTAGCATCGGCCCATGTTTCATATTTTGTACAATAGTTGATACTTCTTTCTGAAATGGCGGAAAATCTGCATCTAAGTCTTCCTGATTTTAGAGATTTTGAAATTCTGTCGGTGGAAACGGATTCAAACAGGGTGGGTCCAGGCAGTATTTTTGTGGCCCTGGACGGCAAAACCAACAGAGGAGTGGACTACGTTGGGCAGGCTTTGGCCAATGGAGCGGGCGCGGTTTTTGTGGACGAAAGATATAACTATAAAAATGACGCTGTGTCCGTCTTCAGCATCAGAGAGCCGAGGAAAAAGCTAGTGGAACTTCTAAAGATATTTTTTGAGAATAAATTTCCCGAACATATTGCCGGGGTCACTGGCACCCAGGGGAAAACGTCGGTGGTAGAATTTATCAGGCAAATAGTGATGGGGCTTGGATATGGCTGTGCCTCCATTGGAACTCTGGGATTAAAATGCGGGGAAGAAAGTACGAAAAATGGCAGCCTGACTATGATGGAAATTGTAGATCTTTACAGAACGCTCAGTGACCTGAGAAAAAAAAATGTAAACTTTGTGTCCATGGAGGTCACGAGCCAGGGTCTCGACACAGATAGATTTGATGGTATAAGTACACAGGTGGCGGCTATCACTAACATATGTGACCATGAGCACCTTGACTACCATGGAAATATCGAAAATTATCTGGCCTGTAAAATGAAATTATTCCGAGAACACTGCGACGAGGGAGCTACCGTTGTGCTGAATCCGGGCATGGATTTTTATGAATATGTGAGAGCCCTCTGTGAAAATAGAAAATATAGGATATTGACCTTTGGCTATGCAGAGTCGGCGGATCTAAGAATACTATCCAATGAGACCGTAAATGGTTTCCAGAGAGCAAAATTTGAGCTGTTTGGAAAGACATACACCATAGACACTAGATTATTTGGTGATTTTCAAGTCCTTAATCTGATGGAGGCTCTAGTCTGTGTCTACGGGTTTGGGATAGATAGGTCTCTGGACGAGATGGTTGCGACCTTAGAACAGGTGGAATCTGCCGATGGGAGAATGAAATTTGTGGCTAGCACTAAAAAAGGCGCCCGCATCTATATAGACTATGCCCATACTCCGAGCTCCTTTGAGGTGGTGCTGGGAATAATAGGGAAACATCTAAGGGAATTCGGCAATGGTAAACTTCTGTGTCTATTCGGTTCCGGCGGGGATAGAGACAGATCAAAGAGGGCGCTCATGGGGAAAATCGCCCAAAAATTTTCGGACATAGTGATAGTCACCGACGACAATCCCAGAACGGAGGATCCCGAGAAAATTAGGGCGGATATTCTGTCTGGATGTGTGGAGAACGGAGGCCGTGTCTATAATTTTGCAAATGGCAGAGAGGAGGCAATAAAATTTGCTCTCGGGCTTTTAGAAAAGGATGACACTCTGATAATTTTGGGCAAGGGGCATGAAACATACCAACTGGTTCAGGGGGAAAGTAAATATTTTAGTGAAACAGCCATAGTGATGGAAAATCTTGACTAGCCGTTAGAAACCCACCCGTTGGTCTAGGCCCTAGAGAGAAAAATTTATCTAAATTCATGGGAGATGCGCGTTCCGTGCAATGGTTTTTTTCATTCTGTGTTCTATCCTGTGGAGGCGTGTTATTGATTTTTCTATAGAAAATAAAATACTGGGGCTGTGAAGATAGAAACTAGAAACGTTGGTTCCACTCTGAAGAATATATCCAATGGCGATTTTAAAGCTCTACTTCTCTATGGGGCGGCAAACTCATCGATTGGCCTGAGATTCAGGGAAACGATGGGTATTTTTCAGAAACACAAATACGAGGTCAGCAACCTAGTTCCCGAAGATCTAAAGGGGGAGGGCGGTGCACTGGCCGAAAAATTTGTGGCGACGTCTATTTTCAGTGCCAATATCCTATTTGTGCTGAAACTGATGGAAAAAGGTAATATGTTCACAAAACACCTAGAAAATCTGTTCGAAACTGTGGATCTGATGGACAATAAAAATTTTCTTCTCATCCTGGCGGATTCTCTCGAGAGCAGTTCCTCTCTGCGAAAATATGCTGAAAAATCAAGATATATTGCCTGCATAGCCTGCTATGAAGAAAATTCTGTGGACCTGGCTAACTTCGCTAGGAAAAAACTGGGTGAATATAATTTGGCTGCAAACTCAGAGGTAATTAACTATATAGTCAGCATCAGTTCCAGCAGCACGGCTATGGAGAACGAGATTCAAAAGCTATATCTCTATAAAAATGAAGAAAATAGAAATGTTTCCATGGAAGATGTTCAAAATTGTCTGGTGGATAACGCCTCTGCAAACCTAGAGGATTTCATCAAAAGCTTTTGCAGTCTTGACAGGCAAGATACTCTGAGGGCAATGGATAAAATCTTTTGCGATGGCCTGGAGCCCATAGTTATACTGCGATCCATGATTCGGCACTTTCTCATGCTGCAGAGAATATATTCTATGCTTCTGGAGGGGAAAAAGCTGGAGGAAATATTCGAGATCGAAAGAATATTTTGGAAATCAAAAATTTCCCTCGGGCATTACGTAAATAAATGGACCATGGAAAGCACTGGTTTGCTTTTGGAAAAAATGATTGCCGTTGAAAAAAATATCAAATTTGGTCCATCCGGAGCGCAATTAGAGATTGAAAATTTTGTTCTGAGGTGTTTTTTGTAAAAAACATACGGTGGTTGGAACTGGGGAGTATTTCTTTGCAAAGAGCCCGTTCTACAGACATTCCATTATTTTACTATAGATGGCGTCGAATACATAGTTTAGTTTGTCAGTGTCTGTGCACTCAACCATTATTCTCAGGAGAGGTTCTGTGCCTGATTTTCTGGCAACAATTCTACCGAATCCTTCCAACTTCATGTTTTGCTCCTCTATGAAGAGTTTAACATTTTCCAGTTCCAGAGGATTGGATCTATTCCCACAAAACCTTATATTTTCCCGTCTCTGGGGAATCGATTTGTATACGTCTGCAATCTCACTGAATTTTAGCTCACTGTTTTTTTGCCTAGCTGCCTGCAACACCGCAAGAACCTGCAATCCGCAGAATATACCGTCTCCCGTTGTGCAATAGTCTCCAAATATTATATGCCCCGACTGCTCTCCGCCCAAATTCAGATTGTTATTTCTCATTTCTTCGGCCACATATCTGTCTCCAACCTTTGTCCTTATGACCTCTAGTCCGATGTTTTTTAAATATAGTTCCAAACCAAGATTCGACATCTGTGTTATAACAACAGTGTTGTTTCGAAGACTTTTCTCGTCGAGCATTTTTCGGGCCATAAGGGCGATTATTCTGTCTCCATCGACCACATTGCCATCTTCACTGACGATAATTATTCTATCCGCGTCACCATCGAAGGCAAGACCGATGTCGGCATGCTCTCTGACGACTGTTTTTCGCAGAAGATCCACGTTGGTGGAACCACAGCCGTCGTTTATATTCGTGCCGTCAGGTTGGCAGCCTATCTTGACAACTTCAGCCCCCAATTCCCAAAAAATAGTTGGGGCAACCCTGTAACTTGCGCCATTTGCGCAGTCCAGCACTATTTTTAGACCGCTGAGACTCATATTTCTGGGGAAACCACCCTTTGTGTGCTCTATATACCTCTGCTGATATATATAATTCTCAGATCTCCAGGCTTTTCCTATCTTATTATCCATTGGCAGATTTTCCATCAGTGTCGGATTATCTATCAGGGCTTCGATCTCTTCCTCTATCTTCTCTGGAAATTTTATTCCATTGGAATCAAAGAGTTTAATCCCATTATCGTAGTAGGGATTATGGGAAGCCGAAATCATTATGCCGAGATTACATCTGAGAGATCTTGTCAGCATGGCCAGGCCTGGCGTGGGGATGGGACCCACCAGAAAAACCTCTCGGACACCTCCTGCCGTTAGTCCTGCGGTGAGTGCCGACTCCAGCATGTAGCAGGATAGCCTCGTGTCCTTCCCTATGACGACGCTTGTTTTTTTGGGATTATTTTTTTTCAAAATTTTTGCCACTGTAACGCCCAACCTTAGGGCGAAGTCAGCCGTCATTGGGTATGTGTTGGCTCTAGCCCTTACCCCGTCTGTACCAAAATATTTTCTGGACACCATAATCTCTCTGATATTTGCGAAAATACGCTAAATTCAAAAGCACAAAAAGTAAATGTTTTTATATTTTTGCTCTGCCTGCCCACTGACCATTGGCATCATCCAGGCCATCTTCTCCCCCAATTTGGTGATTCCATTTATTTTTCGATGTCTTAGCTGGACTAGGCTATCATATCATACAAAATTTAAATCCCTTGTAAAAAGAATTTTTTTTGGGTATTATACGGCAGTAGTACGCGTTGTTCCTGTAATTCTTTTTAAAAATTTAGATTCCGATGGGAGGCGTGGGGCATATATTTTTTATTAATAATAAGGGGGCTAATTTCATGTCAAACTTTAATGTAAAAAATGCTAAAAAATTATCTACATTAGCATTTGTTCTACTGCCATCAGTTTTATTTAATCCAGGGCTGGCCAGGTCAGAAAAAGAAAGAATAACTGACCAGACAGATCAGGAAGAATTAGATGGTGAATTCGGCAAAAATGGCGAATGCATTTACCCCAGCGAATGCATTTACCCGGGCGAGAACATCTACAAGGAAGAATATAGGAATGGCCTGAGAGATGAAAATGGTAAATACATCTACCCAAATGGGGGCATCTACGAGGAAGAATATAAGAATGGCCTGAGAGATGGAAAGGGCAAATACACCTACTTAAATGGGGGCATCTATGAGGGAGAATACAAGAACGGCAAGGAAGATGGAAGGGGCAAATACATCTACTCAAATGGGGGCATCTACGAGGGAGAATATAGGAATGGTCTGAGAGATGGAAAGGGCAAATACACCTACTTAAATGGGGACATCTATGAGGGAGAATACAGGAACGGCAAGAAAAATGGGAAAGGAAAAATAATTTACAAAAGTGGAGTTACTATTGAAGGAAATTTTAGTGATGGGAAACTAGAGAAAAAGACTATTTCCAATGTTAACTTCGGAGAGAACGGGGTATTCTATGATATCAGTGGTGGCAAAATAACCTGTAATTTCCCCGAAGGAATTTCCTTTAGAGTTTCATTTGAGAAAGGATACATTAGAGATTTTGTGGAATATGATGACAAAAAAGTTGAGGTAAAATTTGACAAACAAACCGGCTGGTCCACGGTGGACGAAGGGCGAGGAATATATGTCAATAGAAAAGGGGAATTCTTTAGAGGAAAACTGGGCGCCAATACAGATTGGTCAGTTAAAGGAACACTTTTTGGACTAGATGGATCAATCTGCGAAGGAAAATTCGATAGGAATGGCCGTATCTCTGAGGGAAAGATTACCCAGGCAAATGGAAGCTATGAGTGGAGAAAACTTAAAATAATAGGTCGTGATAGCTATGTAAAAAAAATAGAAGAAAATGGCAGCATTAGCGAAGCTAGCGCAGAAAAATTTAGCCTCCTAAGAGGGTTTCGGCTTAAAAATAACGGTATCCGGGAGTATTTTTATTATGATAAATACTTTCGTACTGTTCGTGATACATTGTTAGATGGGCCCGAAACCTATGGGGAGGGGGAGAGAGCGGGCCAGATTAACTTTAAAAAGATAGATGACACTAGGAAACTGTCCAGTTGTAATTTTGGCCTATATGGTTTTTTTTCAAAGGGTTCCGTGACCTACTATTCCTATGGCGCCGATGGAAACCTAGAGGCAACGGTGGAAGTGGACTATGGCGAGCTCAATAGGGTTCTCTCGGGAAAAATAGAAAATGGGGATATTCTTTTTAGATCTGGGGCCATAGTTGTCAGTCCCCCTGTAAAAACCTTCGAAGAGGCTCAAAGCCTTCTCCAGAGAGTTCAGAAACTTATGTTTGAAAATCGATTTCAGAGAGGGGCCCAGGGGTTCGAAGGTGGGGCGGAAGAAGAAGTAAACCTAGGGATCCTCGCTAATCTGAAAGATTTAGAAAGTCTAAAAGGGGTCCGTTTCCAAAAACCTGGATTTAAAACCTTCTCTGGGGGAGACTACGGAAGTCCAACGAAGTTTCTAGAGTCCCTGGGGATCGACGCAGAAAACATAAAAAACATAGAGGAAGACTTTATATCGGTCTCGGTGGGTTTGCGCACAGGAGGTGATGGTCACGCGGTGGCTCTGGTTATAGATATAGGTAAAATAAAGGAAATTATAGATAAAAATGGTTTTATGGGAATAGATAAATCAGGTGAAATATTGTTCAAATGTTTTGACTCTGGTCGTGCTGTTGCCATGGGCTCCTGGAAGAAAGTTCTGGCTGGAATTGTAAAAAACGTTGCGCTGGTGGAGAATTCTGTTGTGCAGATTAGGGGCAGTTGTTGGGAACATTCGATGATTACGGCGATAGCTGCAGCAGAAAACAGGGGGTTGTTAGGAGGAATTGAGAGCACATCCATTAACTCTATATTTTATGGTTTCATAGCGGATAGGGAGTACGCTAGAGCTGTACTCGGCAATCCTGTGGCGGTGGCACAGCTACATGGGCAACTGAAGATGTTGGAGAGGAACAAAGTTTATCTGGGGACAGATAAAAATCTACTCGAGTATATTGTAAGCCCTATAATTATATATTTATTGGAGGAATTTTCTAAAAAGGAAAAGTTGCTGGAGGAATATGACCAAAGAGTCCAATCTATTGGGGGAGGATATCTGGAAGATAAAGATGGAGAGTCCGTAGAAAATTTTGAGAAACTTATCAGGGAAAGAAGAGAGGAGTTATCGAGGGAAATTACAGACGAAAAGGAAGAAACAGAGAAAAGGGGAAAAGAATTGAAAAAGCTAGAGGAAGCGGCCGAAGAAGACTGGAGAAGTCTTTCTGGCTATCTAGAAACAGAGTATGGAAAGTTTGGAGAAGGCCTAGATGGTTTTTACAAAGATTTCGACATAGGCATCAAATATGATCCAACCATGGTTGGAAGAATGATAGACCTGGCAAAAACAATTGCTAAAAAATTAGATGCTGCTGAGGAGCAAAATTTCCTGGGAACTGAAATAGAAAAAATAGAAAAAAGCAACAGAGCCTATGTGGAAGAATTACTCAGAGGCAGAACACGAGTGTTCGAACGGGGCCTGGAGAATACAAAAAAATTAAATGAACGCACAGAATTTTTGAGGGGCAAAATCAAATCGTCTAGAGTGGGGGCACGGTTCGGAAGTTGAAAGATTAACTGGGGTTGGATAATTCTGCTGCTATGGTATGACCAACACAATTTAAAAGGATCCAACCCCAGAGTATTCTCCCCGGAATGTGTCTAATTATGACAATGGCTAAACAGCCGGAAAGTTTAGTGGTTCGGCCGAAAAAGACAAAAATTTTCAGTGCAGCTGCCAAATTCTAAATGCCAATGACTAGTGGGTGAGGCCTTTTGCCCTATTCGCTCTATTTGCTAGAAATTTATTTTTTTACCACAACTAGCGTCTACTCCTCCTCTTCGCCTCGGGAGTATTTTTTCCTCTCCTGGGCCGAGAGATATTTTTTTCTCAGTCTCAGACTTTTAGGGGTGACCTCTAGCAGTTCATCGTCATTGATATAGGTTATCATCTGTTCCAGACTCATCTGTTGCGGGGGTGAAAGAATTATATTTTCGTCGCTGCCAGCAGCCCTTACATTGGTTAATTTTTTCATTCTCAGGACATTGACCACCAGATCATTTTCTCTGGGATGTTCGCCCACAATCATACCCTCGTATACCCTGTCGTGGGGCCCTATAAACATTGTGCCCCTGTCCTGGATATTGAACAGAGCATAGGGAATAGCCTCCCCCTGTCCATTGGATATGAGCGCATGTCTTCTCATATTTAAAATTTCTCCTCTGTATTCCTGGTAGGAATGGAATATTTTATGGAGTACGCCCGTCCCCTTAGTATCGCTCATGAATTCACTCTGATAGCCCAGCAGGCCCCGAGATGGCACAAACATAATTATTCTTGTTCTACCATAGCCACAGGGTTTCATTTCTTCCAATTCTCCCCTACGCCTACTCAATTTGTCCACTACGGGTCCACTGAACTTTTCATCTATGTCTATCACAACCTCTTCGATGGGCTCCAGTTTGTTGCCATTTTCGTCTGTTCGGAATAGAACTTTGGGCTTACCCACGGCCATCTCATAGCCCTCTCTCCGCATAGTTTCTATGAGAATTCCTAGCTGCAGTTCCCCCCTGCCGCCAACCTCGAAACTGTCCATATTGCCAGTTTCTCTGACGGTTATGGCCACATTACTCTCCTGTTCGGCGAAAAGTCTGTCTCTCAGTAATCTAGAGGTGATCTTTGTTCCCTCCTTTCCGGCGAGGGGTGAGTCGTTGACTGAAATGGTGATGGACATTGTCGGAGCCGTGATGGCGGTGGACTCTATTGGTTTTACTACCGAGGGATCACAGATGGTATCAGCTACCGTAGCTCGCTCAAGTCCAGCAATGGAAACTATATCCCCAGCCTCTATTGTTTCCACCGGTATTTTTTTTATTCCCCGGAACACAAACATTTTGGTTAGCCGCCCCTTTTCAACGGTGTCCCCGCTGAGGTTTATTGCCTTTATAGGCATATTTATTGTGGCTCTGCCGCTATGGACCTTTCCTATCAGCATTCTCCCCACATAGGAATTGTAGTCTAGTATCGTGGCCAACATGGAGAATGGAGCCTCTCGGTCAACCAGTGGCTCTTTCACATGTTCTAGCACCAGATCAAGCAGGAATTTCATATCTCCCCCACTATCTCCAATGTTTTTGATGCACCAACCATCTCTTCCCACTGCGTAGAGTACGGGAAATTCCAGCTGATCCTCATTGGCGTTCAGATTTATGAATAGATCAAAAATTTCATTCAGCACCTCTCCGGGTCTCGCATCGTTTCGGTCAATTTTATTTATAACCACAATTGGCCTTAGACCAAGACCTAGGGCCTTAGAGAGGACAAATTTTGTCTGTGGCATCGGTCCTTCGGCCGCGTCTACCAGCAGTATGACACCATCCACCATAGACAATACTCGTTCCACCTCGCCTCCGAAATCGGCGTGGCCTGGAGTATCGATTATGTTTATAACATTTCCGTTGTAGTTTATGGAAGTGCACTTGGCCAGTATGGTTATACCTCTCTCCTTTTCCAGGTCCCCTGTGTCCATAACCCTATCCTCGATTTTTTCATGGGACATAAACGTCCCACTCTGTCTCAGCAGTTGGTCCACTAGAGTAGTTTTACCATGATCCACATGGGCAATTATTGCTATATTTCTTATGCTCACAGTTCCTATGATGATTACCAAAACGGAAAATATTCCTCCGTTATAACTATAGATAAATAAAAAACAAGAAAGAAATTGGATGTAGAACAATAATAGACTATTCTTGTTGTTTTTATTATCATTGGTGTCGGCATTGCTTTTTCATGATTTAGCATATTTTTGTTTTTATTTTGAATTTAGAGGAAAATTCTCACCGTGTTTTGCCAAATTATTATTGACTTTAATCTGTCTAGCGTTCAATTATTCATCAGCCCTATTAGATATAAACATGTCGTTAGATTTTGAGAATCAAAAAATTTTAATAACGGGTGCAACCGGTGGGATTGGCCAGGCCACTTCAATCCTATTCGCCAGACACGGAGCTACGGTCTGTCTCTGTGCAAGGAACCCCGACAAATTGCAGGAGTTGGCCAGTAGGATAAAATCCGAAGGAGGAGAACCCTATATCATTAGCTGTGATCTAGGGAACGCAGAGCAGGTTGAAGAAGTTTTCAGCACGCTAGATAGGGACATTGGTCCAGTTGATATTTTGGTTTCCAACGCTGGGATGACAAAAGATACGTTGTCCATTCGCATGTCCAGAGAAGATTTCAGAGAGGTGATCAGTGTTAATCTGGAGGCCACATTTGTTCTGAACAGAGAGGCTCTAAAGAGAATGATGAAAGCTAGGTATGGCAGGATCATAAATGTAAGTTCCGTAGTGGGTTTCACTGGCAATGCGGGGCAGGCAAATTATGTTGCTTCCAAGGCGGGCATCACTGGGCTTAGCAAATCTTTGGCTCTGGAGTTTGCAAATCGCGGTATCACAGTGAATTGCGTTGCTCCGGGGTTTATCGAGACTCCTATGACGGATAAACTGACCGAAGCTCAAAAAAGTAAAATTATTGGCAGTATCCCTCTGGGCAAAATCGGCAGGCCCGAAGATGTTGCCAATGCAATAGCCTTTCTAGCCAAAAGAGAATCGGGATACATAACAGGACAAACTATCCATGTGAATGGCGGCCTGTTTATGCCCTGAGAGGAGGCGTATTTTTCAGCTACTGCGGGAGTGGCAGGCGAACGTCCACTACTTCTCTCCGGTTGAGCTTTGTTCTCAGGAGAACACGACCATATTTGTCTATCACCCCGCTTAGGCCGGAATTGG
Organism: Rickettsiales bacterium; assembly: GCA_031268035.1. Lineage (GTDB taxonomy): Bacteria > Pseudomonadota > Alphaproteobacteria > Rickettsiales > UBA1997 > CALXRO01. The sequence continues at coordinate 19,838 of JAIRXW010000031.1, forward strand.
CTACCCGAATAGCTGGAATGTGATTTTCCAGAGCTCTAAATTTTAGGGCATCAAAATGTTGGTAGGGTCCGCTGGTTCTGCCAAGCCAGGCATCATTGGTTATGCTAACTATAAGTTTACCCCCCTTTTTTTTGTCCACAGAATCAATGAATATTGACTCATAGCATATGTTTGGGGAAAATGTTGGAAATCTATCATCAATTTTTATAACTCTGCCCTTCTCATCCGCTCTGGAAAAATTACCTATGCCGGTCAGTGCAGTCAGAAATTTAAATACATTGCTAAACGGTATAAATTCCCCAAAGGGAGTGAGATGGTATTTATCATAATAACCTATAATTTTAGCATTTTTAACTACAATGAGAGAGTTGTAAATTTTTCTGCCATTCCTTTCGATTCTTATAGCTCCAGTGATCAGAGTCTTGTTTCCGGCGAATCTATGACCCAGGATCTCCAGGAACTCATTATTTTCATTGGAAAATACCGCGTAGGGGAGCGCGGTTTCGGGCCATACCACATAGTCAACATTGTCGGCTTCGGCCAAACTCAGAGTTAACATATTTTCTAGGATGTCAGCTGGCTGCTCGTGTTTATTTTTAACCTCCTGCGATAAATTTGGTTGAACCAGTCTAACCACATAGGATGAAAATAAGTGTTGGGCCCTTCCTAGTCTCAGAAAACCAAAACCCACAATAAAAACTAAAATAGAGCAATGAAAAATGGAGTACAGGCGGTATTTTCGATGTTTTAGTGCATAGGGTGCGCTATAGAACAGTAGCACAATGAATCCGAATAGATGGCTGCCAAAAATAGAGACGGTCTGTATCAGCGGTGGGCAGAAAGCTAGACTATAGCCTACCAAATTCCAGGCGAAGCCTGTTGCGAGAACTCCTCGGGCATATTCAAAAATTGTCCAGAGCAGTGCGAAGACCAGTGTTCTGAAAAATCTGTTGTCCGAAAATCTGCCGAATAGCCATGTGAATAGGCCAGTTAGAGCGATGTAGCAGGCTAAAAAGGCTGGTATTATGGCTAGGGCGAGGGGAATTAGCCAGGCGTATTTCAGGGGCTCCACAAGGAGAGGGCTATAGAACCAATAGCAATTGCCCAAAAAATAACCGAAACCAAATAGCCAGCCACTTTTCAGAGCTTCGCTAGGGCTTTCTAGCGAATCCAGCAGTTCCAGGAAAAAATCCAGGCTAAAAAAAAATACTAAAAAAAAATAGGTCGGGGCAAAGGCGAAGGAAGACAGAAGGCCAAGCAAAAACAATTTGCCTCGGGGGACTTTCCGCAGACCATTCAAGAAAAACACCCTCTGTTTCTGATTTATTAACCTTTGCTGGGAGTTTTTAATTTTGAAGGGGAAGCCCCCCACTCATTATGTTTTCTGTAATTTTTCCTAAGACACCTAGTCAGGAGAACCATGCTCAGCATCAGAGAGGAAAATGCAAAACATAGCACATAGGCTTCTTTTCTATGCCCTGCCTTTATAAGACTAAATGTATTCCAGATAAAGAACAGAGACGAGATGAGACCAAACGTCTGACCCCTTCTGTAGTTGTGCATGCTGTCTCTTTGGACTTCGTGTCTATGCTCCTGTTCTTTCTTCACAAAGTTTGACAGCTCCCTGGCCATGCCAGAATTTCTATATTTAGCGAGTATATCTGGGGGTGGTAGAAAGACATTTTCCTCATCGTCGGAGGTGTCATTCTCAGCTTTATAGATTAAATTCGCATTTTTTGTTTCTTTCATTTTGTCCGATGCTCCTGTAATATTTTTAATTATGTCACCAACAGTCCCTAGATCCTCTAGAAAATCATCTCTGGGATAGCAATTGCTATCGCCGGTATCTCCTAGATTGGCAAATAGAAAATGGGAAGTCATTCCCTCGATAAAATCTCTAATCATTAGTGGGACCGTACATTTAGGAAAAATTTTAGAAAAAAGAAATAAAAATTCAATGGATTCTTCGGACATCTTCGGCAATTATTACAATATATTATTATTTTCATCTGCGCGTCTGTTCGGAATGCCGCTAATATGTACAATTCTAAATTATCCTTGACTTATAATAGGTTCCTTTTTAGCATTTCACCGCTGTGGGCGATTAGCTCAGCTGGTCAGAGCATCTGCCTTACAAGCAGGTGGTCATAAGTTCGAATCTTATATCGCCCACCAGTAGTTGCGGATGTGGAGATGCGGATGTAGCTCAGTTGGTTAGAGCGCTTGCCTGTCGAGCAGGAGGTCGCGAGTTCAAGTCTCGTCGTCCGCGCCAGTGGTTCTCCATCTTCGGTTCACCTGATAGTTTTGTTGTGGGAAAGATTAATGAAGTTGATACCAGAGTACACAGTTTCGGAGTTGGTCAAAAGCATCAAAATGATTCTTGAGGGTGCACTCTACTACGTAAAAGTTACCGGCGAGGTAAGCAACACCAAAGTATCATCAGCTGGCCATGTGTATTTCTCTCTGAGGGATACTGATAGTACCATTAATGCTGTGTTTTTTGCTGGCTCCAGAAACAATTCAGGATTTAGACTGGAGGATGGCCTAATGATCGTCCTCTATGGTCGTCTAACAATCTACGAAAGCAGATCTGTCTACCAAATAATAGCTGAAAATTTGGAAATAGGCGGCATTGGTTCTCTGCTCAGACTGATCGAGGAGAGAAAGAACAAATTAAAAGCCGAGGGTCTATTCGATCTGAAAAAATTAATTCCCAAAAACATTAGGAAAGTTGGTCTAATAACGGCTCCAGGGGGAGCAGCCATTAGAGACATTGAAATCAGTCTGGTTGATAGGGTCCCTATTGATGATATCATACTGTATCCCTCACTGGTGCAGGGTCAGAGTGCTGACGTTGCCCTAGTTGGAGGTATCAGATATTTTAATGATTTTGAACCAACCGACGTCATAGTGATAACTAGAGGCGGTGGTTCCACAGAGGATCTCATGTGTTTCAATAGTGAACTTCTAGCGAGAGAGATATTTAAATCTAAAATTCCAGTGATAACGGCCATAGGCCACGAGATAGATTGGACCATAGCTGACTATGTGGCGGATCTGAGACTGCCAACCCCAACGGCAGTGGCCAGTTTTCTAAGCCCTCTGAAAAGGGACGCAGCTCTGAGGTTAGATAGAACTTTCAGAAGGATTCTCAAAAATATTATCCTACGGCTAGATGATTTTGAAGCTAAAATTAAATGCATCTACAGTGATGTAAAAAGCGCAGTGGTCTATATTCTCAGCAGAAAACTTTCCATCTTCGAAAATTTGGAGCGAAGACTGTTGGTTTTCGATAGGAGAAAAATTCTTCGGCGAGGCTATGCCCTAGTGCGTAAACGGGGCATAGTGGTCACTCGCGATACCTCTCTTTCTGTAGGAGACAGGCTGGAGGTGGAAATTTTCGGCAAAAAATTTGACGTTGCCGTCCTATGAACGATTTAAAAATTTATCTCCTATTTTTTTCTGGTGGATCGGAATGAGTAAGCTTATCCAACGTATCCGCCTTATTCCGAACGCTAAACACAATAGAATTATTGGTGGCTATGGGGAACAGCTAAAAGTCACAGTGACAGCTCCGGCTCTAGATAATAGAGCCAACGAGGCTCTGGTGGAACTTCTCGCCTCAGAATATGGTCTAGCAAAGTCCCACGTAAAAATAGTGGCCGGTCTTAGAAGCAAAAACAAAGTCGTTGAGATTGATAGATAAACTAAAAATCCCTATCCGCTGTGAAAATGAGAGAGCAAACCCAGAATGAAGAGTTCCAGGAGCCGAGGGCTAGTCGGTTCCTGGGTTTCATCAGCATGATTTGAATAAAACTCTTTCGGTGTGTTCGCCCTTTTTGCCTATGTTAAAGCTATCTAGTGGACGGTGATAGCCCATAACTCTAGTCCAAACTTGGGTTTTTTTATTACACTGGGGGCAGGTGAATTGTTCTCCGTTAAGGTACCCATGGGTTGTGCAGGTGGAAAACACTGGAGTTATGGTTATGTAGGGCAATTTATAGGCAGTTAAAACCTTTCTAACCAGATTTTTTGCCGCCTCTCCGCTAGGCAGTTTTTCACTCATGTACAGGTGCAGCACTGTGCCGCCAGTGTACTTACACTGGAGATTATTTTGCAAATCAAGGGCTTCGAAGGGGTCATCGGTGTAATTTGCTGGAACCTGGCTGCTGTTTGTGTAGTAAATATTATCCCCAAAACCAGCCTGGATGATATCGGGAAATCTTTTTTTATCTATTTTTGCGAATCTATAGGTCGTCCCTTCGGCCGGCGTTGCCTCCAAATTATACATGTTTCCCGTTTCTTCCTGATATTTTTTCAGTCTAGTGCGGATAAACTCGAGAATCTCTATGCTAAAATTTATGCCCTCGGCAGATGTCACATCTAGACTGTCGTGGGTAAAGTTTCGGATCATTTCATTCATTCCATTAACACCTATGGTACTGAAGTGGTTTTTAAATCCTTTGAGATATCTCTTCGTGTAGGGATAAAAATCTCTATCATAGAGTTCCTGAACAAATACCCTCTTCTTCTCAAGAGTGGATTTTGCCAAATCCATCAACCTGCTGAGTCTGAACAGCAGAGCATCTCTGTTGTCCTTACAGAGATAGCCGAGTCTAGCCATATTTATGGTCACCACGCCTATGGAACCGGTCATCTCAGCAGATCCAAATAGGCCGTTGCCTCTCTTTAGCAGCTCTCTCAGATCTAGCTGCAACCGGCAGCACATACTTCTCACATTATTGGGCTTATAGGCTTCGGGGTTCGGTACCATTTCTCCTTTCTCATTTTTTATATATTGACTCCCGAGAAAATTTTGGAAATAGGAGCTGCCAATTTTAGCTGTATTTTCAAATAGAGCCCTGGCAGCCTCGGTATCCCAATTGAAATCTTCCGTTATGTTCACCGTTGGTATTGGGAAAGTGAATGGCTGTTCGTCTCGATCACCATTTGTCATGACTTCGTAGTAGGCTATGTCAATCAGCTCCAATTCCCTCTGGAAATGCCTATAGGTTAATTCTTCCAGCGAATTAACTCCTCTTTCTTTGGCTTTTTTCAAAAGGGTCTCATCGTTTATACCCTTGAATATGTGTGCGCCATTGCGCGTTGGTATCTGGTCAGCCAGATCCTTCGGAACTGTAAAGTCCATAGTTATGTTAGTGAACGGAGACTGACCCCAGCGAGCTGGCACATTCAAATTAAATACAAAGCTGCTGATAGCCTCCTTTATCTCCCTGGGACTCAGACAATCTTTAAAAACATAGGGAGCCAGGTAGGTGTCGAAGGACGAAAATGCTTGCGCTCCAGCCCACTCGGACTGCAATATTCCTAAAAAGTTTGCCATCTGTCCAAGGGCGCTTCTGAAATGACCTGGCGCCCTAGAGGAAACTCTTCCGGCAACTCCATTGAAACCCTCATCCAGTAGAGCTCTGAGAGACCAACCCGCACAGTAGCTCGTTAGACAGTCGAGGTCGTGTATGTGATAATCTCCATCCCTATGGGCGGCTCCCTCCTCTTCAGAGTAGACATTATCTAGCCAATAGTTAGCTATTAGCTTTCCAGATATGTTGCTGACCAGTCCAGCATTGCTATAGCCAACATTGGCATTAGCGTTTATTCTCCAGTCCTCTTTATCTATGTACTCCTGTATAGAAATTTTGGAACTTACTTTTGTGTCTCTCTCTATTTTTTTATCAAAGGATATCTTTATAAATTCTTCTAGAACCTTCGTCAATCCAAGTTTTACCATAGTGTTTTTAATTACTTCCTCCATCCTGCTGTAATCTTTTTCCTGGCCCTCCTCCAGCTCTATAGTTTCAAAAACTCTATAGAAATCAGATAGGGAACCTTCCTTTGCTTTTCTAAAAGCCGCTGCCACCTTGTCTCTTATGATGGGTAAAAGAAAAATTTTATTCATACAAACGAAAAAATACGATGATTCGATACTAGGCGACAATACTTTTCATTACAAGGAGGGAAAAAATACTTTATTTAGAAGACATCTATTGACATCAAATTCGGGTTATTTCCCCAGTTTAATGCGGCCAGTATTGTTTTTATTTATCGTCAGTGGGATTTAAAATATTTTTGTTGTCGCAATAAAACTAGCGTTTTTTTAGGTATTACACTGTTTTTTTAATTTTTAACGGGAGAGTACCTCTTGATTTTTATCAAAAAATTTGTTATTGTGCTCGCAATTAGAAAACTATAGGGAGCAAATTATGTCGGAAACAACAGGGAAAAATAGAAAGGAAGAGGAAGAATTAGTGGAAGTGAAAAAGGCGGGGGGAGATACAAAAACAGAGACAAAGATAAAGACAAAGACAAAGACAGCGGCGACAGCGACAGCGACAGCGACAGCGGTAGAGACAGAGACAGAGGCAGAGGCAGAGGCAGAGGCAGAGGCAGAGGAGAGTGCTCACTTTGGTCTCAGAGAATCTGTACGAAATTACAAAGTTAAAAATTCTCTTCTGAAGAGTTTATCAGCTAGAGTAGCTAGGGCTTTTCTGAGACCTCTTACAGGGGGTCTATTGCTTGTCCAGAATAGTCTGAACACCATTAGGTCTGGCCTTTCAAAATTAAAATCTCCAAAGGAAGGATCAAAAATCAATCCTATTATAGACGGAGTCAAGGGCAAATTAGAGGGTGTCGAAAATAAAATATCTGGCGTAAGGAACAAATTAAAAAAGATTCGCAGTGGCCTGAATTCGTTCATAGAAAATGAAAAATTAGGTCTACCTAGAGAAGATATAAATCCAATCATCAAAAGTCTGAGAAGAGCTGGGGAACAATTGAAGTCGATTTCAAAAAGCTTGAATGAAGTATTAACAAAGGCTGCGGGAAGTTTGGGGGGCGCCCTAAAAGAAAAACTTAAATCGATTTCAAAGGCTATGAATTCGGCTAAAGAGGAACTGGAAAGTTTAGTAGGTAATATAAAGAATTTTTTTACCTGGGGGAAAAATAAGAAAAAAGATAAAGAAAAAGTGAAAGAGGCAGTGAAAGAGGCAGCGAAAGAGGCAGCGAAAGAGGCAGAGGAAGATGGGGGCGCTGTCTTCTTTGGGGCTAGAGAACTTGCACAAAATCACAAAGTTAAAAATTCTCTTCTGAGGAATTTATCAGCTAGAGTAGCTGGGTGCTTTCTAGGATCTCTCATTAAAGGCCTGTCGTTTGTCCAGAAAAGGCTGGGTGCCATTGAGTCTAGTCTTTCTAAAGAAAAATCTCCAGAAGAAGAACCAAAGGCCAATTCTATCAGAGAAAAAGTCAGGGACAAATTAAAAAGTGCCAAAAATAAAGTACAAAATGTGGTGAAAAGATTACAAAATATTCATAATAGCCTGAATTCGTCCATAGGAAATGAAGAGATAAATTCGGTCACAAAAAATCTAAGACGGGCTAAAACCCAATTGGAGTCAATTTCAAAAAAATTAAATGAAACATTGACAATGGCCACAGGGAAATTGAAGGAGACTCTAGGAAAAAAACTTGAATCGATTTCGAAGAGAGTGAATTTGGCTAAAAAGAAACTGAAAAGTTTTATAGGAACTATAAAGATTTTTTTTGCTCGGGGGAAAAATAAGAAAAAAGAGAAAGAGGAGAAGGGGGAGAAAAAGGAGGAGAAAAATGAAAAGATAGTGGGAGAGATAAAGAAAGAGGTAAAGGAAGAGGTAAAGGAAGAGGTAAAGGAAGAGGCAAAGGAAGAGGTAAAGGAAGAGGTAAAGGAAGAGGTAAAGGAGAAGAAAGTGGAAGTGGAAGAGATAGTAAAAGAGACAAAGAAAGAGGAAAAGAATAAAGAAGAGATAAAGAAAGAGGAAAAGAAAGTGGGAGAGAAAAAGGTGGAGGAAGAGAAAGAGACAGTGGAAGAGAAAGTGGAAGAGGAAAAGAAAGAGGAAGAGATAGTGGGAGAGAAAGAGGAAAAGAATAAAGAAGAGATAAAGAAAGAGGTAAAGGAAGAGCAAGAGGAGAAGAAAGTGAAAGAGAAAGTGAAAGTGGAAGAGATAGTGGAAGAGATAGTGGAAGAGGCAAAAAAAGTGAAAGAGAAAGAGATAGTAGAAGAGACATTAAAAGAGACAAAGAAAGAGGAAAAGCAAGAGGAGAAGAAAGTGAAAGTGAAAGTGGAAGTGAAAGTGGAAGAGGAAAAGAATAAAGAAGAGATAAAGAAAAAGGAAGAGCAAGAGGAGAAGAAAGTGAAAGAGAAAGTGGGAGAGAAAGTGAAAGTGGAAGAGAAAGTGAAAGTGGAAGAGAAAGTGGAAGAGAAAAAGAAAAAGGGGGAAGAAGAGAAAGAGGAAAAGAATAAAGAAGAGAAAGAGGAAAAGAATAAAGAAGAGGTAAAGGAAGAGAAGGCGGAAGAGATAGTGAAAGAGATAGTGGGAGAGAAAGTGAAAGTGGAAGAGGAAAAGAAAGAGGAAGAGCAAGAGAAAGTGGAAGAGGAAAAGAAAGAGCAAGAGATAGTGGACGAGACAGTGGAAGAGGAAAAGAAAGAGGAAGAGCAAGAGAAAGTGGAAGAGGAAAAGAAAGAGGAAGAGCAAGAGAAAGTGGAAGAGGAAGAAGAAAAGAAAGAGGAAGAGCAAGAGAAAGAGCAAGAGCAAGAGATAGTGGAAGAGATAGTGGAAGAGAAAGTGGAAGAGGAAAATAACGAGAAAGAGAAAGCAGAGGAGGAAAAGAAAGAGAAAAAGGAGAAGGAAGTGGAAAAGATAAAGGAGAAGGAAGTGGAAAAGATAAAGGAGAAGGAAGTGGGAGAGAAAAAGGAAAAGAAGAAGGAAAAGAAAGAGATAGTGGAAGAGCAAGAGCAGAAAAAGAAAGAGACAGCGAAAGAGGTAAAGAAAAAGGGAGAAGAGGAGAATAAAAAGGGAGAAGAGGAAGAAATATTTTTAGGAAAGAAAAAAGAAGAAGAGGAATTATCTATTGGAAGCAAAAACAATGATTCAGACGAATCAACATTTAAAGAAAAATATGATCGTCTCAAAAATCTCTACAAAGAAATAGCAGAAGAAAAAGATAGTGTGGTAGAAAATGATAAGGGGAAAGGGAAGGGGGCAAAAAATGCTAGGAGATATGAGGAAATTTTTTCTATTCAGAACGAAATGACGACAATGATGAAAAAATTCTCCGATAGCGAGGGACTCTCTCTGAAGAATCTCCTAGGTTGCTTGGAAGGAGACTATAGTGGGGGCATCGAAGAAGATGTCAGAAAACACATAGAAGAAAATACCATAGCGTCGGGTATTAATCTATACAATACGATAACCCACTGTGCTATGACCAGTGCCCGAAAACTCTACGAGGAATCTTCTAAGTCTAGCACCTCTGGACCAGAGGAGAAAGATGCTAGTTTTGATAGCAGGTATTCGGTAAATATAAAGGAAGCTGAAGAATACATAAATATCAAAAATAAAGACGAGAACGTAGACGAGAACGTAGACGAGAACGTAGTCCAAAAAATAAAAGGGCGGATGGAAGAAAGCAGGTTTTTCGCGGGAAAATACAATTCGGGAAAGTCTAATATTCTGGCGAAGGATGCTGCTAGAGGAGAGCCCTGGAGCAGTCTTTCTGAAGAGTATAAAAAATCTGTAGCAAACCATGATAACAGTATCAAATTCCAGAAATTTTCAGATAAGACTGAAGAGAATGGAGAAAGAGTACTGACTATCAAAAAAAATGGCTGGGAGTTTGCTATAACATTAGAAAAAGATCAGGGGGAAAAGTTTGATCTCATTAAGATGAGCGAGTATGTGGGTAAGGATGTGGGCTTTTTCGCTGGACTTATGCAGTATGTGAAAGATGATAAAGGTTGCGGAATAAATTTGGAAAAACTATCAGATATGATAAAAATCACCCCTCCAAAAAATGATAAAGCAACTAAACTCACTGAAGCCCGAGATAAAGCTGCGGTTATATTGGCGCATCTGGGCGCCGAAAGTTCCGAGGGAAAATCAACAGGAGATCTGGCCAGTGGAGCAGACGGAAAATTATTTGAGGAAGCTTTCAAGCTCGGTGGGCCAACCGTGTTGAAAGAAGTCAAGAGACAAGCTAAATCAATACTTGCCTCAAAAACAAATACAAAATGATAGCAATTCGCTAATTTTGTATGTTCCATCGGGGCGATAAAAATATTTGTCTAAAAATTAATTAGCTCCGCTCGTTGCGTGTTCGGGCATGCGCAGAATTGAAGTGCCTCTTGACAATAGTAGATTTTATATATAATCCCACTATAGACCATAAAAACCCATAGGGGATAGACATGGGTTTATTCTTGTCAACATTTGAGAATATAGTTGACCGTAAGGGTCGGATTTCCGTGCCGTCACAGTTCAGAAATGTTCTGCAGCAGGACGATGGTGGTTCCGTTGTTCTCTATGAGTCGCCTCTGAACTCCTGTTTAGAGGGCTGTGGTTTGGCCAGACTCGAAGAACTTGGGAGAAAAATAGATAATCTAGATCCTCTCTCTGAGGAAAGAGACGCCCTGGCCACTGTAATTCTTGGTGGAGCGGTCCGATTGTCGCTTGATGGTAACGGCCGAATAATTTTGCCCAGAAATCTTGCTGATTTCGCTAAAATAGGAGATAGAGCAACCTTTGTGGGCAAGGGGCAAATATTCGAGCTGTGGAACAGCGAACTATTTTCTGAACATTTGGCTAGGGCTAGAATTTATATCGAAAAGAATAGGAGTGTGTTTAGAAATGCAAAATAGAATGGGCTTTGGCCATAGACCGGTGATGCTCAGAGAGGTTCTGGATATTCTGGATCCAAAGAACGGGGACGTTATACTGGATGGCACCTTCGGCGCTGGAGGCTATGCGAGCGCCCTATTGGCTAGAAATGAAAACTGCAGGGTTTTGGGAATTGACAGAGATGAGACGGTGCTGAAGTTTGCTGAGATGCTGAAGGATATCTATGGAGATAGATTTGTATTTCACAACATTAGGTTCAGTGAAATCGGAGGTATTTTGGCGGAGGAGACTCTGGACGGATTGGTTCTGGATCTAGGTGTGTCCTCTATGCAGTTGGAGGAGAGAGAAAGGGGATTCTCCTTTAGAAAGGAGGCCAAATTGCTAATGACCATGGGTAAAAATAAAATTAGCGCCCACAATGTTGTCAATGAATTTAGTCAGGAAAAATTAGCCTCTATAATTTTAAACTATGGGGAGGAACTCAAAAGCGGAGCTATAGCGAAGAAAATTTTCGAATACCGGAAGCTGAAAACCATAGAGACGACGGTGGAATTGGCGAACATAGTCAGAAGTTGTTTCAAGTGGAGAGGAAAGATAGATAATGCCACAAAGACTTTTCAGGCCATTAGAATTTTTGTCAACGACGAACTGGAGGAATTGAATGCGATTCTGAAGGATTCTATAGATTTACTGAAAAAAGATGGCCGGCTTATTGTTGTGAGTTTTAATTCCCTGGAGGATAGAATTGTAAAAAAATTCTTTCTGGAGAATGGTGGCACGAGGAACAAAAAGATAAATAAATATTCTAAAAATATAGACAGCGACTCATCCCCCGCTTCCACCTTTAGCATAGCCGTCAGAAAACCCCTTGTGCCCAGCGAAGATGAAATTAAAGATAATGCCAGAGCTAGATCAGCCAAGTTAAGATGGGGTGTAAGATGCTAGGGGAGATTTTGAATAATTTTAAGAACACAGCAATTCTGGTGAATGTGTTTTTTTTTATTGCTCTAATTTTGGTTAAAATCAGGGTGTCCTCTGTAGGAAAAGATATAGCAAAGATGGAAATTGCTATAGAAAAACTGGGAAGAGAAATCGAAGGGCTTAATCTGGAAATATCATATCTGACAAATCCGGAAAGACTGGGTCTTATGTATCGGAGCATGGGTGGAACCAGTTGGCGTATTGTTGATAAAAATGATATAAAAGTTCTCGAAGAGCTAATGCCATTTTATCATCTTCAGCAGAGAAAATAGCTGGTTTTCTCAGTGTGAAATGACCATCAGAGAAACTAAGATTTTTCTCTCTATCTTTCTGTTCTATTCTCTCTTCTCCCTGATTGCTGTAAGAATGTTCACACTGTCTGTGCTGCAGTATAATTCCCGGAGATCCCAGAGGGGCACCCCACCTAGCAACAGACCTAGAAGATCTGCAATAGTTGATAGAAATAGTAAATTGATTGCCAGCGATCTGGAAACAAAAACACTCTATATCAATAGAGATTTGCTGGAAAATGAGGCGCAGGTGGCCCTGAAACTTTCCGAGGTCACTGGCATTCCCTACGGCCAAATATACGATCGTTTGACCAACAGAGCTCTGAGGGGCAAATATATTCTGCTAAAAAGACATGTGTTTCCAAAGGAGGAAAACAGAATAAGACAATTGCCCATAGCCTCCATAGTGTTTGAGGATAGTCTTCTGAGATATTACCCCCATAATAATTTGTTTTCCCATGCGGTTGGCTATCTAAATGCCGAAGGGGATGGAGTGCTGGGCCTAGAGGAATACTATGATAATTATTTGAAAAATACCGCTGCCGGACAACTGAAGACAACTTTGGACGTGAGAATACAGAGTGCCGCTAGAGACGAACTGCAGAAAGCTGTAAAACAGTATAGACCTAATTTTGCGGTTGCCATAGTCGAGGAAATAGAAACGGGCAATATTCTTGCTCTAGTTTCTCTGCCGGATTTTAACCCCAATGATTCCGGCGATCGGCTAAATACCTTTAATCATGCGAGCTATGGAAACTATGAACTCGGATCCATACTGAAAATTTTCACCATTGCGAACGGGTTGGAGTTGGGTCTCATAGATGAAAATAGCACATTTGATGTCACCCAGAACATGAGGTATGGTAAATTTCTGATAGGGGATATTGATTTTATAAAAAATAAAGGGGCTCTGAGGACCGGAGAAGTGTTGGCTTTTTCCTCTAACATTGGCATAGCGATGATCGCTAAAAAAATAGGAATAAAGAGACAACTTGAATTCTTCGAAAACATTGGTCTGCTGGAAAGGCTTGACACAGATCTGAGGCAGGTTTCTCTGCCTCTTCAGCCTAGAAAATGGAAAGATATAAACCTGATAACTATAGCCTATGGCTATGGCATAGCTATTTCCCCTCTCCAGGCGCTGAGTGCCATGGGAGGTGTCATTGGTGGGCATGTTCTGCCGCCAAGATTTAGCTGCAATTACAATTCCCCTAAAAAAATGCGGAAAATTTCCAGAGGGACATTTACTCCCATTAGAAATTTTCTTAGACTAGCTGTGGTGAATGGCACCGGCAAACTTGCCTACATTGATGGCTATGATCTTGGAGGGAAGACAGGAACTGCCAGAAAAATAGTAGCTGGCGCCTACCAAAGGGGGGCGCATCTAGCCTCGTTTTTTGGGGCCTGGCCTATGGAAAATCCAAAATATAGTCTTATTGTTGTTTTGGATCGGCCCAGAGAATCCCCGGAAAAGGATATGGATGGCACAGGCGGCAGTGTGGCTACCGTTGTGGCAAAAAACATTATACTTAGAATAACACCATTCCTGGAGATGCTGACTAATTAGATAGCTAGAGTATAGGTGGTGAGGCTCTGGTGATACGGGGGATTCCGGAAGTGCGGATCCGTCTGGGGTAGGAAAATATATATCGCGGCTCTCGTAATTCATTGACTATTTTTGTATATTTTCTAGTGTAAAAGAAATTTAGAGCAATTCCAACTGTGAACATTCTGGGAATAGAGACTAGCTGTGACGAGACTGCTATGGCCATTATAGATGGAGATAGAAAGATTTTATCCCACGTCATCGTTTCCCAGATAGATGTGCACAGGGAGTTTGGTGGTGTTGTTCCGGAGGTGGCCTCGAGAAATCATCTGGATGTTATAGACTCGGTATTTCGGAAAACTTTGGCCGATGCTGGACTAGGGGCTTCGGATATAGACGTTGTATCGGCGACAACGGGGCCGGGGCTCATAGGAAGCGTGATCGTTGGCACGGTGTTTGCAAAAACACTATCATCGGTTCTCCGTAGACCATTTATAGCGGTGAATCACCTCGAGGCCCACGCTCTGACCTGCCGACTGACTAATAATTTAGAATTTCCATTTTTTCTTTTTTTGCTGTCCGGTGGCCACTGCCAGATACTGCGGGTTAATGGTGTAGGCGACTACAGCAAGATTGGCGAAACTCTGGATGACTCCCTCGGGGAAACCTTTGATAAGGTGGCCAAAATGTTAGGTCTTGAATACCCAGGCGGACCAAAGATAGAACAAATGGCAAAAAATGGGGACGAATATAGGTTTAAATTCCCGAAACCGCTAATTAGTACCAGAACCAGTAAAGACTTTAGCGGGATGAAATTTAATTTTTCCTTTTCTGGGCTCAAAACTGCCGTTAGACAGGAAATTCAAAAAATCACTGACAAAAATTCTGTAGACCGTGGGAAAAAAATTATTCCCGAGGACACAGTGAAGGATATAGCGGCTTCTTTCCAGAGAACGGTCATTGAAATTTTATCTAATAGATTGCAAAATGTTATATCGTTTGACAAATCTATAGAGACATTTGTGATTGCTGGTGGGGTTGGCGCTAACCAATATATAAAAAATGGTCTAGAGGTAGTTTGCTCCAGGAATGGTCGTAGGCTTGTGGTGCCTCCCCTGAAACTTTGCACGGACAACGGCGCCATGATTGCCAATGCCGCTCTGGAAAGGTATAGGCTGGGTCTTCTAGATGGTTTAGATATAGCTCCTAGAGCTAGATGGGAATTGGAGGAACCTAGATAATATGTTTATATTGTATTTCATTAGATCACTGATATTTTTTCTGCTTTTTTCTCTGCATTTCCTCACCTTGATTTTCTATACGGTGCTGAAGAAGTGTTTTCTCCTCAGTGAAAATTGCTTTTTGGAATGCACAAAATTTTGGGCAAAGATCAATGTGCTGATGCTGAAGTGTGTGTGTGGAGCAAATTTCGTGGTTATCGGCAGGGAAAATATACCGAAGGATAATTTTTTAGCTCTTTCCAAACACCAATCCACCTGGGAATGTTATTTTCTGCACTGGTTTCTGCCGGGTTATCCGGTGTCCATATCGAAAAAGGAAATTTTAGCGCTTCCTCTATTTGGTTTTGCCATAAAGAACATTGGGACAATAGGAGTGGATCGGGAGGATGGTTTTGGCTCCCTCAGAGAAGTTACTGAAAAATCAAAAAAATTTGTGAAAAAGGGAAGAAATATTTTTATGATGTTTCCCCAGGGGACCAGAGTACCTCCGGGAGCAACTCCAGAGGAATATCCCTACAGGCCGGGCTTTTTGGCCATAGCTAGGGCGAATGCTCTGGACATTTTGCCGATATATTTAGATTCTGGAAAATGTTGGCCAAAGGGAAAATTTATCAAGAAACCCGGGACAATAACCGTAAGAATACTCCCCCCTCTGAGCTATGAGAGCTATAGAGATCTCCCGAAGGAACAGATTGTTAGGATGATCCAAAATGCTATCGAGAGTTGTCAGGAGCCCCAGAGCTAGGAGTTTTTTCTGAAATTATTTTCACCAGAGAATCAATGTCTATCTCCCGACCTAGAGCGCCAGCGGCAAAGCCGGGTACTCCGCCGCCGTTTGATCCTAGTTTCTTCAGTAGATCCACGGCACTATGGTCTTTCGTTAGATTCTCTGACAGGGCCAGCATAATCAGATTTTTTCCAGATTCCTCTGAATAGAGTGCGGCCATCAGTGCATTTTCATTGTATCTGCCATTTCTTTGGCTGGCCAGGAATTGTTTAATATCTCGGCCACTGGCGTTGGAGCCGGAGAAATTTTTAAATAGAATCAGCATGTTTCCGATATGTCTTTCTTCGAATACTGTGGCTAGCAATTTATTTTTCTCAGTGGAACTGAGCTGTGTTTTTAGTTTTTTGTTATCTGAAATTAGGCCTTCGGTTTTTTCTAAAAATTTTTCGGGGCCCACTTTTAAAAGCCCACTGAGGCTATCGATGATCTCTAGTTTCTTGTTCACATAGTCGAGTGCTGCCAAACCTGTGCAGGCCTCTATTCTCCTAACTCCAGCGGCAACTGACTCAACTCCCATTATTTTGAATAGACCAATGTCTCCAGTTCTATCGACGTGGGTACCACCGCACAGTTCCGTCGAATAGTAGTCGCTAGGGCCGCTGGCAGCCGAAGACTTATTTTTGGCTCCGATACGCACTACTCTCACCGTTTCTCCATATTTTTCGTTGAACAGCGCGATGGCGTCTATTTTTCTAGCCTCCTGGATATTCATTGTGTCTATTTTTGTCTCGCTATTTTCCAAAATTATGCCGTTGACAATTTTTTCAACTGAATTGATAAGATCCCCTCCCAGATACTGGTCACAGGAAAAGTCGAATCTAAGAGATTCGGCGTCAACCTGGGACCCTCTCTGGTTCACCACATCCTTACCCAATAGACTTTTTAGAGCAAACTGCAGCAGGTGAGTGGCCGAATGATTGGCTGTGATTTTGGCGCGTCTGGCTCCATCGACCCGAAGACTGACCAGGTCTCCCAGCCTGAATTTTCCAATTCTCACAGAACCTCTGTGGATTATCAGAGCAGAGGAGGATTTTGTCGTATTTTCTATTTCCATATTACTAATTATCTCGCCCTCCGGAGTTTTCAGCAGAATATTTCCTCTGTCTCCAACCTGTCCTCCGTTTTCTCCAAAAAAACAGCTGTTATCCACCAGGAGATCAATGGTTTCATCTCTCTGGGCCTCTTCGACGGATTCTCCATTTTTTATGATTTTAATTATTCTTCCCTCATTTTCGGTATTGCCGTAGCCAACAAAACTCGTTTTCAGATCACTTTCAAAATGGATGCCACTCTCGGCAGCGTCTCCGGAACCAATCCAGCTTGCTCTGGCCCTTTCCCTTTGTTTTTCCATTTCTCTATTAAAACCGTCGATGTCCGCTGTCATTCCTCCGGTTGCCAGAATAATTTCCGTCAGATCCGGTGGAAATCCATAGGTATCGTAGAGTTTGAAAACATCTGGCCCGCTGAGCATGTTTCCGCCGGCGCCGAGCATTTTTTTCTCTAGCAATTTCATGCCATTTTCTAAGGTTGCCGCGAATCTGGCCCCCTCATTTTTGACTCTATCTATGATAAATTCCCTTTGTTCTTCCAGCTCCGGATAGGCGCTCCCCATAGTCTCGACTAGACATGGCACTAATCTGTGCAGAGATAGGTCGCTGTGGCCCAGTCTATGCAGCTGCAGCATAGCCCTGCGCATTATTCTTCTGAGAACATAGCCACGGCCCTCATTGGAGGGCAAAATTCCGTCACAGATCAGAAAACAAGAGCTTCTAATGTGATCTGCGATTATTCTATGGGCAGAAATATTCTCTTCCCCTCCAAACAATTTCTTGGAAGTGTCTATTATTTTTTGAAACAGGTCTATTTCATAGTTACTGTGCACCCCCTGGAGAACGGCGGCTAGACGTTCCAGACCTGCCCCGGTGTCAATGTTTTTGCTGGGGAGATCTTCCAGTTCTCCTTTTTCGTTTCTGTTGTACTGGGTAAAAACTATGTTCCATATTTCCGTATACCTGTCTCCGTTCTCGTTTGCACTGCCCGGAGGGCCCCCAGCTATCTCCTCGCCATGATCATAGAATATTTCGCTGCATGGGCCACAGGGGCCTGTATCCCCCATTTCCCAGAAATTATCTTTGGTTGATATTTTTATAATTTTCTCAGGTGCCAGTCCAATCTCATTTCGCCAGATGCTGTAGGTTTCCGCGTCCTCATGGTAGACCGTCACCAGAAGTTTCTCCTTTGGTATATTCAGCGTTTCCGTTAAAAATTCCCAGGCCCAGGTTATTGCCTCTCTCTTGAAATAATCTCCAAAGGAAAAATTTCCGAGCATTTCAAAAAATGTATGATGGCGCGCCGTGTAGCCAACGTTATCCAGATCGTTATGTTTTCCACCGGCCCTTAGGCATTTTTGAACCGTAGAGATTCTTGGACAATCTGGTTTTTCCACACCATAGAAATATTTTTTGAACTGCACCATACCGGAATTTGCGAACAGCAGAGTCGGATCGCTGGGCACTAGACTCGATGATTCGACCACTGAAAATTGTTTTGATCTGAAAAATTCCAAAAATTCTCTTCTTATCTCATCAACGGTCAGCATTTATAGGATGATATTTTTATAGGTCAGACTAGCCAGTCCTTAGAGTCTGTCAAGATTTTTAATTTCCGTTGCCAATGCTGTTCCTGCATTCTCTGGGGGCGAGATCTAAAAACTAGAGAAAAATCCATCTGGAGAAAAATATTCAGCTGCTTTCCCTACTGTTTTTTTCATAGAGTTCACCAACCCTAATCTCTGGGCTAGAGCGACGGATTCTAGAAGATTATGTGTGAGTTTAGATCTTTCCTTGGATAAATGTTGACTTTAACTAAAATAACTAGATAGTCCCAGTTACCAAGGAGAAATGGCTGAGTGGCCTAAAGCGTCTTCCTGCTAAGAAGATGTACTGAGTTAATCGGTACCGAGGGTTCGAATCCCTCTTTCTCCGCCATCCTATTTCCATTGGCACAGTCATATTTCTGTTGATGCTTTCTTTCCCCAGAAAAAGAAAAATATGTGCTGGGTGCAGCCCTCGTACCCATTTGCCCACATAGCACACCTGATTATCTATTCAGAAATTATCTATTTGGCCGAAGGCGGCTCTTCCCCAGCAGCTAGTGACAGAAAATGTCAATGTCTGCCCAACCCAGCAGATCAAGATCAACTCTGGTGGAAAGAAAATTGAAACATCTTTCTGCCAGGTCTTTTCTATTCTCGTTTTCAAGAATAGTATTTAATCTACCTCTGATTCTATGCAAAAATATAACGTCATTTGAGGCATATCTCAGCTGTTCCTCAGAGATTTCGTCCCCTCCCCAGTAAGAACTCTGCTCTTTCTTTGAAATTTCTAAACCAAAAAATTCCCTTATAAGAATTCTCAGGCCATGGACATCACTGTAGGTTCTCGCGATCTTTGAAGCTATCTTTGTGCAATAGACATTATCAATGTGGATGCCAAATGTTTTCTGTAGAATCGCCATATCAAATCTAGCATAGTGAAATATTTTTAGAATATTTTTGCTAGATAGTAACCTCTCTAGATTTGGGGAACTATAGGCACTCTTTCTATCGAAGTGCACAATGTGAACGTCTCCGGTGCCAAAATATATTTGTGCTAGACAGAGTCTATCTCGAGAATTGTTTAGCCCCAGAGCTTCTGTGTCTATGGCCACCTCGGGTCCAAACTCGACGCTATCTGGCAGATCGTTTTTATAAAGCTTATATGTCATATTTAATATGAAAATTCCTCCGCATGCTAGTGGATATAAAATCTAAATCAAGAGAAATATATTTTTTAGCCAGTGGGCGTCTAACCCGGAGGACCTATTGGGCTTCTGGTTCCAATATGGATAAAACCTCCCCACAGAAATATATGGAGCCACAAATCAGGATCCTCTTTTTCCTGTGTGCCTCTATTTTTTTGGCCATTTCTAAACTGCTCTCAACACTGTCGCAGGTGCCATGGACATCAAGTCCCAGGTCATTAAATTCCTTCACAAATTCTTTGGCCCCTTTGTAGGCCTGATTAGTGTTTGAAACAACTATTATCCCAAAAAATAACTTTCCCAGTACCTCGATGAATGCCTTCGAATTTTTTCTTTCGAGCATACATATTATTAATATGTTATCTTTTTTCTCATCTCTGTCCTTTTCCTCCAGCCAATCACGGAGGACTTGTGCGCAGCCCTCGTTGTGGCCACCATCTAGATATAATTCGGTGTCCTCTTCGAGATATTTCTGTAATTTTGTGTTGCTCAGGTTTTGCAGTCTCGCTCTCCAGGAAACTTCTCCTAGCCCCCTGGGAATACTGGATTCCTCTAGAACTATACTGTTCTGACAGAGCAGAGCAGCTATGGCTGTTCCCGCGTTTATTAGCTGGTGTTTCCCCTCTAGAGCGGGTGGCGGTGTTGTGATTTTTCTTCCAAAACCACTGAATTCGCAAAATTCTCCTGATTTTTTATATTCCCAATCTATTCCTTCCATATATATAGGGCAATCCAGTGATTTTGCTATTTTTATGAGTACATCTCTAGCACCCTCTGGCTGTTTGGAGATAACGACCGGTCTATTCCTTTTTATGATACCTGCTTTTTCCACTGCTATTTTTTCGACGGTGTCGCCCAGGCTCCCCTCGTGGTCTAGAGAAATTGGAGTTATTATGGATACTAGAGGATTTTCTATGATATTAGTCGCATCTAGCCTGCCTCCCATACCCACCTCCAAAATTGTGGCATCACTCTCATTCCGTGCAAAGGCCATAAGAGCTATGGCCACAATTGCCTCAAAATAACTGCATTCCAAATTATTATTTTCTATAGTGTGTCTACATTCATCGGCCAGTTCTTCGTAGTAACTATCCTCTATTTCTCTACCATTTATCTCTATTCTTTCATTAAACCTCACCAGATGCGGTGAGGTGTTTCTGTGGACTCTATAGCCCCCACTCTCTAAAATGTACTTGATAAAGGCGCTGACAGAACCCTTGCCGTTGGTGCCGGCGATGTGGAAAACTGGAGAAATATGTTTTTCGGGATTACCCAGTTTGTCCAGCAGGGCGAGGATTCTCTCTAGACCGAGATGGATACTGTTCATGTACTTAGGTAATGGCCAATTTGGTAGTTTCATTTTTCTAGAAAGATTGTTTTAAATGAAAAATGCACGGTCCGCCACAGTACTATTAATTTTACCTTTGTCAAGCTAATTGATATATTCATATAGTGCCTATAGCAGGAGATTATTTTCTCCTCTGAAATTCTATTCTGTGGAGTTTTCAGTGCTGGTTGCGGCGGCTCCAAAACCCTAGAGAAAAAAAATAATATATAAATTTTTATAGTGTCTAGATGCTACTTGACAAAATTAATGTTCTAGCGTTAAATACTTAGCGCTGCTACATGTTTTTACATTCTTAATAATTACGGGTGTTTTTATGTTACTAAAAGGAAAAAAAGGTCTTATAATCGGCCTTTCTAATGATATCAGTATTGCCTGGGGGATAGCTAAACAGTGCTCTGAAAATGGTGCCGAGCTTTGCATTATGTATCAGAATGAACCAATGAAAAAAAGAGCGGTACCCCTGGCTGAAAAAGTTGGTTGTGATTTTACTGTACAGTGTGACTTTCAAAATAAAGAGGAGGTATCCAATTTAATTGAAGAGGTGAAAAGGAGATGGGGTGTTCTGGATTTTATTGTGCATTCGATAGCCTTTGCCCCCAAGGATGATCTCCGCTGCGAATACAACAAAATAACCGAGGGTGGTTTTGGAACGGCCATGAACATAAGCGTCTATTCATTCCTAAAATTTACCTCTGATCTAGCTCCCCTTATGGAGAATAGAGGGGGCTCCGTGTTGACATTAACCTACTATGGTGGGGAAAAGGTAATAAAGAACTATAGGCTGATGGGGACCTGCAAGGCGGCGCTGGATTCCTGTGTAAAGGAATTGGCAGCTGATCTTGGCCCTAAAAAAATCAGAGTAAACGCCATATCGGCGGGGCCCATAAGAACTCTAGCTTCCTCGGGCATAGCCGAATTCACGGATCTTCTGAAGGCCTTTGAAGAGAGGGCTCCTCTCGGTAGAACATGCACAATCTATGAGGTTGGGAATAGCGCCGTCTACCTGCTCAGTGATTTGGCTTCGGCGGTTACCGGTGAAATTCATCATGTGGACTGTGGCTATCATGCCATAGGCTGATTAGACAATCTGCCAGAATTAAATAGTCCCCCAATAAATCCAGGTGTTCTGGTCTGAGGCTCTGTGCCTATCTTTTTAGCCCTTTCTTCTCTAGAATTTTACCCTTGTTTTTTAAAGGAAAAAGGCTATAATACACCTATGTATATCCTAATATAAATGGGGTTAAGCTGTATGGTTGAAATGACGCTGAGTTTAATAAAGCCTGACGCTGTGGAGAAGAGATTTGAAGGGCCTATAATTATGGACATAGAGGCTGAAGAGTTCGATATAGTTGTACAAAAAAAAATTGTACTGACGGAAAATCAGACCAAATTGTTTTACAGGGAACATGCCGAAAAGCCATTTTTTAATGATCTGATCGTCTTTATTGCCTGCAAACCAATTGTGGCCCAGGTTCTTAGAAAAGAAAATGCAGTGAGAGCTTACCGAAGCCTGATAGGCTATACCGATCCAAAAACAGCCGAGGAGGGTTCTCTGAGGAAAAAATATGGGACCGATATAACCAAAAATGCATTGCATGGCTCTGACAACATAGAAAGTGCCTATAGGGAAATACATTTTTTCTTTAGCGATATAGAAATTTATCTATAGAGACGTTTTGCCGATGACTAGGTGGTTTCCCTTCGGAGACCAGACAGATTCACGGCGATTCTGATTCATTTTTCTGTTGTGGCGGGTTCCGAAAACAATTTCTGGAGTCTCTAGCAGAATCCGTTTTCGGCGCCCGGCGGTATCGAATGGACCACTGATGTTTTCCCCAAAATCTAGGGGGCCTAGAGAATATTATATTCCTGCGGCTCCTGCTTCGATAATTGCTTTGACTAGACCAAATAGATCCAAAAACAGATAGCCTACATTGGCCAATAGAAGTGGTACACTTTTCCGTCCGATAGAGGACACAATGGCAGTGAATGCGCTGACAGTAAATAGTATATAGTATAGAATGTAGTTAATTTTTGTAAGAACAAAACTCTGGTATGTAGCTGCTCCTAGTCCAGTTACAAAGGAAATTACTTCGTTGACGAATATGACTTTTCTTTCTCTCCATTCGTCTTTAATAAAATTAATGAAACTGCCCATAGTACAAATAAATAACTTTAAATCTGGAGTTTAGAATAGAACTATTGGGTAAATTATCAATAGACATTAGCTGCTAAAATTGGAAGCCTGGAGGCTCACTGGATATTTGTTAAATGCGATTTTACGCACAATTTGTCTCCAGAACTCCTGAAAACACTGTCCGCAAGTCGCTGGAGAGATAGAAAAATTTATCCAAAATGCTATGGGTTCGCACGCAGACAATTCATTCGCTTGACATTAAAAAAATTATAGTCATAAATTACCATGATCATTGATTCTTTAGAAAATTCATATAGACTTAGGTGAACGCTGTCATGGTCCTAGTTGTGAATAGAGCTTGCTGAACCATATGTGATGTATTAGTATACAAAAACCAGATAAATTATGAGAAGAAAATTGACTCTTAGGAAAGAAGAGCAGGTTGCCTCCAATTCAAATTCCGAGACCGAAGAGGGAGAACATAGTAATGTCGTTATGGATTCCTCCGAAGAGGAAGTGGCGGAGGAGCCGAAAAAACAGAAAAAGGGGGCTCGAAAACCCTCTCTAGCGGAGATTAATTTAGTGGAAATCGAAGATGTGATGGCTTCGGATTTCAAGATCAGCGAAAAAAATCATCCGGAAATTGAGGAGAGCCAGCAGAATAATCCCGACACTCCCCCGAAAAAAGATTTGAATCAAATTTTGGAAGAAATTGTCAGAGAGGAGCAGATAAGGCACAGTGTTCCGAAGGAAACTATAGAGCTTAATTATCTTAAATCCAAAACCCCGGCAGAGCTGATAAGATATACAGAGGAAAACCAGGTGGAGGATGTCAGCGATATGCATAGACAGGATATGATCTATGCCATATTGAAAAACTTTTCGGAAAAAAATTCTGAGAATGCTATTCTGGGAGACGGGGTATTGGAGGTTCTACAGGATGGTTTTGGTTTTCTGAGATCCTCCGATTCAAACTATGTGGCTGGGCCAGATGATATATATATTTCGCCAGCCCAGGTTAAAAGATTCGGCCTGAGAACAGGGGACACCCTGCAGGGGCAGATACGGGCCCCAAAAAAAGGGGAAAAATATTTTGCCCTCCTCAAATTGGATACGATCAATGGCATGGCTGCCGAGCAGGTGAGACATAGGATTAGATTTGATGACCTAACTCCCCTATATCCCAATGAAAAGCTGAAGATAGAAAATACAGAGCTATTCCTTTCGAGAAAGGATGATAGTTGCAGAATATTAGACATAGTTACTCCCATAGGCAAAGGGCAGAGGGCGCTTATTGTGGCCCCACCTAAGACTGGAAAGACTACAATAATTCAAAACATAGCCTATTCTATAGCCTCCGCTCATCCGGAGATAACTCTGATCGTTCTGCTGATAGACGAAAGGCCGGAGGAGGTGACAGATATGGCTCGCTCCGTCAAAGGCGAGGTTGTCAGTTCTACCTTCGATGAGCCGGCCACCAGGCATGTCCAATTGGCTGAAATTGTCATAGAGAAGGCTAAAAGAATTGTAGAGACCGGCAAGGATGTTGTCATACTTTTAGACTCCATCACAAGGTTAGCTAGGGCCTACAACAATGTGGTGCCCTCATCGGGAAAAGTACTCACTGGCGGTGTTGATGCGAATGCTCTGCAAAAACCGAAGCGTTTCTTTGGGGCGGCAAGAAATATAGAAAATGGTGGATCCTTGACAATAATAGCTACAGCTCTGATAGAGACTGGCTCTAAGATGGACGACGTCATATTCGAAGAATTTAAAGGCACAGGCAATAGCGAGATTGTTCTCGATAGAAAAATATCTGATAGAAGAATATTCCCAGCCATTGATCTCGTTAGATCTAGCACCAGAAAGGAAGAATTACTGCTCGAAAGGGCAACACTGTCGAAAACATGGATGCTGAGGAAAATTTTATCCTCTATGGATAGTGTTGGCGCCATAGAATTTATGAAAGAGAAGATAGACGTGACCAAGACTAACGCAGAATTTTTTGAATCCATGAATAGAATGTAAATTCAGTACTAGCCTCTATATTTATTTCAAAATACCAGTCTGGCAAAAGCGATCCAGATAGAGATAGATGTTTGTGTGGATTGCGATTAGCTGTTTTGCCAACGGCTCTAACAATATAAGAGAGATCCCTCTGGATTTTTTTATATTCTAATGATGCTTAGTTCGGGCCCCATTTATAGAAACAATTCTAAAATCTGTGTCACATATTTTCCACTGACTATTCTATTTTTGCACTTTTTAATTCAAATCACTGAATAAATCTATTGACAATTTATATATATAATATATTTTATCATACATAAATATGATCCTGATATGATTTCATATTAG
>JAIRXW010000035.1 GCA_031268035.1 Rickettsiales bacterium
TTTCCAGTTTCCTAGAACAATCTTGACCATATTCACTCCTAGATTTCTATGATTTGTAATACATCTGTGAATAAACTATAGATCGTCTATGTAAAAATCAAAGGGGGAATGGGGGGAAAATGAAAAAAAATATTGGAGAAAAATTAGAGGAGAGGAAGGCCAGGGAATTTCCCCAGTGGTTTACTTGACTTAACAAAAAAAATAATACATATTTGGTCGTTTTAGACACTTTAAAGAATCCTAACCAAGGTGAAAAGAAAATATCTACTGTTGCTGGTGTTTCCACTGATCATTACGGCCTGTGTAAGGGCTGTGGTCACTGGGAGTCAAATAGCCAAGGAAATAACGGGGCTGAAGAGAAGTTCAGAACAGGCCGGTGCCGATCTAAGGCTAGAGAAAATTCTTAGGAACACCATAGAGCAGGGCAGAAAAAATTTTCTAAATATCAATAATCTCAGTGAATTTGGCTACTACGATATAAAAGTTATGGAGGGGAGGGTCCTCCTCACCGGCATTGTCTTCGACAGACAGACAAAGAGCTATATCGTTGGGAAAATTACAGATAACATCAAAGTTCGAGAGCTGCTGGACGAACTGGAAATAGAAAAAAAGAGGGAATTAACCTGGATGAAAATTAAAGATTATTTTCTGGAAAAAAGAGTCAATACAAGGATTTTTCTGGGATCAAAAATTAAATCGCTGAATTATGAGGTGTCCTCTATAAATAAAAAAATTTATGTGATCGGCATAGCGGAGAATAGAGAAGAGCACGAATTACTGACAAAAATTATAGGCACAGTTGATGGAGTCAGGGAAGTTATAAGCTATGTTATAACTGTAGATAGTCCAAAGAGACCAAGAAATTATATTTTGTAGGAAAAAGAACATATATTATTTTATATTAACAACATTGGAGAAAATTCATGAATGAAGGAGTTCTAAGAACCATATCGGGAGTAGCAGTGGGGAGTTTTTTGCTGAGTTTTATATACTGCAGTGACCTACTTTTTTGCTTCTCGTTTATTTTTTCCCTAGGAATACTTATGGCATTTGAGTGGGCTAATATTGTAGGAAATGCTGAAAACACACGCAGTTGGTACCTGTTGGGCGTTATCTACATAGTGGCAAGCCTGCTGCCAATTCTGCTTCTAAAATTTAATAAATTTAAGGGTAATCATCTAGCTATGTGGATGTTTATTCTACTCTGGTGCACAGACACATTTGCCTATCTGATAGGTGGGGTGTGCGGCCTAGGAAAACACAAAATTAATAAAATAAGCCCATCAAAATCCTACGAGGGCCTGCTGGGCGGCATGCTATTTGCTATGATTTTTTGCTCTATTTTTGCCCATAGGTATTTGGCAGAATATGAATACATCCTAATCTACTGTGTCCCACTGTTGTGTTGTTTAGAACAGGCTGGAGATTTTACAGAATCCTATATAAAGAGGAAATTTCATATAAAGGACAGTGGCCAAATGATCCCTGGCCACGGAGGTTTTATGGATAGATTCGACGGGCTGCTATACGTTACACCTGCGTTACTTTTTCTAATATGAAAATATGCAGGAGAGACTAGACCAACTCAGGGAAACATGCCGGAACTGTAGAGACTGTTGTCTTCACGGAACTCGCACTAGCGTGGTATTCTCTGACGGTATTCCAAACGATAGACTGATGCTAATTGGTGAAGCGCCTGGTTACCAGGAGGATATCGAAGGCAAGCCTTTTGTTGGAAGATCTGGCAAGCTATTAGATAGGATTCTGGGAGCCGTTGGTTTCTCTAGAGAAGAGAATATATACATATGCAACACAGTTAAATGCAGACCACCAAATAATAGAGCCCCATCTACGGAGGAACGGAGGATATGTAGAAAATATCTCAGTGGGCAAATAGATATAATTAGGCCGAGACTCATACTTCTCTGTGGCGCAATAGCCACGGGAAGTTTCCTAGAGATGGCCGGCGGTATGGCCAAAGTACGAGGACAGTGGTTTGATGGACCCCATAATTCTAAAATGATTCCCCTGTTCCATCCGGCCTACCTGCTTCGCAATAGCACAAGGGCCAAGGGTGGGCCAAAATGGCTAACCTGGCAAGATTGCCGGGAGATTAGAAGAGAATATGATAAACTTGTCTAGCCAATAGAAACAAAGAAATTAGGAGAAATAAAATGCTAGATTTTATAGAGAAACCAGCCAAAAGTGGCAGAAATAGATATCTGATGTTTCTTCTGCACGGCTACTACGGCAATGGAGAGAATATTATGGGGTTAGCCAACTATTTCGCTGATATTTCAGATGATATTTGCTTCATTGCGCCGAATGCTCCGGAAAAAATAGCCGATGATGGCTACCAATGGTTTCCTCTCGATGCAGAGTGTATAACTCCCGAAAGTGTTTCAAAATCAGTGGCAGTCAACCACTGGATTTTCCATGATTTTCTAAAAAAACAGATAGAAGAATTGTCTATGGACTACAGTAATGTTTTTCTTGTGGGGTTTTCCCAGGGAGCCATGGTGGCTCTCTATACAGGTGTTAGACTGGATGCTAGGATAGGGGGAATAGTGTCCTTTTCGGGGCTGCAGCCGGATTGCGCAGATAACATAAAATCCAGTTGGAAAACAGAGCAAAGAATCCTAATGCTGCACAGTGCTAATGACACTGTGGTTCCCTACGAATGTCTGTCCTATAGTCAAAATCTATTGAAGAGCTTCGGACTAGAAATCACAGTTCACACCTGCCGAAACAATGCTGGCCACTGTATAGATCAGGACTGTATCGCCGCTGCAAAAGGTTTTCTTGATAAAATAATAAATAACAGGTCCTGAAATAATAAATCCCGAGAGCTCATAGTGTCGCCAGAGGGAATCTCTGGCTGTGCGTGTAGAAGGGGGCATCCTCCCTCCGAAGAAAAAACAAACGGCCCCACTCCAAACTGGAGTTGGGCCGTTTTTTATTTTCGATTAGATTGAAAATATTGGGAGCGTTTTTCCTAGTAGTCCATACCTCCCATGCCGCCGCCCATGCCGCCTCCGGCACCAGCGCCGCCACAATTGCAACTGTGTTCCTCTTTGAGTTCTACAACGGCACATTCCGTGCTTAGCAGAAGACTAGATATAGAGGCCGCCCCTTCGAGAGCTATTCTAGTAACCTTAGTTGGATCCACTATACCAAATTTAACCATGTCGCCATAGATCTCTCTCTGGGCGTCATAGCCAAATTCTGTGCTGCTGTTTTCTATGATTTTATTTATAATGACAGATCCCTCGACTCCAGCGTTTTCTACTATTCTTCTTGTGGGGGTTTGTAGTGCTCTGCAAACTATCTTGATACCCATATTTTGGGATTCATTTTCGCCCTTTAGATTTTTAATTTTAGCTGCTATGTGGACATAGGTAGCGCCGCCTCCAGCAACTATCCCCTCCTCAACAGCAGCCCTTGTGGCAGCAAGAGCATCTTCGACTCTATCTTTTTTCTCTTTGACCTCAACCTCTGTAGCTCCGCCAACTTTAAGTATTGCCACGCCTCCAGATAGTTTTGCAAGTCTCTCCTGAAGTTTTTCTTTGTCATAGTCTGATGTGGTGCTGTCTATTTGGTTTTTAATGTTGTTGCATCTAGCTTCGACATCTTCCTTTCTGCCAGATCCGTCAACTATGGTGGTATCATCTTTGGTTATAATAACTCTTTTAGCTTTACCTAAATTTGCCAATTCTACATTTTCCAGTTTAAAACCAATTTCCTCGGATATAACCTGGCCTGCTGTCAGTGTAGCTATGTCCTCTAGCATTGCCTTTCTTCGATCGCCAAATCCCGGAGCCTTGACAGCACAGACTTTCAAACCACCCCTGAGCTTATTCACCACCAGAGCGGCAAGAGCTTCGCCCTCTGCATCCTCGGCGATCATAAGTAATGGTCTGCCACTCTGGGCAACTGCCTCCAGAATTTTTATCATAGGTTGTAGTGTAGATATTTTTTTATCGAAAAGAAGAATGAATGGGTTTTCCAAAACAACATTCATCTTTTCTGTATCGGTTATAAAATATGGCGATAGATATCCTCTGTCAAAATTCATCCCCTCTACCACTTCAACCTCAAATTCTAACCCCTTCGCCTCTTCCACCGTTATTGGACTATTGGAGCCAACTTTTTCCATAGCGTCGGCTATTTTAGAGCCAATTTCCTTGTCGCCATTGGCAGAAATAGTACCAACCTGCATTATTTCTTCTCGGGAGGAAATTTTTTTACTTGCGTTTTTTATTTCCCTAACAGCTTCCGCTATAGCCTTATCTATACC
Organism: Rickettsiales bacterium; assembly: GCA_031268035.1. Lineage (GTDB taxonomy): Bacteria > Pseudomonadota > Alphaproteobacteria > Rickettsiales > UBA1997 > CALXRO01. The sequence goes on from JAIRXW010000035.1 coordinate 4,298, forward strand.
TCTCTTAATATCCATAGGGTTTAATCCAGCGGCCACAGCTTTAACTCCTTCGGCAAAGATGGTCTGCGCCAGAACAGTGGATGTTGTTGTACCGTCTCCGGCCAAATCATTTGTTTTACTTGCCACTTCTCTGAGAGATTGAGCTCCAAGATTTTCAAATCTATCTCTAAGCTCGATTTCTTTTGCCACAGTCACTCCATCCTTAGTGATTCTAGGTGCCCCAAAGGATTTTTCCAAAACAACATTTCTACCCTTAGGTCCAAGTGTACTGCCGACGGCATCGGCCAAAATATTAACGCCATCTAATATTTTGGTTCTAACCTCAGAACCAAATTTAATTTCTTTTGCTGTCATAATTAAAACCTATTCTATGATTGCTAAAATATCCGATTCCTTCATTATAAGAAGTTCCTCATTATCAATGCTTAGTTCCGTACCACCCCATTTAGTAAAAAATACCCTATCTCCAACCTTTAGAGTCATAGATATAATATCTCCTCTGTCATTTCTGGCTCCGGTACCTACGGCTACAACTGTACCCTTTGATGGCTTTTCCTTTGAGGTATCGGGAATTATTATTCCTCCTGCTGTTTTCTCCTCAGCATCCTCTCTTTTCACCAAGATCCTATCCTGTAATGGTCTTATCTTCATAACCTCTTTTCAATATTTTAAATTACTAAACCTGAGCATTATATAGTGGTTCTTTTGCGAAATACAAGGGAATGAAAATAGCTAGGAATATAAAATAGCGTTTTTAGTAATAAAATGAACTGAGACTACCCAATCCTGTCAAAATAGATCCGCCGCCCTAGATTAGGTCTTTAACTTTAAAAAAGGCAAGCATCGCTGTCTCATTGCTGTGACCTCTCTAGGATGACTTTAGCGACGGCAGCAGATTTCATTTCTTAATTTTAGAATACCCCGTTTATCGGAAAAGTTGATCATATGCTGCCCGCTGGGGTCAATAATCTGCAAGAAGAATGGAAAAGCGGGCCCCCACTGTGCCCCTACTGGAACCAACAATCTGTGGAGAAAAATAAAAGGAGTTGCACTGCCTCCTGGGGCCACCGGTCTACGCTGTCCGCCAGATCACTAACCCACGAGAAGAATGGAAAAGTGAGCTAGATTAATTTTGGAAAAATGAGGAGTAGACAAAATATCGTGCAACATTTAAATTTAAATTAATAAATTTTCAGAACTCCCTTGCAAAAGGAATTTTTTTGGGTATAATAGAGCAGTATATATGTTGTTCCCGTGGTTTTCTTTAAAAGATCTAGATTCCGAGGAGGCGTAAAGCGTATATTTTTTATTAATAATAATGGAGTTAATTTCATGTTAAATTTTAATGCAAAAAATGCTAAAAGATTGTCTACACTAGCGTTTGTTATACTACTATCAGTTTCACTAAATCCAGGATCAGCTAGGTCAGAAAAAGAAAAAACAACTGACTATGTAGGCTACGAAGAATTAGGCGATGAATCTAGTAAAAATAACCAATACTTTTACCTAGATGAGACCATCCATGATGGAGATTCTGAGCATAGTAGGTTAAATGGAAATGGTAAATACATTTCCTCAAATGGCGACACCTACGAAGGAGAACTCGAAAATGGCCTAGCCAACGGAAAGGGTATACTTACCTTAGCGAATGGTGGTAAATACATAGGAGAATTTGTAAAGGGCCTGCGCCATGGAAAGGGCATATTTACCTCCTCAGGTGGGATCATCTATGAGGGAGATTTCGAGAACGATAGGTTTGTTAGTGGAAAGAGCATAGTCACCTACCGGCATGGGGACTTCTGCGAAGAATATTTCGAGAATGGTGAATCTAATGGAAAGGGTAGATACATTGACCCATTTGGGGACATCTATGAGGGAGAAGTCGAAAATGGCCTAGCCAACGGAAAGGGTATATTTATCTCAGCAGATGGTAGTATTATTGAGGGGACCTGGTCTAAAGGAGACATTAGCTATGGCACTAAGAAATATAAAAATGGTGACACCTACGAAGGAGAACTCGAATACAATCTGCTCAATGGAAAGGGCGAATACACTCGTTCAGATGGGGTCACCCAAAAAGGATATTTTAAGGATGAGAAGTTTATTAGTGGAAAGGGTGGATACACTTTCCCAGATGGAACCATCTATGAGGTGAATTTTGAAAATGGTAAGATAAATGGAAAAGGAAAATTTACCCATGTAAATGGTAATGTCTACGAGAGAGGTTTTTTCAAAAATCGTAGATTTAATGGAAAGGGTAAATATATTCTTCCAGATGGGGACGTATACGAAGGAGAATTTAAGAATGGTGAATTCAATGGAAATGGTAAATTAATATCCTTACTTCGGGGCACCTACGAAGGAGAATTTAAGAATGGTGAGAAAAATGGAAAGGGTAGATACATTAACCTATTTGGGGACATCTATGAGGGAGATTTTAAAAATGGTGAATTTAACGGAAATGGCAAATACACTTTTACAAATGGGAGCATCTACGAGGGAGGTTTTAAAAATGGTAAATTTCATGGAGAGGGCAAACTCATTTTCCTAAATAGGTTTGCCTACGAGGGATATTTCGAAAATAATATACTCGCCATTGGGAAAGTCAAAATTACTTCATCAGATGGAACCTTATACGAGGGAGATTTTAAAAATAACAGACTTCATGGAGAGGGTAAACTCATTTCATCAAACGGGGTCATCTACGAGGGATATTTCGAAAATGATATGCCCAATGGGAAAGGCAAACTTACTCTATCAGATGGAACCATCTGCGAGGGATATTTTAAAGACGGCAAGCTCACTTTGCCAAATGGAACCATCTGTGAGGGATATTTTAAAGATGGTAGATTTGGTGAATTTATTGGAAAGAATGAAATTTAGAAAGTACATTTTAGAAAAGTAGATTTAAGATAGATAAAAAATAAAGGTCTTGACAAGAATTTTTTATAAATTCTTGTCAAGACCCAAAATAATAGCTCGGTCCCATAAAAATTATAGAGGGGGGAGAGATTTTTAAAGAGGCCTATGATATAATGAGGGTGTAAATATAGGTAGAAAACAAGATATCATCGCTATCTAAAAACTGATAAAAAGGCGCTGAGGAAAGTGTTTCCATTTAAAAATGGTGAAGTTTGCAAATGTCTCCATACGATATGCGAACTTCCCATCTAACTAGTAGCCGATATGCACTGCCCACTGGGGCCATTAGTCTATGAGAAAAAAAGAGCTGCGCTGCCCGCTGAGGATATTAATCTGTACTACCCACTGGGGCCGCTAGCCCATGAGGGGAATGAAAGCATGGACCCTCCGCTGTGGTGCCTATTGGGTGGGGTCATCGGTCTATGAGAAAAATGAAAGTGTGAGTCCTCACATTGTGCCCACTGGAGTCATTAATGTATATATTATCTCCTAGGTCACTAGCCCATAAAAAAAGTGGAAAAATTGGCCCCACGGTACTCACTGGAGCCTCTAACCCATAAGGGAAATGGAAAAGCGAGGACCATG
>JAIRXW010000037.1 GCA_031268035.1 Rickettsiales bacterium
TCATCGTCACCAGTTTCAGCGCCCGCAGGGCCAGCCCCAAAACAGATGAAAACTAGGATCAGGAACAGAATTGCCCAAGGTGTTCTTTTTTTCATATAATACATTATAATAGCACAATATCCCAAATGGGCTCAAAATTACCTCTAGTTTAGGTTATTGTGATCGGTTTTCTCTCTAAAAGCAAGTTTGATTTGTTCTTCCTATTTTTAAATTTTTTCTTGATTTCTACACGTTGTGCCACACATTGACTCACCACATACATAGTTTTTCGCATTGACTATCCGTCGATTAAATAATAGTTCGTCTAAACATTCTTGATAAAAAGAAAGTAAAAAAATAAACTTCATCCATAATTCTTTAGAATAGGCAACCAATGATAATACCAATAGTGCTATCTGGCGGTAACGGCACGAGGCTTTGGCCACTATCCAGAAAGGAAAGACCAAAGCAATTTATAGAACTTATAAATAATGACACTCTGTTCACGGGGACGCTAAAGAGGTTTGAAAATTCTGAAATTTTCCAGAAACCCGTGATTCTTGCTAATGTTGCCCACAAACATCTGCTCGACAGAGAAATAGAGATAAATAAACTCAAAGAGCCGCTGATTGTGCTGGAGCCTGAAGCTCGAAACACAGCTGCGGCCATCGCCACTGTAACAGAACTACTGAATGAACAGGGCAAGGGGGATGAGGTGGCAATTTTTATTCCATCAGATGCCTTTATAGACGACCCAGGCCAGTATGAAGAATATCTCAGAGAGGGAGAATGTCTTGCCTGGGAAAATAAAATGGTTTGTTTTGGCATAAAACCAACCTACCCAGAGAGCGGCTATGGCTATATAAAAATTAAGAAAAAATTCCAAGATAATTCCTATGGGGTAGATAAATTTGTTGAAAAACCTGATCTTAAAACTGCAATATCTTTTCTAAAAACTGGAAAATATCTCTGGAATTCTGGAATGTTTATGTGTAAAATAGGGGTGCTTTCTGAACTATTTGGAACACATTGCGGTGAATTACAGAATAGTGTTAGAGGAATTATTAGACATTCCAGCTACAGTGGAAACGTTTTGAGTCTTGACAGTAGCTATTCCCTAGAGTGTAAGAATATATCCTTTGACTATGCAATTATGGAGAAGCTTGATGAAAGGCAGATTATGGTGGTATCTATGAATTTACTGTGGAGTGATGTAGGAAGTTATGCCTCTCTATTCTCTATAAATAGAGATAGGACAGAGGATAATAATGTGCTGTACGGAGAGGTAGTCCTCAATAACACAAGTAATTGCTATATAAGATCCGGCGGCAAAACAATATGCTGCTCTGATCTGGATGACTTGGTTATCGTTGAGGAGGATGATGTCATTCTGGTCATGAAAAAAAGCAAATCACAGAACATAAAAAAACTCGTTGATCTAATCGGAGAAAAAAATCCATCGCTCAGATGATAAACTTGCCGGATTCCCCATCTGCAGGACCTATTTCTTAGAACATATTCATTCGCCGCAACCCCAGATATCAGATCTGTTCAGCCAGCCCTTAATTTTTCCTATTTTCACTTTACATCTCTGTTCCCCGCACTCCAATAATTTGCCCACAACATTTTTCTCCACTCTATGGGTTGGATAGGATATTTGGCTAGAATTGCGGTATAGAAACTGGCTGGACTTTATGGTGATAATGGTTTTTAACTTTAGAGATAGGCCCTCACTGATCCAACCACTATCATTATCCATGTCAATAATTTTAAGCCAGCCGTCATAGCGCCCAAGAACCCTAAGGGGCATGTATCTAAGTTTATAGATATGAACTATGGGAAAATTTTTACCGGGGCCAGCCCTGACATTTGTTTCATTGGACTTTAGAGCTATAAAATTCGCCCCATCAGCTACTCTCTGGCTATTGTTTTTCTTTCTGCGCTCGCAGCCACAGATAGTGATGAAGCAGAGACAAACCATAGCTAGTAGATGACCTTTCTGACTGGTCACAGTGTGATAAATTTAAATAGAGTTATGAACATTAGGACGGAGACCAGAAGGGCTAAATTGTTATAGCCCGTCATAAATAGATTTTCCTTTGTTTGGCCCAAATGATCTTTTAGTCTATAGCCTATAATATCTTGGATATGGATCACCAGAGCTAAAAGCATATTCACAAGTGTGAATTTGATCAACTTTTGCCTGAGAAAAAGAGATGCTATGAGACCGGTCGGAACACTGACCAAAATGGAACCCAGTAACCCTAGGGTGGTTTTGGTTGGATGTAGTTTACCTGATAAAATACTCCCTTCGAAAATACTTTCGAATATATATGTAGATGTTTTGACTGCCAACAGCAGCGTAGATATCCAGAGGATAAAATCTGCTGAATTTTTCAAATTTGGGATGTACAACATTGAAAAACTTGGCACCACTGTGTAAATGTAAAAGAGAATATTCCGTGTTTTACCGCCTCTTTGCCACTCTGGAGTTTCAATAATTTTTCTGGACACAAAAACACCTAGCCCCAGAACCAGAAACGTGTATAAATTTTTAAAATGCAAACTAGAAATAAACATGGTTGCAAAATAAAACACCGCCAGAGAGTATTTCCTCCAGCTGGCTTTAAACTTTGTAATAATTTCATTCCAAAAGCGGCGCCATATACTAAATGACCCGCTATCTTTAAATTTTTCTTTTTCCATAGGTCCTCTTTCTGTTTTTAAATTCCTCTATAGCCGCATCCAGACATTTTTCATCAAAATCCGGCCATAGAACGTTAGTAAAATATAGTTCCGAATAACTTATTTCCCAGAGTAGAAAGTTACTGATTCTCAGCTGTGCTCCAGTTCTTATCACGAAATCCGGATAAATTATATCTGGATTATAGAGATATTTTTTAAACATATCCTCATTGATATCATCGATAGAAAGTCTATTGGATTTCACATCTCTAGCAATATTTTTCGCTGCATCCACTATCTCCGCTCTCCCGCCGTAGCTAAAGGCTACATTTAGAAAAAGACTATTGTTTTCGGCGGTTTTTTTCTCCAGTTCCCTTATTTTGGCAATAGTGTTTTGATCTAATTTGTCAATATCTCCAATAACCTTGAACCTAATATTTTTCTCCTCAAATTTGTCCTGATATCTATCTAAATAGGAGTCCACTAGACTAAGAATATAACCAACCTCCTCTTTAGATCTTTCCCAATTTTCCGTTGAAAACGTGTATATGGTTAAAGACTCTATGCCAATCTTCTCGGCGTGTTCTAGAATTTTCTCGAGAGTTTCGGCCCCTTTTCTATGGCCCTCGTTGATACCTAGATTTCTATTTTTTGCCCATCTTCCATTGCCATCCATTATTATGGCAACACTTTTTGGTATGTTTTCATTACTAAGAGTTTCCGGCGCATTTACTTTCCGTTTTTCTATGTAATGATGCATAGATATGATCGCTGCCCCCGAGATCACTAGAAACACCACCAGAGATAAAACTGTAGATTTTCTGAGCATTATAACTAGACTGTTAGTATGAGTTTTTCTTTGGCAGCGACTAAATCATCTACATTTTTCACATACTTATCTGTTACATCCTGTATTTTTTTCTCAAAATTTTTAACCAGATCTTCCCCAAAATTATTCTTTATTTTCTTTATTTTATCTAGCGATTCCTTTCTTATATTTCTTAAAGATATTTTTTTTTCCTCACCATACTTTTTGATAATTTTGCAAAGTTCCTTTCTTCTCTCTTCGCTAAGCCGAGGGATGCTGACTCTTATGGACGCGCCCTCTACCACCGGGCCAAAGCCCAGATTCGCTGTCAATATAGCCTTTTCAACGTTGCCTACAATGGATCTATCCCAAACCTCCAGAAAAAGATTAAGAGAATCCAAAACTGTTATGTGGGCAACGCTACTGATAGGGCTGTAACCCCCATAGCATTCCACTCTAACTTTGTCCAGAAGGGACGGCATTGCTCGTCCTGTGCTAATCGTGTCCAGGTCTTTTACCAAAAATTCTATCACCGCCTGCATAAGAGCGCCACTTTCGTTCAGAATATCCTGCATGGTCGATTTACTTATCTTTGTAAAAATTATACAATGTGTTTTTATAAACAGCAACACTGTCTAGCAGATCGTCTAGTATGGTAAATATTTCATCTCTAAATTTACCGTTCTTTATATTCTTCAGATATCCTATATATTTCTCTAGCAGACTGTCGGTGGTTTTTTTCACATAGTCCGTAAACGGCAAAAACACACTAAATTTTGTCTCCCTATCGACATCATTAAGTTTTAGAATTTCTTCTTTAATTCTGTCGGATATGTCATAATATAATAGTATTCTATTATAAATATATTTTTCGTATTCCAAGTAAAACTCTATAAATAATATTATTTACAATAATAATAACTTCTTTTAAAAAAACAACGTTTAAAAATATTTATGAATGATTTTCGAGGGCATTTGTTCTCTGTATCATCAACATGTTAAGGATATTTTACAGGTAAAAATTTAATTTACTAGTGCCAAATTTCCAGACCCACACTGGATACATCTGGTCTATCGTTGATAATTATATACATTTATAAGTCATGATCACCACGCACTATAATTTGTCACCACGATAAATACGCGCATTTTTGTGGAAGTTTCTGTATGCGCTGTTGTTTTATAACTATACAAAATTAGCCATTTACTCAGTATGTATAAATTTCATCATTAGGATTCACTACAATTTTTCGTTGAAAACTCCCCACAGCCAGGTTATTCGTTCCTGCAGATTCCGCACACAAACTGTAAATTTGATACTTCCCGGAATTCGATGGCGAACCAAAATGCTCACTACAGTTAAACATTTTTATAAAAGCAGCGCCGCAGTTAGCGCTATTTTTATAGTATTCTCTATCACCTATGGACGAAAATATTTTGGAATTTTTACATTACAGCGATGTGGATCACGAGCAGTCTCTATGGAAGGCCGTTATTCTGCAGGCTTTTGTTGATCTAAAGAACAATTCGAAAAAAAAGATAGCCAATACCCACCGAGTAAAAGCTGTACTTTGGTTTAATCTAAGCAACAGAGATTTTCTAACTGTCTGTGGTTTTGCTAATTTGAATCCGGACTATGTGTGGTCTAGGGCAAACGCCATTAAAGAAACAGCTCCGCTAGTGAGACACGGGCAGCAGAACAAAGCACCTCTGGGCCGAGATGTTAGGAATTTACTTGTTTTTAGAGGCACCTAAACCAAATTAGAATAGACCGACTATATTTCCATCTTCGTTCATATTTATATTTAATGCATTTGGCTCAGATGGAAGGCCTGGCATAGTCATTATGTCGCCAGCTAGGCAGACAACAAAGCCAGCTCCAGCTGAAATACTGACATCACCTATGTTGAAGGTGAAATTTTCCGGCGCCCCGAGAAGATTTGGGTTGTCGCTAAAGGAATATTGGGTTTTTGCTATACATATGGGCAAACCGGCAAAGCCATTTTTTTCATATTCCCCTAGTTTTTTTAGAGCTTTCGGCGAAAATTTAACATCTTTGGCCCTATATATTTCTTTGGCTATGGTTTCAATTTTCACCTTCAGGGGCAGATCTAGATCATAGAGAAATCTAAACTTTTCATTTTTCTTTCCCAGAACCTCCATAACTTCGGTGGCCAAATCCAGGGCGCCGTCACCGCCTTTGGCCCAGGCTTCGCAGAGGGCGAATCTGGTACCATTTCCTTCGCAAATATCTCTAATCGTTTCAATTTCTCTGGTGGTGTCAAGATCAAATTTGTTCAGAGCCACAATGACAGGTAAATTGTATTTTCCTATGTTTTCTATGTGTCTCAGAAGGTTCAGAGCGCCGTTTTTGACAGCTTCCAAATTCTCCTCACTGGTCAGATTTTTGCCCCCTCCCCCATTGTGTCTAAGGGCCCTGCATGTGGCCACTAGAACAACAGCCTCGGGCACTAGGCCGCTTTCCCTACATTTTATATTGAAAAATTTCTCCGCGCCAAGATCCGCGCCGAAACCTGCTTCGCTGACAACATAGTCAGCTAATTTTAGGGCTGTTTTTGTGGCAATCACACTGTTGCAGCCATGGGCGATATTCGCAAATGGCCCCCCATGTATCAGAGCTGGCACTCCCTCCAGAGTCTGAACTAGATTCGGCTTCAGAACATCTCTCAGCAGAACGACTACACTGCCAACGGCTCCAAGATTTTCGAGAGTTATATTTTTTCTGTCCTGATCACAGCCCAGCACTACTTTGGCCAACCTTTCTCTGAGATTTTCGGTGTTTCTGGCTAGACAAACTATAGCCATTATTTCGGAGGCTACAGTTATTATGAATCCATCCTCTCTAACATGGCCACTATTTTCTCCGACACCCACAATTACGTTTCTCAGGGCTCTATCGTTTATATCTAGGGCACGCTTCCAAAACACTGTCCTAAAATTTAGTTTATTGCCAAAATTTATATGATTGTCTATCAGTGCGGAAATTAAATTGTGAGCTGTTGTGATAGCGTGAATGTCCCCGGTAAAATGAAGATTTATTTCATCCATGGGGGCAACCTGAGAATAGCCCCCACCGGTGGCGCCGCCCTTTAGGCCGAAACAGGGGCCAAGAGAGGGTTCGCGCAGAGCCAACATAACCTTTTTGCCAATTTTGGCTAACCCCTGGCCAAGTCCTATGGTCAGCGTTGTTTTTCCTTCGCCGAAGGGCGTTGGACTTATCGCAGTCACTAGAATTAGTTTGCCAATTTTGTCACTGGATTTTTCGATTCTATCGATGGCCGCCTGGGATATTTTAGCCTTGTAACTACCAAATAGTTCCAAATCATCTTCCTTCAGGCCAATTTTACCAGCTATTTCAGTAATTTTTAATAATTTTATTTTCCGAGCAATTTCTAGATCTGTCATTTTTAGCCTAAAGGGTTTAGGGAAAAACTAGAGATATTTTTTTAAAATTCCAGCTAGTCCTCCCAGCTACTCTACGGAATCGCCAAATTTCATGCACTTTTTCGCTGCCCGCCAAACACAGCGCCTATAATTTCAGATGCTAATCTATTCACTCTACTCCCTGTCTAAATAGAGAAAACACGGCTAGATCTCGGAAAGAAATTTTTTAATCTTTAGAAGATCCATCCAGGCCTCTTTCTTCTTCCCAATGTTTTTCATAAGGAAAGAGGGACT
>JAIRXW010000041.1 GCA_031268035.1 Rickettsiales bacterium
TGAAGATATCTAACTCCAGAGATATCTGTGCCCTTGATTCGGTGGATGGAATCCTGGTGGGAGGAGCAAGTCTCAGAGGTGATGAGTTCTTTGATCTGGTGGTGAAGGGGATGTGATGGTATTTAATTGGCTTTTTGATCTAATGAGTTACCCTTTGGCCCCAACACTTTTGTGTTGTGACCTAAATAAATAATAATAATGAAAATTTGGATTTACCTATGCAAAAAGAAAGATACAGGATCGCCGCAACCGTTTACGCAGTGATCATAGAAGACGGACGTCTACTGCTATCACTTAGACATAATGATACCGGGTCTATGGATGGCAAATATAGCCTTGTGGGTGGCCCTGTGGAAGCCAGTGAGACGTTGGCTGAAGCCATGATTCGAGAGGCAAAAGAGAAGGCCGGTATAGTCATAGAGAAAATGCATCTGGGTACCACGCTTTTTAGATTTGGCATGGAGCCAGATTTTTTCAATGACTGTATAAATTTCTTTTTTGTGCTGGACAAATTTAGTGGCAGTATCAGCAACAACGAACCAGATAAATGCAAAGAACTTGAGTTTCTCCCCATCTATAGTCTTCCAAGGAACGTTGTGGACTATATTAAATATAGCCTTAAAAACGTTTTGACCGGAGTAGCCTACTGTGAATGGTTCCCGGCTCCGGGAACTAAGATTAGCTGGGATTAGCTGGGATTAATCCTACTCAGTGGAGTCAAATTCTCAGCCCTCTTCCCTAGCTCTGGAGAGGGGGAACACTAGAGAAATGGCCAGAGTATAGTGGTGACCTCCACAGGAGGGATTTTTGGAGAACTGCGCTGGTGGTATTATATATTTAAACTTTGCGCAGTACTTCCCCTGGTTGCCCTAGAGATCTAAACTTCGTCTATATACAATTATCGACGACGGGCAAAATCACATGGAGTCCAGTAAAATTAAAGAGAAGCTGAAATTAAAAAAACTAGACAGACCGAGTATATTTGAAAATTCCAGACATGCAAAATCCAGCAGCATAGTGTTGGAATATGTATTTTTTGCGGCTATGATGCTGCTGGTTCTCTATAGCGTTGTGACCACCAAAGATATACCGGAAAATACAGCAACGTTACTCCGATGGATAGGAGTAATTGTTATTTTTGGAGTTGAGGGCTATAAGATAAATGAAAGAATCTGCGACATTAGATCTGATAAACTCAAAATTCTATCCTCTGGCGAATAGAAAATGTCTAAGGCCGGAGAAAAATTAGAAAATGGTAAATTTTTTGGATTAGAATTGGCATTGATCATCCCATTGCTCCTGGTTTTTGGTTGCAGTGGAACAGTAGAATTGAACCCCTGCCCTAGCCCAATAGAATATTCAGTGGAATTCCAAAAAAACCTACTGGAAGATTTAGACAAAACAAATAGTTTTTACCTAAATCAGATGCTGATAGATTTTTACAACATAAATCAACAGTTGAGAATGTGCGACAAATAAATTTTATACTTCCGCACCTCCACTAGACCATTAAAATCCTCCAATAGATATGAAAGGCAAGCCATGTTTGGATGTTATCTATTCAAATTATTTTTTATCTATGGATTCTATAGTCTAGCCAGAGCGCTGACCAACGTGATCGTTGCAATAGGATATGAACTGAGAAAACGGAGTGGAGGCAAATTTTAATATGCTTTCATCAATATGCGTGACTATATTCATTACAATTTTTGTTCTTTTGGCAGCCACCTACAGAAAAGGTCAAAAAGATGGAGAAAAAACTCTGCTGCTGAAACAATTTAAAAACAAATATGGATATAAGAAAGTAAAAAATCTAGAGGAGATAAAAAACAGGCTAGAAAAAGGTAAATTTTAAAATCAACGGACAACTGAAAATTCCCAATGTAGGATAATATTCTAAAACATGAAAAACATTAGCTATTCATTCGGTGCCAGAAGTGAACGAATACTTGCTCTAGTGGTACCAGAATTGAGTCTTCTAGCTCATCGGGTAATTTCTCTAAGCCCCATAGATTTCGCTGTGGTGGAGGGCCTTCGTAGCGCCCAGAGGCAAAAAATGCTCTATGATTCTGGTAAATCTAAAACTCTTATTTCTAAACACCGTGAGGGCCGCGCCCTCGACATAGTGCCCTGGCTAGATGGGGATTGCGACTACGAGGCAGTGGAAGACTGTTGTTTTCTGATGGGTCTCTTCTACGGCACAGCAAAAACTCTAAATCTAGATCTGAGAGTCGGCGCTATCTGGGATGGAAACTCAATTAAAAATAACAAATTTTTGGACATCTGGCACCTGGAAATTCTCTAGAGGAAGGCACGACGACCCTTTTGGGTCGGTGGTGGAGATAATGGGACTCGAACCCACGACACCCTGCTTGCAAAGCAGATGCTCTAGCCAACTGAGCTATATCCCCACAGGATTTTAAAATAGAACAAAGGAAAAAGCAATATTTTCCCACTTGTTTTTAATTAAATTATCATTAGTCTGAAGCTACTTTTGGCCCAGATAGCTCAGTCGGTAGAGCAAAGGACTGAAAATCCTTGTGTGGGCAGTTCGATTCTGCCTCTGGGCACCACAGCCATTGGGAACTCCCGAAAGCTGGGGAGAATTGTAGAAAAAACCTAGAGAAAGCGCCCTAGACGATCTATTCAACCGTCTGTCCTGCGTCTCTAGAGATCTTCATTTCTCGGTTTCAGCAGAGGGAACGCTATGACATCCCTTATGCTTTGCTGGCCTGTCAAAAGCATCACGAGTCTATCTATACCAACCCCTACGCCCCCCATCGGTGGCATAGCGAACTCCACACAATGCAAGAAATTTTTATCCATAGGTTGCGCCTCCTCGTCAAATTCCCTCTGGGACTCCTGTTCACAGAGTCTCAGGCCCTGGTCCACCGGATCATTTAATTCGCTGTAACAGTTTGCCACTTCCTTTTGCACTATAAATAGTTCAAATCTTTCCACAAGGCCTTTTTTATTCGGATCACGATGTTTCTTGGTTAGCGGAGATATTTCGACAGGATGATCTATTATAAACGTTGGCTCAATTATATGTTTTTCGCAGGTCTCTTCGAACAGTTCAGCCAGCAGTTCATTTTTCTTTTTTTTCATTTCAATGTCTCCCTTATATTTGCCCAATTCTCTGATCACCTCTTCTCTACTGATGTTTTCTGGATCCACCCCAGCATATTCTCTAAGGGCATCCCACATACTCAATCTCTTCCAGGGGGTTCTATAATCAACCTCATAGTTACCAAATTTAACCTTCGTTTCTCCACTATACAGTTTCTTGACAATACCCTCTATCATATTTTCAACCTGCTCCATCTGATAGTAATAGTCCGTATAGGCTTCGTACCACTCAATCATTGTAAATTCAGGATTATGGGTCGCGTCGCAGCCTTCATTTCTAAAGTTTTTCGCTATGTCGAAGACCTTTTCAAAACCTCCGGCAATTAGTCTTTTGAGATATAATTCTGGACTTATTCTTAGGAATAGATCCGAATCCAGGGTGTTATGATGCGTCACAAAGGGTCTTGCACTGGCACCACCATATATTGGCTGTAACACTGGCGTTTCAACCTCCGTGAAATTCCTGCTGATTAGATAATTCCTTATCTCATTGACTATAAAACTTCTCTTTCTAAAGATCTCACGCACAGCGGGATTCATCGACATGTCAATAAATCTTTGCCTGTATCTCAGTTCCATATCCGCAAGCCCATGAAATTTTTCCGGCATCGGAGCAATCGATTTTGACAGCAATTCTATTTTTTTGCAGTGTATACTAATTTCCCCGGTTTTTGTTCTAAAAACAAACCCGTGGACACCAATAAAATCCCCTATGTCCAGATTAGGGAGCATAGCCCTTTCCAGCTCGCTAAGCTCCGGTTGTTGTAAATAGATTTGAATCTTTCCACTTTCGTCCTGTATATCGTAGAACGAAGCCTTGCCCATATTTCTTCTCAGCATAAGTCTGCCAGCTACGGAATGCGTCTCCTCTTCCCTATGTTCTCTAGATTCTAGATTCGCATAGCTAAGCAATAATTCCTTTGCACTGATAGTAGGCCTAAAGATATGAGGATAGGGATCTATTCCCATAGCTAGAACGGCGCCAAGTTTTTTTAGCTTCTGTTCGTCGACAGTTTTTGATATTTTTAGGTATTCAACTAAATCATCCATCTATCTAACCCTATAAATTTGTCCAACCTGGCTAAACATAGGATTAATAATATTAAAGACAATGCTGCGCGGCGCTCCAAAGAAAATTTGCTATAAATGATGATATTCATCTCTATGATCCACTAATATGTTATAAAAAGCCGTTGACAAATGGCCCTAGAGACAACCAAAGCATCTACCGGAACCCGAAAATATAGAAACAGCAAACTCAAAAGTGTGCAGAGATGATGCTATTGACTTTAACTATAAAAATTAATAAATTGAATCGCCTGTAGGGTCTCTTAGTCTAGAGGTTAGGACACCAGGTTTTCATTCTGGCAACACGGGTTCAAATCCCGTAGAGATCACCAGGACAAAGTGAATGCGTAGCTCAGCTGGTAGAGCACTTGACTTTTAATCAAGTTGTCGCGGGTTCGATACCCGCCGCGTTCACCAGAATAATGCCACCTAAAGTTAATCAGTGGCCTAGTGAAGAGTTCTAAACATGTTAAAATAGATGGCATATCATGGGTTTTGAAGATCGATTAAACGACATCAAAGAGAAATATGAACTTCTGAGTGAAAAGCTACTCAACCCAGAGAGTCTGGGCACCGAACTCACAAGAATATCGAAGGAGCACGCAAATCTGGAGCCTATTTTTAATAAAATCAGTGAATACTTTCGTATAAAAAAAAATCTCGGGGAAGCTAGAGAGCTACTGAATGACAAAACCATCGACGCAGATTTTAAAGTGGCGGTGGAGGAGGAGATAGTGGAAAATAATGAAAAAATACCAATTATCAGACGAGAATTAGAAATATTCCTACTGCCCCGAGACGAGGCGGATGAAAAAAGTGCAATTCTTGAGATACGAGCTGGAACTGGCGGGGACGAGGCGGCTCTATTCGGAGCAAATCTTATGAAAATGTACAAAAAATATGCCGAAAGAAAACATTGGAAATTTGAAATACTCAGTATTTCTGAGAATAACCTGGGAGGCGTCAAGGAGGCAATTATGCTCATAAAGGGCAAAAATGTGTTTCGACAACTAAAATTTGAGTCCGGTGTCCACCGTGTGCAGAGAGTTCCAGAGACCGAATCAAAGGGTCGAGTTCACACATCGGCCGCCACCGTGGCCGTATTACCCGAAATGGAAGAGGTTGACATAAAGATAAATGAAAAAGATCTCGAGATAACAGTCTGTCGAGCCGGAGGCCCAGGAGGCCAGTGTGTAAACACCACCGACAGCGCCGTCAGAATTGTGCATATACCAACGGGCATAACTGTGAGACAACAGGACGAAAAATCTCAACACCAAAATAAAGAAAAGGCACTGAAGATTCTTCGGGCTAAACTCTACGAGATGGAAAGGACAAAGAAAGACAAGGAAAGGGCACAGGAGCGGAAAGAACAGGTGGGCAGCGGAGACAGATCAGAGAAAATAAGAACATATAATTATCCACAAAACAGAGTCACAGATCATCGAATAAATATGACTCTATACAAAATATATCAAATAACAGATGAAGGCGACCTGGACGAGGTCATAGAGGCTCTTCTGGCCGACGATGAAGCCAGAAAGATCAGTATGCAAGACTATTAAAAATTAATTTCGAAACAGCAGCGCCAATCTCTAACAAAAACCACCCGGGACCACTAGATCACTTCTCAACCAAACACACTTTTCCACTGCCTATGTCAATTTTACCCTCAAGATTTAATTTCACAAGAATGGAATTGATTTCGCCTATATCCAGGTCAAGACTGTCAAAGAGTTGCCCAACATCTATGGGACAGTGATCCAGTTTGGACAACACAAACTCTTCGGCCGTCAACGTCCTATTCCTTTCATCCGTAACGTCTCTAGTATTATGGACCGATTTATTTTTTTTAGGACTACCAACGCTTGGCGTATTTTTTTCAAAAAATTCAGGTTCTGGTCTAGGGCCCACAGTCAACATATCTATGTCCACTGGCAATCTATAGGATTCTAAATTTTCTATAATATCCCTCGTGTCCAGAACCATAGTGGCCCCCTGCTGCAGAAGTTTATTGGAGCCCATATAGTGACTATCATAGGGATTGCCCGGAAATACCAGAATCTCCCTCCCATATTTTATAGCCTGATTAGCCGTATTCAAAGATCCAGATAACAGACCAGCCCCCACTATGAGAACACCTCTGGAAATTCCAGCCATTGTTTTATTCCTTATAGGAAAATTTTCAGGCTCAGGATTTGCTTTGAGACGGAACTCCGAAATTACAAGCCCATCATTATTCAATATTTCGTGATAAAGATAATTGTTTTCTTTGGGATAAATATTCTCTAGCCCACTTCCCAACACAGCTATTGTTTTATTTTCCAATGAACCTATATGGGCAGCAGAATCAACTCCTCTCGCTAAACCAGAAACAACTATATAGCCATAGCTAGAAATTTCCCTCGAAATTTTTTTTGCAAAGTTAAAGGTGTTTACTGAACAATTTCTCGAACCAACCACTGTAACCTTTCTTTCCGCATTAAGAAGATCCACATTGCCGATGCAGCTCAGCGCCAACGGAAATGTAGGAACAGCCTTCAAATAGCGTGGATATTCATCATCTCTATAGGTTAGAATTTTAGCCCCTAGTTTTTTATGGGCCTCAAGCTCCTCCTGAATTCTTTCGTCACTACATAGACTTACCTTCTTTCGACATAGATCATCTATGTTTTCAATCATATCATCAATGCTCAAATGTTTTCGCAAAGATTTAAAAAAAATAGTACTGGTAAACCCTACGGTCCTAGCTAACTTCAATATATTAAAATTTTCACTATTCATATCCCCTACTCTGTCTACTTCAAAAAGAATTATAGCAGATTTTTAAATAGTTTCAATAGCCAAAAAAACCCTGAAACTCTTTCCATTGAAATGAATTCCTGGCTCCAGCAAAAACCGGCTATGGTGCAGACACATAGCTATTTAACTGGACCTGATAAACCTAGACCCTAAAGCCCCCAATGGTGACAAAATTCTACAGTGTTGCCTCTGCCGATCTCAAAAAATTCACTTTGGCCACCAGAGTCATAGGAATCCTATGTAGAAAATGTCTTCCCATCTGGAGCCGGGGGTAGTTACCAGGCCGAAATAGCCGCAGCCCCATCTGTGGCTACGGCTGAATTTTGTGCGATGCTCGATAGTGTGCTGAAACAGTGTGAAAATACTGCCCTAGTAGGTATAACCCATAATCTAGGACTTGTCTAGGATCCCAAAGATGTGCCCGTGTAAATTCCCTATGGGGAGAAAAATTCGATCGGCACCATAAAGGTTGTGGCATCATACAGACTGGCAACAACATAGCAACAATTTACAAAAAAACAGCTCTCGGGGGAATTCGTAAAATATACTCTAAAACCCTCTTGAAAAAGGCCAAAGCTAGCGGCATCGAAAATCAATCAGATAGATGAGATGCGGTAGCTGCGCCAGCTCCCCCTCTAAAAAAATTAATTCTAATTTATTTTTCCAACATTATTTCTAGAAAGAAAGACCTGAAATGACCAGATATAACCTCTTCCCCCTCTAATTAATAAATGGTAAAACCTATTGAATATTATATTTAATATGCTATCCTACAGTTAACCGGTGTTATCTCACAAAGAGCACTGTTGGTTATTATTAATAATTTTAAAGGATATGAAGGATATGAAAATAAATAAGATATCAAGAAAGTTTAAAAAATTAGTTTTTGTCTTAGGTATTGCTTTTTTAGGAAGCTCGTTAGTAATTAACAATTCCGAGGGGAGCGACAGAAAAAAAAGAACCCCTGAGAGCAATAGAAAAATAGGTGATGAGAAAAAAAATTTTAGCACGCCTCCTGAGGGTACTCCTTTAGAGAAGTACACACTAGATCAATTACGGACCGAACAAAACTCTTTAGCCAAAGCAATAGCCGCAAAAGAAAGTCGTTCGAGAGTTACAGCAGATGCTGCACTGGCAGTGGAACTGGGAAGGGAAGCACAGATACTTGGACAAAGACTTGCTGAAGTGCAGAGACTCATAAACGGAATACGCCAAAGGGAACGGGTCCTAGACGTCGGAAACATAGGCGGAGGCGGAGGCGGAGGCAGAGACGGAGGCAGAGGCAGAGGCGGGAACAACGACAACCCTGCCCGAAACATAATAGACTACCGGATTGACCGCCTATTAAATGAAGGAGCAGATAACAACAATAACAACAATAACAACAACGTAAACAGTTCTAGTTCCTCTAGTTCTAGTTCCTCTAGTTCTAGTTCCCTCATAACAAACCGGATTAACCGCCTATTAAATGAAAGAGCAGGTAACAACACTAACAACTTTCTGACCTCCCTTGTACAAGGGATGCGGAGCAGACTGCTCCTCAGGCAGACAGAGCGAAACGAGAGAGAAAGAATGGAGAGAGAAGAGGAAGAGAGAGCAGAGGAAATAGAGAGAGAGAGAATGGAGAGAGAAGAGGAAGAGAGAGCAGAGGAAATAGAGAGAGAGAGAATGGATAGAGAAGAGGAAGTGAGAGCAGAGGAAATAGAGAGAGA
>JAIRXW010000050.1 GCA_031268035.1 Rickettsiales bacterium
AAATTTTTAGACTACTTAAACAGGCGGATGAAAGATCTTTTCGCCTTTTTCACTCCCTCCAGAAAGGTTGAAAATAATTCGGAAGAGGAAGAGTATGATGATGAAGAGGAAGAGTATGATGATGAAGAGGAAGAGTATGAAGAGGAGTATGAAGAGGGAGATGAAGAGGAGTATGAAGAGGAAAGTGAAGATGAAGATGACAAGGAAAAGGAAGAGGAGTATGAAAAGGAAAGTGAAGATGAAGATGACAAGGAAAAGGAAGAGGAGTATAAAAAGGAAGAGAAAGAGAAAAAGGAAAAGGAAAATAAACTCAAGAAATATGAGGCGGCCATTATTAATCTTGATAAAAATTTAAATGAACCTAATAAAAAAAGTTTTAAATGATTCGCTGTAGATTAAATACATAAATTTTCTGTCCGAATTACAAAAACTCCATGACCAGAAGGTCTGCTGTGGGTATAGATTTGGACCATTGGGCGAAATAGTAAAATATGTTGAAAAAGGAATAGATAAAAATAACAGAGAAACCTCTATGACAGTGCAAGGAGTTTCTCGGGATGGTGAATATTTTATAGGGTAGAGTTCATCCGGGAAGGAAGCCTCCGGAGAAGAGGCAATTTGTGAGTCAGGGGCAAAAAATATACTCTAACGACCTCTCTGGGGAAAAAGGCAAAGCCGCTAAAAAAACAAATGTTAGAAGCTAGAGTTAGAGACAATTTTTAGGCGATTGAAATAGCTGTGGAGGAATTTCCGGAACTAATCGGGGAAAATGTCCGGGAGAAAAGCTCAGCTACAAATGTTCTCAAGGGCATAGGCACAGCTATCCAGAAAATAGATTTAACATCAATGCCGTTATTACCATTCTTAAATTCATATTTAAAACCTTCCTCAGGTAGTAAAGGTTTTTAATAGCATAATATTTTATCCCATCTTAAATTTCTGGAATAATAGCCCCATATTGGAATAAATAGATTTGCAATGATAAAAAAATTTAAAGACAATATGGGACCGCTTTTCGTGTTATATGAGTGGCTCTAAATCTCCCTAGATAGTTGTTCGAGAGCTTTCAATATCATAGAAATAGACGCTCGTCTGCGCATTCCTCCTGGACTAGCCGGTGATCTAACCTATGATAGTTTATGGTTTCATATTATGTTATATGTTTTCTTGGTATTGCTTGCTCTTAGAGAAAGCTCTGTCAAAATCTTTTTCGGCCCTAGTAATATGCTCAAGGTCATCTTTTGTAATCGAGCTATTTTCTAGGGTATTTTTTTTTCTCATTAGTCCCGGAAATTTATCTGCGGCCTTTTCAAATGCCAAGAACTTTTTTTTAGCTTCACGCGTGTTTAAAAACTCTTCAGCGTTTCTTTTTCTCCCTGGGAAAAGGCTGGTCGCTGCTTCTTGCTTCTCTTCAAAAAGCTTCTTTTCTTCTTCGTTGTCAAAGGAGTAGAGGTCTGGATTTACCTTTATTAAATTTCTGTCTTCTTCGGAAACTGTTGGCTCTTTGGCTTGAGATGTTAATAGTACTATAGTAGTTTCTTCGTTTTGTTTGTTTATTCCTTTAAAATCTCCTCTTTTTCTATATGTTTCGGCATTGCCATGAACTGCAGAAACGGTGTCGGCTATTATGATATCGTATTTTTTATTTGATATTTTGTCGAAATTTTTTTGGTCGTCTATTGCGATATTCACTTTGTATTTTTTCTCGAATTGTTTAGATACCTCGTATCTGATGTCAAATACATCATCTAGATAAAGGATATTTAATTTTTTTAGGTCTAGTTTTTCTGTCATAATAAACTTAAAAGTTAAAATTTAATGAATAATATCTCTTAATTTTTAATTGTAAATGTTTTTTATATATAATCTGGCAATTTAAATTGTTATGTATTATTTACTAATTATTATTTTTTGCCAACAGAGACTATTTCTGAATTGACATTTTGTTCGTATTTGCTTAGCTTAGCCAGTGGTTCATGAGTGTTGACGATGAAAATATTAGCCTGTTCTAATTCTAGAAATTTTGTAAACAATTTGAGTGGGGTCGCCAAAGGCGATGTTCTCTTCACGGAGGTTTCCTCCTTTGCAGACGGCGAAAGGCTTGTTAGGGTAAATGATCACCAATCTATCCAGGGGGATAGGGTTCTGGTGGTGCAATCCATATCTGGTAGTGTTAATGACGCTCTGATGGAGCTTCTGTTCGCGCTTGATGTGGTGCATAATCTAGCGCCTTCGGAAATATATCTTCTAATAACCTATATGGGCTATTCTAGACAGGATAGAATAGAGAGTCCTTCGGATGCGCTGTCGTCAAAGGTGCTAGCCCAATTACTTTCTCTGCATTTTATCAACAGACTGTTCGTGGTGGATATACATGCTCTCCAGACTCTGGGTTTTTTTAGTGTTCCCAGTGTAAACCTAAATACGGATGAATTTATGGTGGGGGAAATAAAAAATAAGTACAATTTGGAAGACGTAGTTCTGATATCAACAGATGCGGGTAATGTTAAATCAATAATTACTATATCTGACCAAATAAATACGGAGTACAGTATAGCTATAAAGTATAGGCCAAGGGCTAACGAGAACAAAATACTTTCGCTGGTTGGCTATGACATTAGGGATAAAATATGCATAATAGTTGATGACATAGTTGATTCTGCCGGTACTCTCTGTAATGTGGCCGAAAGATTAACCAATAAGGGAGCAAAGGATGTGATTGCCTACATCACACATCCGGTTCTATCGGGCAATGCTATAGAGAAAATAAACAATTCCTACATAACAAAACTTTTTATAAGTGATTCCATAGATTCTAAAGAAAAGATAGGTGTTTCTAAAAAAATTCAAATATTCTCAATTGCTGATTGGTGTTTGGAAAAAATTTCACGCTATATGTGGGGGATCTAACCCGGTGATTATTTTTTATCTGTCTATAGTGGCGGTGGTCTATGGTATTAGTTTTGTGAGTTTAACCTTTCAAAATAAATTATAATTATGATAGATCAGAGTAGAATAAGAAATTTTGCGATCATTGCCCACATAGATCACGGTAAATCAACCCTGGCAGATCGTATGATTGAATACTGTGGCGGTGTCAGCGACAGAGAGATGGTCGATAGAATTCTGGATTCTATGGATCTGGAGAAAGAAAAGGGTATCACCATAAAGGCTCAGACGGTTAGGCTTAACTATAGAGCCGATGATGGAAATGAATATCTGCTGAATCTTATGGACACTCCGGGCCATGTTGATTTCACCTATGAGGTGAACAGGTGTCTAGCGGCATGCGAAGGTTCGCTGCTTCTTGTGGACGCTACCCAGGGCGTCGAGGCCCAAACTCTGGCGAATACCTACCATGCTATAGAAAATAACCATAAAATAATTCCAGTTCTTAACAAGATAGATCTTCCTTCGGCGGATCTGGAGAGAACAAAAAATCAAATAGAGGAGATAATTGGTATAGATACAAAGGATGCCATTCTAGTCAGCGCTAAGACCGGAGAGGGCATCAGGGGGCTGCTGGAGGCCATAGTGCACAGTCTCCCGGCTCCAGCGGGCGATGTGAAGAAGCCTCTGAGATCAATGCTCATAGACAGTTGGTATGATTCCTATCTAGGTGTTGTGGTGCTCATCAGAGTGATCGATGGTGTCCTGCATAGAGGTGACAGGATAAAAATGCTGGCAACCAATGGTCTGTATCAGGTGGAAACTCTCGGATTTTTTACTCCCAAAAGAGTTATCGTTGAGGCGATGTCCTCGGGGGAAGTGGGGTTTTTCACAGGGCAAATAAAACAGGTTGGAGACTGTAGAATAGGGGGTACCATAGTTTTGGCCGGCGATAGCGAAACGAAGCCATTGGCTGGCTTTAGGACTAATCTTCCGGTTGTTTTTTGCAGTATGTACCCGGCGGACTCTGGGGACTATGATCTGTTCAAAGACTCGCTAGCCAAGTTACATCTTAATGATGCTAGCTTTGTCTTCGAACCAGAGACTTCGTCCGCTTTGGGCTTTGGCTTCAGGTGTGGTTTTCTAGGGCTTTTGCATCTAGAAATTATCGAGGAAAGACTCGAGCGAGAATTCGATTTGGATCTGATAGTTACGGCTCCCTCTGTTGTCTATAGGATTTGCACGGATTCCATGATCAAAGATTCTACCACCGATGTGGTCCAGGAGTACCTAGAGGTGCATAATTCGGCCGATTTACCTGAACCCCAGCATATAAAAAAAATATGTGAACCCTGGGTGAGAGCCACCATAATGGTTCCGGAAAAATATCTGGGGAATATATTAAAATTATGCAATGACAGAAGAGGGGCCCAGAGTTCTCTGACATTTGTGGGGGAAAGAGCTGTACTTGTCTATGAGCTTCCGCTAAACGAGATAGTCTATGATTTCTATGATAAATTAAAATCATATTCCAGTGGCTACGCCAGTTTCGACTGGGAAATTGTGGATTATAGGGAGGGAGATCTGACAAAGTTGTCTATCTTTGTAAATGGAGAGCCGGTTGATGCCCTCTCCTTTATAGTGCATAGAACCAGAGCAGAATCCAGAGGAAGAGCGCTGTGTGAAAAACTAAAGGACCTGATTCCAAGACAGATGTTTAAGGTGGCAATCCAGGCGGGTATAAATGGTAGAATAATTGCGCGGGAGACGGTAAATGCCTACATGAAGGATGTGCTGGCTAAGTGCTATGGTGGAGACGTAACGAGAAAAAGAAAACTTCTGGAAAAGCAAAAAAAGGGCAAGAAACGTATGAAGGTTGTTGGCAATGTGGAAATCCCCCAGAGCGCTTTTTTGGCAGTTTTGAAATTGGACGACTAGTGGTGAAATTTATAAAAATTAGTATAATTATAGTCTTATTTTGACCGTAGAGCGAAAAATTATTCCACTCCTCCGGAGCCGGGAGAAAATATTTAAAAAATTTAATCCCAGTGCCTTGACTATTAGGAGAATGTCTGTTATTCTATAGGAGTTCGGAAATCTTCTAATCCTGGAATCCTCTCAGAGGATGCCTAGGTGCGGTTTTTCGATTGCTGTTTTTTATTGTGAATAGGGTCAATGCTGAATAAAAGTAAGTATGAATAATGCCCTGGTGGGTGTTATTCGAATCCAAAATTAGGTAGATTTTAATCTACACGTAATTTTGTGTCTTAGTATAAGAAATAAATTAAGAGCATTTGGTGGATGCCTTGGTATTGGTAGGCGAAGAAGGACGTGATAGGCTGCGATAAGCTCCGGGGAATAGTCAATATATTTTGATCCGGAGATGTCCGAATGGGGAAACCCACCTCTAGGGGTATCTATGAACGAATAAATAAATTCATAGAGGCGAACTCAGCGAACTGAAATATCTCAGTAGCTGAAGGAAAGGAAATCAATTGAGACTCTCCTAGTAGCGCGAGCGAACGGGGAACAGGCCAGTGTCATCGATTTAATAATCGGAATAGATTGGAAAATCTAGCCATAGGGGGTGATAGCCCCGTACGAATAAAAAGAGTTGATGAACTTGAGTAGAACGGGACACGTGAAATCCTGTTTGAATATGGGGGGACCATCCTCCAAGCCTAAGTACTAACCAATAACCGATAGTGAACTAGTACTGTGAAGGAAAGGTAAAAAGAACCCTGACAAAGGGAGTGAAATAGAATCTGAAACCGAATGCTTACAAACAGTCAGAGCGGATTTATTCCGTGATGGCGTACCTTTTGCATAATGGGTCAGCGAGTTAATATATAAAGCAAGCTTAAGTCGATAGACGTAGGCGCAGCGAAAGCGAGTCTGAATAGGGCGATTTAGTTTTATGTATTAGACCCGAAACCAGATGATCTAACCATGGTCAGGCTGAAGGTGTAGTAATGTACACTGGAGGGCCGAACCTGTTAACGTTGCAATGTTATAGGATGAACTGTGGTTAGGGGTGA
>JAIRXW010000003.1 GCA_031268035.1 Rickettsiales bacterium
GAACTCCAGAGGAGGGACTCTAGAGGGGCATTTTGTAGTGGTCAGACAAACAGACACCTTTCTCCGTGAATTTTGCATTGACCTGCCAGAACTCAACTCCTGAGCGCCTAGTTTTCAGCACGGCCTGGCTCACAGCATTTCCTCCCTCGTTTTGTTTCGGAATAAATTTATTCGCCTCGAACATGAAAAATACCAGGATTATGGCTTTTCTATGTTTAGATAGTTCCTCCATATGTTTTATAAATCTATCAATGGAGTACAATTTCTCCTGTTCAGTAAATTTCGCACAGCTATCGGTGGTATAGCTGCTTTTCAGTGGCAGCATCACCATAGGGCTTTTGACCTCCAGATAGATATCATCATTTATGACAAAATCTAATCTCGAGTCCCCTACCCTCTGTTCTCTTTTTATGGAGAATATTTTCCCCTCTGGTCCCAGGATGTCGGACAATTGATCTGTCCTGAGAAAATAATCTATATAGCTATTAGCTCTGGTCTGATTAATGCCTACCCATTTTTTATGGGAATTTGCCACTCCGTTAAGTGATATGGCCTCCACAGTGTAGCGTGTTTTTCTCTTTCCACCGTCCTCAGCACTCCGCAAAAGACAGGGAATATTGTCAAAGATAACTCTAGCAATTCTGCCGGTACACGGACAGTGGCACATGACAATTTCATCATCCACGCGAACGTTCATGATAAATCTATTTGGTCTATTGACCACGATGGCCTCTCTGAGGGGCTCACTAAACTTCATCATCATAGAGGGATTTCCAAATAACACACTCCGGCCAAGGGCCCAGAAAATAGCACTACTTATTTTCCAAAGTTTTTTGTTCCAGATAATCTTTTATCAAGCTCTTAGTTTTTGCATATTTTCGAGCCGATATATTTGTAAGAACTGCAGAATTCACCATAAGAAAAGCACCGAGCAGAATGGTAAATTTAGTTATAAAATCCATAGATGCCCGCCCGGCTATCAGACCAAATTTAGAATTGCCCGAACTTATGTTGCTCAGTGCATCTTCATCTGAGGACTGCAGCAGAACAACTATAATCAGTACAGCACAGGCCAGAATTTGAAACATAAATAAAACTAATAAACCGCCGCTCATTCAAACTCAAAATACAAAAACGTCTCCTCCAGGCTAGTCAAACTAATATTAATGTCAACATATGACCTCACCATCTGCCCACGCCTCCCGCATAGATTTGAAACTAATTCCGCCATGGTTCTCTGACAAACCAGAACAATGGATAAACCCCCTCCTAAAAAATAATTTAACCATTACCAACCAACTAGCACTAGATTCTACTATTTTCATACTCTTTCATTCCCTATTTAGTAATATATTCATCGTTCATTTTAGCTCCTGTCTTATTCCAATAAATCCATGATAGTGGTCGAGAGCATGGTATCTCATTTGTTTTTTGTCCATGATTCTCCTCCCGAAACCCTACGATTTTTCTAGAGAATCCTAGATGGGCTCGTTGCCTTTCGAACAGCAGCCTAGCCAGAGTCACATTTCAGAATCTATGGGAAATTGGGTTTGGCGGGAGACATAACTACAGATAGAATGCCCAAATATCTTTGTTAAAAATGATATCTCCAGAATTACTAAATATCCCCATTACTGAGTGCTGAATTTTTACATAATCTATTGATTTTTTTAATAGGTCTAATATTGATCTAGTCAGATATTTTGTATAGGTTCCAGGGAGTCCTAGATGGGAACAAAAAATAACCCGAAAAACAGAGCGGGGACAAGTAAAAACAAAACTTTTGATGGCAAGGAGGTCGAGCCTGCAGTATTCTATGATTTTGAAAAGGGAATCAGCTATTTATCTGCAAAGACCATTAAGACAAATGACATTGTCTGCGATAGCGGGGGCAGGCCACTGAAATGGAAGAATATATCTAGTAAATAGATAAAACGGTTATTGGGTAGGCAACCTAAAAGGTTGCGATATTAGATCTATAAAGGTAAAAAAATGAAGAAAAAGGGAGGCTATTTTTGTCTTGTGCCGTGGTATCTTCGCGGAGCGCTGGTACTATGTCTGGGTTGTTGTATCGCATACATGCATCCCGAGCATGTCCGGGCTAAAGAATATCTAAATTGCAATGATATTGGGACTATTGACGAGCTAGCAGATTCTAATTTTCTTAGCTATAAAAGTAGAATTGGTACTATTGTTAATAGTAGAGATCTTTCTACTCTACAGTTCATCTTTTATTATTTTTTAAAATTACCAGACAGTCTGGATGATGACGACAATCCCAGAGAACTTTTTATTCCCGTTATAAACGATGAAAATTTGGACAGTGATTTTTTGAGCTGCGGCTTTGATGCCGAAGAAGTTTTCGAGTGTGAAAACTCTAGACTCTGGAACAGTGGAGAATGCACAAGGGAGACAAACATTGACGGGAATGTCCAGGAAATAATCGACTGTAAAAAATTTGATAATCAAAGGCTGCTGGAAGAAAATTCAACACCCTCCGAAGACGGCAGCGAGACCAACAAAATAGCCTGCTACCCCCCTAATCATATTTGTAATAAATATCTGGAGAATGTATTTAACAATTATTACAATGTTAATGGAATCCATTTTAGCAGCGATGAAACACTCCCCGGAACATTTTTCATATATAAAAAAAATGTTATTCCAGAGGGCGAATTTAAAAACTGTGAACTCACCAAATTTACCTGTGATATAAAACTAAAAAATGAATCTCCGGGTCATGGAAAGAATATAGTTTTTAAAAATTTATTAAATCAGGAACGACATAGCGCTAATGAAAAATTTATTGAAAATATATTCGCCGGACTCGGCATCAAGGCATTTTTTAAGTTTGTGGGATCCTGTAAGACTGGCGATGCTGATTGTAATCAAATTCTAAATAGTTATTTTTACTACAAATATATTGATGGTACCCAATTAGACAGCCAGACCACCGTCTATTATTTTGAAAAAAACATTTACTATCAAAATATAGGCCAGCTCTGTGACGGCTATTTACCAACGTGTAGAGAAATCAATGTTGGGGAAAGTTTTTCTTCGGCCCTCTATAATAATGGAAAAAATAGCAATAACAATTTTGGAGCTAGAAAGAATTTTTACGAAACACAGCTGGGCAACGGTAAAATAAATTCCCTGTATGAAATACAGGAGGAAAATGTATGGTTCGCTAACAACGACAATTTTAAGAATTACAATTGCCTAGCCATCCACAGCGACTCCGCCAATGAAAATGATTCAGATATAGGTTATTGTTCAGATCTTAGCGAAGAAAAAAATAATCTAAAATACGAAAATGGGCTAACAACGAAGGGTAAGAGTATAGCTTCCGGTGGAACTCTACTTAAAATGCCAAATTGCTATCTGAAAAGTTGCATAGATCTGACCACAGAAGAATTAACTGTGATAGCCGAAAAGGGGAAAATAGATGGAAAATATTGTAGTGAATACTACTGGCTTTCAAATACCGAAGGATTTAAATATTTTCCCCGGGAAAATCCAATCTACTGTTCCAATTTGGAAAATAAAATCCCCGAAGGGAAACAGTTAGTTTTCCGTCAGGGTATTTTTGAATATGTTGGCTGTAAAAGAGGAGACAACGGATACCCGCTTATGGACGAAGATGGAATCTGCAAAAGCAACGAGGCAGCCACGTACTACAGCTATGGAGGGGGCCTAAATAAAAAAAGAGATAATTGTTATCTGAAAAACTGCTTTTCTCTAACCAGCGCCGAAAGAAAGGTGATTTCAGAGGCAAAACTTACGAATATAGGCTTCGAACTTGAACGTAGCTATGGAATTGACGTTGAAAATGGAGTAGAAAGTGAATACGATAAATCTAATATTCCTCTCTATTGCGATAGCGGTTTTGTATTCAGCGAGGATATAGCCGATTTTAAAGGATTCGATCATTTAAATCTAAACGTGATTCCCTGCTTCGAAATGAGTCCGGAACAGCTAAGGGCCATGGGTTCTAGAGGCGCCAGCAGTATGATACTTTTCACAAATCTCCTGAAATCCTATGACACAAACAATGTATATGGATTTTGTAGAACCCACTATATTCCACTGGATACTCTAAACCAGCAGCATGATGAATATAGTCTTTTTCTAGAAAACGTCTTCGTACTGGCTAATGAGATTGACAGGGCCCCCGGTAACGACGCCTACATGTCATTTTTTAACTCTGGCGTCTTCGGGACATTAAATATGTATAATACTAAAAAAATGAGTGATTTTAATCTTCAGAGTATTGTAAGATCCGATTATCGGAAAGTTCCCTTTAGCCACAACGACATTAAAAAATTTAAAAATATCGCCCAGTACGGGAATATATGCGGGTATTTAGATAATAATTTCCCCTACTATAATGCCGATATTATAACCTACGATAGCACTCTTATAAAAAATAATCCTAAATTATCCAGCGTAGTCAGCATAATCAAAGATAAAAATGAGAACTACACAAAATGTTTATCTGAAGCTAATGGGCAAACAAGCAAATCTTTTAATCTCGGCGATAGCACTATTCCGGAAGATTGTAAAAGTTGCTACAATGCTGACAGCTCTGAACAGGACAAATGTCTCTATGGAAAAGATAATTGTAAGATCTATGCCTATAACTATGGCTGTAAAGTCGCCAACTGTTCTGGGAATAATCTCAAATACTGTGAGGAGGAGGATAGGGTTATGGAAAGAATTGCAGAATGCAGCAAATATAAGGCATTATCAAATGGTTACAGCAGTAGCTTTTTTGACTGTGGGCTCTATGACCGCGAAAATGAAAACAAAAAAAAGATATTTAAAGATTTTGAAACCGATCTTGGGAAGGAAAATATAAATAAAATAAATAATGCCTGTAATTCCCTATTACCTCTCACAGATTCTAGACCAGAGGTCAAACCAGATACTCTCTCAAAAATTATAAAACCCTATAAAAAAACCACAGGCACCACAGGTATATTAGGCACTATACTATTAACGATCTTGCCGGGTAAGGATTCTCTCGAAAGATATGGTTGCACTGAATTTAAAAGACCAACTTTTAACTACGGACAGTATGGCTGTAAGATTCCAAATGACGATAGTAGCTACATAAGTATTTCCTCAAATCCCGAAAAGGCCATCAATGGAATGGATATAAACTCCTTTAGTGCACCGAGGGATGCTAAACTTAAAATAAACGTTTGTTCAAGGTACACCAGTGATGTATATTCGAATAATACATGTGGCGAAAGAGAAAAAAGTGATTATAGCGATAAATGCGTATACATTGGTGATTCTGGCCAGGAAACTCTAGAGGAAGCCAAAAACGGGGTTTGGTATTTTACAGAATCCACTGGAGGCACTAGGTTTCGTACTGAACAGAAAACAAGTAGAGAAACATTGGTCTTTAGGGATTTCCACACATACCACTACTGCTATTCGGATATGAACAGAGAATTTCAGGACGGTTCAAGTGTCGGAGTCATATACGGGGATGGAGTATTAAGCGGAGCTATCATTTCTTTAGTAGCATGTCCCATCGCATTTTTTTTTATATGTGCTCCCCTAGTAACAACCGTTATCACTCCCGGAATATTTTTGGCAGTTAGAGCTTCAGATTGGCAGATTAATTTACAAAATGATCTGCAAATTGCTCGTGACTACAATAAAATTACAGGCTATGAAGAAAAGGGTTTTATCAGTAAAGCATTTGTAACTGATAATAACGATTATATGTACAGGTTCTATCCAAGAGCTAAAAATATAGAAGATGATCTGAGAAATAAATTGGAAACCAATGTTGACAGCGAAGGAAGTAGATTCTACCACGGCAACACTAGAGGCAGGGATATAATAGAAAAATGTAATCTGGGTAATCTATTCCAAGATTTGAATAACTGCAGGGGCTCAAACGAGTGCAACTATAAATACCAATATAACAAACTAGCCGAAGATGGTTCCTCTTTAGGGGTCTGCGAAGAGGAGAATTTAATGAATTGTATCCAAGACTCTCAAAAAATCTGTTTAGAATCCTATGGAGCTAGCTTCGTGTCCAATTCTGGAATAGACAATGATTTTTTAACCAAAACTGGTGCTTTCCTAAAATATTTTGAAAACGGGGCTATAATAAAAGATGAATGGGGAACTTCAAGCACGAAGGGCCACACTGACTACGTGCCCGTTGATATAGTTTATTTTACAAAAGACAAACAAACATTGGCGCAACTTAAAAACAATGAGAATTGTAAGTTTAGCAAATATGGAGACCCGATTGGGGATCTTTCTAGATGCAGGGGCTTTGAGCATGAAAACCTATTCTACACAGAAAGTCAAACGGTAAAGATGCCGCTCCTAACTTCACCATTTTTTTTCTACACTCTGGTCACACCTAAAAATATGCCAGAATTATTTAACCCCACATTGATAGTAGTTGGTTATTATCTCTTCTCTAATGCTGATATTGAGGTAACCTACAGCACCCCAGATAATGTAATTTTAGATTTTTTTAACCCAAAAATAAGATACGACTATTCCTTCATAGGAGGGGTTAACGACCCAGATTTTGATAATATTTTGGCTGAATATAATAACTTTATATCCGCAGTGCCGATATATGACGAATACAGCAGCCCCTATATTCTAAAATATAAAAGTAATAATATTTCCGAACTAGAGTATAGTTATGTACTGCATAAAACCTACAGCAAGGACATTCACAATGAATATATACCTAAAGTCTGTCTATATAAAATATCGGTCGTTCCCGAGAAGGGCAATAATAATGTTAGTTTGAATTTGACACCCTGTTTAGGCACCGGATGTTTCCGGGCGATTAGCGGAGATGAGAATTTTATATTGGTAGATAATGACGTAGAGTGTCATCCGAGAATACCGCCAAATTTTAGTGATTTCATATTTAAACCCGACAAAAACATGGCCTACAACAGGGCATTTATAAATGTCTACCTAGGGCCAAAAAATATATCTAGTGAAAATATAATGGATGAAAAAAATGCCAAATATTACAGTCTAAGAGAGGGAGATAAATCGTACGTAGAAAATTTTGGAGAAAATAAAATTCTGGGCTATGGTCTAAATTTTTCACACAGTTATTGTTCCAAAGCCTACCACGACTATTACCTGTATCTCGACCAAATCGCAAAGGAAAAGGCTTCTCCAAACGGGGATACGGCCAAAATTAACAGACTGCTTAAAAATATAGGGACCATCGAAAATATAATTATGCCGGATTGTGACGAAGAGGAGGGCATTGTCAGCGAAGTGCTAATAAATGCAGATAAAATGAAAACCCTGAAGAATGTCGGGGTTAGCACAAAAGTAGTTGTGAAAGAGATCGCTAGAGTCAAAAAATATAATGAAAACTATGGGGGACACAGTGAAATATGTGTCAGCGATTACGATATTGAAAAAATATTCAAATTACGGGAAAAATTTGGAGCAGACGAGCGCGAAATGCCGACGGTTTTGGTTTTCAAAGCAAGCCCCGGTAGAAAATCGAAAACAAAATGTGTTTTGAGTAGCCTAAGCATGAATCAGAAAGATTGTCTCGAGGCAGAACAGGTATACGTGTTTTGTTCCGATTACGACATAAAGCAAACATCTAACTGTGAATATGTTTTAAATGTTAATAGTTTTGAAATGGTCTATGTGAAAAAGATTAACTGCCTAAATTATCTGGGCGCCACCATAAATGAAAATAACATCGAGGCCATAAAGGCCTGCTTCAAGGGTGGTTTTAACTATAGGGGAACCATTTACAACGCAGATGGGGGGAAAAAAGAAAAATGCACCTGTAAGATTTTAGGGTCAAGAGAAATGTTCGAAACAGAGTTATATGATTCACGGCCCATGACTCCAAGAGAGTACGGCCTGTGCATTGATCTAAAAAAACCTATAATATGTCCTGCAGTTAAATACTACGACTCCTCAAAACAATATACGAATAATGAATTGGCACTCAACAGAACAGAGGAAGAATTAGAAGAAGGGCTAAAAACCGACTATGAACAACACATCTGGAGAGCTGACGAAAAACAGGTTGGCATACTACCCGCCGTCTTCTATAATATAACCCTGGGACATGCTGAATTTCCATCCAGTGTCTACTGCGAAGCAGATATCGGAAGAGAAGATGGGGAATCCTACTATAATGAAAATTGTATTGGGGGCAGTAAATTTGTAATGGGCGAGTGTGTTGGATTTTGGAAACAGAATGATAATAATGTACCAAAAGCCATATGTACAGCTAAAAAAAGCAACACTGGAACGATACTATACGAATACGAATTAGTTAGAGAGGCCGATGACGAAAATTCATCGGATAGAAATAAATATGAATGCGTCAGATACTACTGCCCAAACGTCGGCTATGATGATCTTGGCTATGAAATATTAGACGAAAGAGATATTGACATTAAATTTGCTAGTCAATTTTCCAAAGTTGAAATAAATGACTATGTGAACGTGGCACTGACTGACTATAGATCCTTTGTAAATAATGAGGAAAAGAGCCCTAAAACAATAGACACCCGGGGCTCTTTCAACGGCTTTGCTATATGGAAAAAAATAGTGTCCCTGGACTACGCCCAGCTAGTCCAAAGTAAACAGTGCCTAACTGGCTTTGCTCCGGCTGGTTCCAGCTATATAATAAAAATATCATCATACAATGATGATAATAATGACTATGATGCAATTATTCTCCCCTATTCGAGTATTGTAGCATTGTATAAAAATCAAGTCACAACTGCCAACAGCTACTATTCGAGACAAAATTTTCCAAAAAGAATATGTAATCAGATGGGAGAATGGTTAAAGGTGGATGATATGTATAATAATGCAACCATAGACAAAAACAACAAGGCCCAAAATTTTTATCATAACGCTACAGGTAATTTTTGGCTGTCCGTTCTTGCCAATGATGTCAACCAGGGTTTAACTGATAACATAGGCCTATATGGTAATAATTATTGCGAAAGACTGGTTTGCGGCACCATTATTACTAAAAATGAAAACATATATTTAAACGAAGTGCTGAACGGAGCACGTCAAGCTAACTATGGCCAAATCTCAAAATACACCACCTGGAGACATTCGGGGGGCGCAAATTGGGATAATATCTCAAGTAGCAGAAATTCAACATCAAAGATAGAAATGGAGGGAGCCTTCAGTGACTCCAGCAGAAATATAATGAACATATTTAATAACAACAACATAAGCGACACCATTATCGACAACAAGTATAAATATGTTAAAAAAGTCCGGGGAACGTGCTCTAATATTTTTGGATATTATAATAGAGACAGCGAATTTAGTGGACTGGGCGAATTTGCTGGACAGTTGTCCTCCCTGAGGCCTAGGGGGTTCGCAGAGGTCGATCCAAGGGAAACGACTCTGCTACTCGATGGTAAAAAGACCTCGGAGCCAACTAGAGTCTGCACAAGCGTCAGCCTATGGGGGGGTATCACCAATAGATGTTTCAGAGCCTGTGAAATGCTGAATATATATAACGCAAAACTCCATCCTTCACTCTACGAGAACAAGAAAAATCTCAAGCCATCCGAAAATTATTACGTAGAAAATCATCATATACTCAATGTAGACACTAGAGGAGAAGAAGCCCTCAGCGAAAGTTACCGGGAAAGTCGTCTGAGCCTCTACTCTCTTCGCGAATCCGATAGCTACAGAAACTTTATGCTCGGAGACTATCTAACGGGTGGAGCAACATGGCCACGTAGTATTGTAAATACCAAAAGCGCCATAGAAACTAAAACCAGTAGCGAAAAAAAGGGGCTGAGATATGTGGAAGTTACGGGTAATTGCGATTCCACCTATAATAGGACTAGCGACAATAAACCAAGCCAATATGTGGTCCGAAGTTTAGAGTCCAGGCCAAAACGCAAATGCTACGAGGATGGCACCTGGGGTCAGGTCGAGGGTGACACAAGATGTCTTTTGGCCAAAAACTGCGTGCCATTTGATTTCAGAGTGGAGGATATGGCTAATTTGATCAAATTGGGAGAGGGCGGCAGGCAAAATTTTGATGCTATCAATACATTCATCACAAATATTTACTACAACCAAAGAAGTTCTACGGCCACCTGCACGGCAAATGAAAATGGCAGAAACGAATACGGCTGCGCAATTCTACGGTTTGATGCTGGAAACACCACCATAGATACAGTTATAAAAAGCACTGAAAATAGCAGTGATTCCGGAGCCTTTAGTGAAAACGATCTAGGCATTGTAAATAGCTCCTATAATAAACCGAAGTTAAACCAACAGTCAATATGTTGTCTGTCGGAGGTATGTCGCTCGGCAGACAATAGTAAAAACTACGTTGCCGGCTGGAGTCTAAATACCTATGATATTGGAGACTATTTTGTGCCAAAAAGCTGCAAAGTTTTGGACTATATTAACGCCGAATACACTACAAATAATTTTTATATTTATACGTCCGGTGTTGAGGATATCGGTATAAAAAACACAAAATATCTGAACCGTCTAAAATTTGTAAGTGATGAAAATAAGGCAATAAAACCGCACTATGCCAAAAGTAGTTTTTTGCATCTTGTCTATAATAGACTACACAGTGATTTGATGGGTAATTATGTAGAAAAATTACTCCTAGACGGAGAAACCATAGATGATTCAGAAAAAAGTATCCAGATAGGTACACAGCAATACGAATCCTATCAGGTTAGAGCGACATGTGATGAAAGGCTATTTTACAATGAAAATACGGGAGATCAATACTTCAGCAAAGATATAGTTTTTGAGTGCAGAATTCTTAACAATGATGAGGTTCAATTTGCCTACAGTGATAAAACAAAAAGCACCAATGGTTCCCTGGGTGATAAATTAATAAGGGCGGAGGATTGTAAACCAAAAATGTGTGGGGTCGGTCCCGTATACCAAAGCCAATGGAGTCACAGCTACGTCAAGGATGTGGCGGTTTCGGAAGATAAATATGGTCTAGAGAAGAATATTTTTTCAGCATATAAATCATCTCTAACCTGTGAAACTAATAATAAAGCTTTTATCGTAGATGCTGGGGAAAGTAATCTTAATGAAGAAAATGTGGAATTCTATACAAATAGCGGCACAAGTTATAAACAATATGGATTCATCAAAAAATTAACAGCCGAATGCCTCACCTCAACTCATGAAAATAATAAAATAAATGGCAAAACAAAGTTGAAGGACTATGACCTACATGTCTACGGCGAGTTAGACAATGCACCATTGCCCCATAGATTTTGCAGCGACATTGGCAAAACAGAATGCGCTACGGTCAGTGAAAACGAACTGATAAACAATGAAAAAGATTTTTTGGAAAAATACTGTGTAAAAATGAGTTGCCCGGGAAAAGGATTAAGGTATGACAGTGAGGACAGAAAAATTCTATACAAACAAGACAGCAACTTTTTCAACCTGCCGAATGAGGACTATAATTTTGGTGATGTAATTGTAATACAGTCCTATTTGGGTGATTTTGATGACAATAAAATAGTTTCAAAGGGAGCAATAAAAAAGAACATGATTAAAGGAGAATATCTCCAGAACCCAAATAATGCCTTCAATGGGATCACCGGAAGTGTCTGTCCAGAAACTTCCGACATATATAATGATACAATACCAAATTACTCTATCAGCACATTTATTGCAAATAATGGAGATGATCCAGATATTGTTCAGGGATGCTTCAACTTACTCGAAGGTGGAGCCAACAGCCTAAAGAAATCCTCTAGCTGCGAGGAGGGCTATAAGAGCCTAGGTGACAATATGTGCGCTCAATATAGAATTAAAAAAACGGCAGAAGGAGAAGAGGAAATTGAAATTGTAAGCACATACGATAGCATTTCGGAATTTAAAGCTACCATTAGAGTATACCTAACCGGAAACGCTGGCTATTCGGAGGAAACAAAACAGGCTGCCGTAGAATCTCTAATGACCATGTACCCACCCAACAGTCAGATAACGAACGAATTGAATATTATAGATAAAGAGGCGAAACAATATGCCCACGAAGATACTGTGACTAAGTTCAAAGATCTAAAGGAGTCTCTGATATGTAAATACGATGATGAAATAACCGCCTACAGCGAAACAGATGAGAAATACGCGGGAGTTGAGTGGTACCAATTTGATGGTAAAATCTATGGTCTGGTGGAAAATGCACTTGAAACAGAGGGATGTACTAAAGATGTGCAGGATGGAGAAACCCCTAGAACAATATCTGGGAAATTTTTTCAGGCACGCAACGTATTTGACGGTTATTATATAGAGTCTTACAACAACAAATATAGAGACCTTTTAAGCGCCTTTAAAAATAAAATAAAATCTGGACAGGCGGCTTCTGAAATTAACGATCTATATATGAAATGGTGTAAAATGTACAAAATGAAGAATTTCCTCCTGAAAAACTGTGTAGATGTTCAAGAGACAAATGGAGAATCCGAAATAATTATGGTAAAAAAATGTACAAATCTCGATAATTTTAATTTGTATCTCAAAGAGATAGCTGGAATAGAATATGAAGTTCTCTATACCGAAGGAGCTTCGCCTATGTTTAATTTCCAAGTGACTGAAACTGAAATAATGGAAGAAAATGATTCAGAGACTATCACTAAAACAAAATCCTACGGCCTGAATTTAAATAAAAACTCTAGTAATCAATTTTTTTGCACCATCGGCATCGGATCCAGCGGGGGAGAAACTATTTCTGAGGAGACAGCTTGCACCGACAACCTAGATATGTATGCCTGGGATGCTAATAATGCCTATAGTAAATATTTTTTAGATTTTCTAGGAAGTTCAGAAACAACTGGTTCCAGTGAAGAGAATGATAGTCTATTCAGCCCAAGATATCAGATAACCAAGTACATTGAAAGGGAAGATTCTCTAAAAAAGAATTGTGAATCTATCTATAAAAAATTTCTAACGGCTAAGGAGATTTTCGAAGGAAATACCGGCAACGCTAGTTTTAGAAGTGGATTTTTTATGGCAATGAAGTGCACTCCAAATGGGTGGGAAATATTAGATTCCCCGTCATGCAAAAAAAGGTGTTCTACTAACTCTGGTGATTTCATAGTTAATTCGTCGGGAGTTGGAAGATGGGCTGTCAAAATAACTGCTAACAATATTAGGCATAGCAGAAGCTATAAACACACAATAAGTGCCACCGCATCTTCAGCCTGTTGTGGAGGGGATTCTAGAAGCCAGAGGGCTGAAGTTTGGTACAGCTGTGAGGACGGTGTGGCCGCCACTTCCAAAAAAACGGAAACTGACTATGGTCTCGAATGGAGCTTAGATCATAAAGCAAATGGATGCTATTGGGCAGCTTTTGCAGCGTGGTGGGCTGTTATAGCTTGCCTATGTGCGCAGCAGGAATGCTCGGTTGTGTCTAGAATTCAGAGTCTTGACGGTGTTGGCCCAGATTACTCCCACAGGGGGAAAAGCGACAGTAAGGCCAGACTTGTTATTGTATGCCCGGGAGGAAACGATGATGGATTTCTATATAATGAAAGGGGAGACAGAGACTGTAAAATAGATAACTGCACTGATATACGCTATAGTGTAATAAATAAATGAGATTAGCTGATTAAAAATTTAGAAATTTAGAAATTTTCCCAGCTGGTAAAATATGGTGGATACCGTAACGGCTAGAACAAATGTATAACCCAGCATGAAAAATGTCCAACCCCAGGACTTGGTTTCCCTTTTGAACACTAGTGTCGCACTTAGACACGGCGGATAGAGGAGCACAGTAATAAGAAAAGAAAATGCGGAGAGTGGACTGAAATAATTTCTAAGAGCAACAGCTAAACCGTCACCACTGACAGAAAGGATAGCGGCTAGAGAGCTGGCCACAACTTCCTTCGCCATCAGGCCAAAAATAATGGCGACCACGGCCTGCCAAAAGCCATAGCCTGTGTATTTAAATAGGAATGTCAGTTTAGTTCCAAGTATCCCCAGTAAACTATGTTCCGATGCATATTCAACTCCCAGCGGGAGGCTACTGAAAAGCCACACCACAAGAATTCCAGCCATAATGTAGGTTCCAGCACTTCTTAGAAATTCCATGGCATTGCGAAATCCATATTTTAGAACATTTCGAAGTATCGGCCTGTGATATGGAGGTAGTTCAACGAAGAGAGAAGAGGAGTAGCGATTTCTCAGAATGGTTTTGCTGAGAATTTTTGCTGCCACGGCAGCCATTATAAGCCCGATCACATAGAGCAGAAGCACTATGGCCGCCGAATTATTTGGGAAAAATACTGAGGAAAATAATGCAAAAATTGGTAATTTAGCAGAACAGGACATGAATGGAATCACGAGCATTGTCAGTATTCTGTCTCTTTTTCTATCCAAAATCCTCGTGCCCATCATGGCTGGAACACTGCAGCCGAAACCCATCAGCATGGGTATAAAACTTTTGCCCTCGAGGCCAATGGAGGCCATGATTCTGTCCATAAGAAATGTTCCTCTGGAAAAATATCCACTATCCTCTAAAAATCCTAGAAAGGTAAATAGTAGGAAAATATTTGGGAAAAAAGCCACAACGGTCCCCGCTCCACTGACTATACCGTTAACCAGCAGGGATATGAGTAGAGGATGAGCTTTTCTAGCCAATAGAAAAGTCCTAAGATACTCAGCTGCCCATTTGAGTGAATATTCCGTCAGAGCAACTATTGGTTTGCTAAGTCTAAAGACAAGACTAAATATTATAAACATTACCAATAGAAATATTGGAACGCCCACAAATCTGTTTAGCAGTACTTTGTCAATTTTTTCCGAAATACTTTCACTTTCGGCTATTTTACGTGTTACACCGGTTGCTATACTGTGTACAAAATTCCATCGATCTTCTATCAGCATAGTCTGCAGATCTAATTCGGGTTCCAGCTCCGCAGAATCACCAGTTTCTCCCACTAGCTTTTTTATCTTTTCCACACCGCTGAGATGTTTGTCCCATCTGGATTCTTTTTCCAGTAATTTTATAGAAATGGCATTTTTTAGATTTTCAATGTCCCTAGTTCTCTGGCCCTCCTCGAATCGGACATTGCCATAGGATCTCTGACTGCTCGCCAAATTATTCCTCAAAATCTCACTAACCTCTGCCTCCGAAAGATTTGTTTTCACCTTTCTGATGGTTTCATTCAAAATTTCTCGAAAATAATCGGCTGCACCTGTTTGCTTTTCGTCTAGAGCTTTTAGAATGGTATTTTTTATAGATGCCACATCCATTGTTCTGTTGGCCAGCGTTTTCACAACTGGACAGCCAATTTTCTTTGATAATTTTTCACTGCCTATAAAAACTCCTTCCGACAGGGCCACATCATTCATGTTTAAAATCACCAGGACTCTAGATCCCAGTTCTTTTATCTGACTGTAGAGGTATAGGCTTCTCTCTAGTCTCGAGGCATCTAGCACCACTATCACCATGGAAAGATAATTCCCCAGTATAAATCTGGATGCCACCGCCTCATCTTCGGATTTGGTTCTTAGAGAATATAGGCCCGGCAGATCCACGAGAGTTAGTCTAACATCTTCATTTTCAAGAATTGTACCGGATCTACTATCCACCGTGACACCCGCCCAGTTACCAACTCTTTGATTCTGTCCCGCCAGAGCATTAAATATAGATGTTTTCCCTGAATTTGGGTTCCCCACCAGGGCTATGATATGGTCAGTTTTTGTCATTATAGGTTACTTTATAGGTTACTTGCAATCTTCTTTACTATTATAGTTTCAGCATCTTTTTTCCTCAGCATCAGCTGATAGCCCCTCACCCTAATAGATATAGGATCTCCTAGAGGGGATTTATTTATCACCTCAAGCCTAGTTGCTCTCACTAGACCCAGCTCCATAATTCTTAATTTCGTATTGTTTTCCGCTAGGATATCTATGATTAGACCGCTGCCGCCCACAGGTACATCACTCAACTTTACCACACATTCGCTTCGAGAGCAGGCTTTACTGCAACCACTGCACGACTCCATGGAACCAATTACCTAATAAAAAAAACTACGTTTTTAGTATGGCCATAAACAATTAAATGTCAACTCTCAGATGGCGGTGCATATAAACTCCTAGCCCGGGGTATTCGGAGTATATGCTCCACAGCAACAGACACTCGACTGGAAAATTTTTTATCTCAAATTAATTTAAACTAGAACATTGCTTTTAGAACTCTCCCAGAGTAATTTTGGCTCCAAAGCGGTATACTCTATGGAACAAAACCAGGGAAAAATAGACTTTCTAGTTGACAGCCACTGTCATCTATTACATTTGGCTAGCCAAGGGAAAAACATTGATGAGGCTGTGGAGAGGGCTAAGGCCGGAGGGGTGACCCTAATAAATAATGTGTGCGCCACTATGGACGAAGCGCCAGAAATCGTACGGATCACTAACCAGTACAGAAATGTTTTCTGCTCTATAGGGCATCACCCGGACGAGGTGCCCAATAGAAAAACAACAGTCGATGAACTAATGCGCTATGTTGGCTTCGAAAGAGTTGTGGCTCTGGGAGAATCTGGGCTGGATTATCATCGAAACTCTGAAAATAAAGCAGATCAAATTAGAAATTTTGAGATGCACATCGAGGCAAGTAGGCAAAGCCGTCTGCCACTAATAATTCATTCCAGGGAGGCCGACGAGGACATGGCGGAAATGCTCAGATCCGAAAGCAAAAACGGCCAATTTACGTTTGTTCTACATTGTTTTTGTTCGGGTAGAAAATTAGCCGAAACGGGACTGGACCTCGGAGGATATATATCTTTTTCCGGCATAGTAACATTCAAAAATGCCGTCGAAGTGAGAGATATTGCTAACTTTGTACCGGCTGACAGACTAATTGTGGAAACTGATTCCCCCTATCTGGCCCCCGTGCCCCATAGAGGAAAGGTCAATGAGCCTCTCTATGTTAGGCATGTGGCGAAATTTTTATCGGACCTATTGGCCAAAAATCACAGTCTACTATGCGAAGAAACGACCCGCAACACTCTCAGACTATTCAGTAAAATCACAAAAATAATTCAATTAGAGGAAAAATATGGTATGGACTCAGAAACTATAGTAGGCCTAAGTCGTATATAAATACAATAGCACATAGAAAATAAAAAAATCCCTTGACTCTTAGAAGAGATAATATATATGTATAAGCACTACTCATAAGAGATTTTATATGAAAAAATTATTTCTAATCCTACTCTTATCTATGGCTATAAATATCAACAGCGGAGGTCTCACCCCAGCTAATGCTAACGAAGAAACGGTCAACACAACGATGACCATGGAAGATCTTATTTGCAATGTTCTGGGATTTTTAACTGGAAAAGTTGGTAAGGCATTGGCGGCCTTCGCCTGTATGGGCGTTAGTTTAGCCTTTTTGGCAGGAAAAGTTTCCTGGACCCTTGTGCTCACGTTTTCATTGGCCATGGCCTGTATTTTTGGAGCCCCAACTATAATTAAGGTCTTCACCGGCGGAAATGAGGCGGCCTGCAGCAATACCTAAATAAATTTGTGTATGTTTCGATTTGGCATGGTACTTATAAATTAAAAATTTTACGTTATACTTTTCCAAAAGCGGAGAGATTTCTGATTATCGTCGAAGCAACAATCAGAAGTTTGATCTACGACCTATAGGATAGAGTGCATTTTTTAAACGTAGAGGCTAACTATGATTTTCTTAGAAGTGTTTGCAAATTTGTAAACCATACCTTTGGAGTCAGTACAAATATTTGTAACGTACTTCTACTGATGCCAAATCGAAGGTCGGCAAACGCGCTGAGAACGGTTTTTCTGGAAGAAATAGAGAGCGGCAGTAGGATTCTCCCTAGCATAGAGGCCATCGGAGATCTGGACGAAAAAGCCATAGTTCTGAGTGGCGTCGACTCTGATTCACTGTTGGAATATTTAAAATCTCAGAAAACAAGCCTCGAGATAGGCTACAGGCTGCTGCTGCTGAGAGAAACCATGCTGAATTACAGCCACAGTAGTATTGAACAGGCCATGGGCCTTTCGAAAGAACTTGATGTGTTTCTAAGAGACATAGAAAACTACGAGATAGATTTTAGCAAACTGGATAACCTGGTTGGCGAAGATCTGGCAATACATTGGCAACAAATCCTTGATTTCCTAAAAAATTTTGGAACCCGGTGGCAGGATTTGCTGAACAAACACAATATAGCATCAACCTATGGTAACAGAGTCTCTAGCGTAAGATTCTATGAGAAAATCCTGAAAAAAGTTGGTTTAAAAAATCCTCTGCTGATGGTGGGTAATTTTGAACCATCGGAGAGTACTCTAAATCTTATGAAAACACTGCTGAAATGCGACAACGCCTATCTGATATTTAAAGGTTTAGAGAATGTAATGACTGCGGAGGAATGTCAGAGCATAGATGAAACCCATAGCCATTTTCTCTCCGAAAAAACACTAGAAAAGTTAGCCCTGGATAAAAGATCTATGGTAAATCTAAGATATCCAGAATACAAAACCATTGGAAATGATTCTCTCCAAAGCCTATATATTTCCATGTTGCCACCGGAATTAACCTACAGATGGCAAAATAATGATAAAATATGTGAATTAAAACATATTCAATACATTGAGTGCAGGGAAATACACGACGAGCTGAATCTGATAATGGTGTATCTTCTGGACCATATAGCGAAAAATGGTTTGAAAAATATAGCTCTGGTTGCTAATCAGGAATTATCCCAGAGATTAGAGCTACTGCTGAGCTATTGGAATATTCCCTTCAACAACAACTACGGAAAAAAATTTATTCTCCATGGTGTCGTTAGGTATTTGATGCTCATTGTGGAAGTTTACAATGAAAACTATAGGGCAAACAAGTTACTTAGCCTACTTAAGAATAATTTTACTAGATTTGGCTACGACAGAGAGAAACTTCTCAAAAACATTCAGCTTTTTGAGGAATACATTCTACACAATGGGGTTAATAGAAATGGCATGGAGTCCTACAGAGTGAATCTCAGATCTGTGGAAAATGAACAGACCCGAGAAGATTTGACCGAATTTTTTGATAGAATAGAAAGCTATTTCGCTATACTAGATGGAAAAAATTTGCCTCTGGAAAAACTGGTCCAAAACCATTTGCAATTGGCCGAAAAACTGGCTGGTTCTGTCGAAAATGATGGAGCCGATATTCTATGGCATTCGGAGGAAAGCGGGGAGAAGGTCCGAGAGCTTTTCTATGGGGAACTTCTGCTCCAATCAAAGTACTTTGGAAATTCCAACATTGCTGACTACGAATACATATTAAATTTTCTAATATCCGAACGCTCCTACAGTGATGACTATTCGCTATACCCGGCAGTCAATATAACCTCTGTGCAGGAGGCCCAGCTTATAAATTATGATCTGGTGATTATAGCAAATCTAAATGACGGTGCTAACCCTATGAATACACCCCCGGATCCATGGATGAGTAGAAAAATGAGAATAGATCTTGGCCTGC
Organism: Rickettsiales bacterium; assembly: GCA_031268035.1. Taxonomy (GTDB): domain Bacteria; phylum Pseudomonadota; class Alphaproteobacteria; order Rickettsiales; family UBA1997; genus CALXRO01. The sequence goes on from JAIRXW010000003.1 coordinate 19,511, forward strand.
CTCCGAGAGAAACGGAAATCGGCAAATCGTATTTCAACCTCATACAGCTTGTGGCACAAAAAAAAGTTCTACTGACAAGGTCTAGAAATGTCGATGGAACGCCCAGCATTAAATCAAGATTCTTACAGAGATTGGAGACTATGCTCCACTGTAATGGTCTCGGTTTGGCGACAAACGAAGCCATAGTCCGTGGATTTCAGAAATACCACAGTTTTGAATATAACCTAGAAAACAACATCTATAAGGTGCGCCCGCAACCAAAACCACCAGTAAATCTAAGGCCGCGAAATCTATCGGCCACAAATATAGATCTTTTAAATCTGAATCCATATGATATCTATGTAAAAAAAATTCTCGCCCTGAAAAAAACAAACCCGCTCGAGAAGGAAAATATCCACGCAAGGGTAGGAATAATTCTTCATAGTATATTTGAGCGGTATTCTAGAGACTATGAAAAATATAGACGCAGCGGATCCGGCGCATTGGCTCTTCTGGTGAAAGACACTCTGGACCACAGTTTCGCAAATGACCAGCTGCTAACGGAGCTGTACTATGACAGAGTTCTGGAAACCACCAGATATTTTATAGAGCTGGACGAGAGGTCGAGAAAGGAGAATTATTCCATAACACTTGAGGATTGGAACGAATGTGATTTGGGAGCGGGGAAGAATTTTTTTCTATCGGCCAGAATAGATAGAATGGAAAAATTAAATAATTCTATGAGAATAATTGACTATAAAACCGGAACGGCGCCGTCAAAGACCGATATAATCTGTGGCTGGAGGCTGCAGCTCCCAGTCGAGGCTCTGATCCTGAGTAAAAGCAGACCCGGAATAGACATAGAATCCCTGCAGTATTGGCTAGTAAAGCAAAAAAATTGTAAAGTCACTGAAATTAACGATGGAGAAAAGATGCGGGGCACAAATAATATAATCCTAATTAGAGAACTGGTTAAAAAAACAGAGGAGTTTGTGATGAAACTGGTTGATCTGTTTGACAATGAATTCACAGGCTACACGGCCACAAATAGAAATTCACACTACAGTGATTTTAATCATCTAAGTAGGTTAGAGGAATGGCTCTACGGAGAACGTCCTCTATGAACTATGGCTCAGGTACAGTGCAGCGGGAAAAAATTCTATTGAATTTAATTCCCCCACTTTGTATAAAATTTTCTAATTCTTTACCGAAAATTATTAATTGAAAAGAAAACATGTTTGCATCGTTAGTCGATAACTTCAAAAAATTTGATAGATGGCAGCTTAAAATCCCGCATTGGGTGTATCTACAAATGTTTACAGTGGTAAATCTGCTGCTATACAGCAGACCATTTTTCATATACTTCCTGCAAAAAAGACAGTTCATAGCTCCCTGGGCATTTTATCCAACTGTCCTTCTATTCTACCTGTTTTTTGGAGCACTGCTGAATGTAATTTTTCTAATAATTCTTCGCTATCCGGGCCCTAAAATAATGGGTGTTCTGATACTGATGATCAATTCTGTCTGCCTCCATTTTATGAATCTCTACGGAATACAGATTGATGTCTACATGGTAATTAATGTGTTCGAAACCAATGGCAAGGAAATCGTTGATTTGATAAATTCGAGATTGTTTTTACATATGTTCCTTATGGGGGTACTGCCCTCAATATTCCTGATCAGAAAGATTAAAATAACCGAAGAAAACCCAAAGAGCAGCATTGCCTTCGGATCCGCATCTCTGGCCATAGCAGCTCTGTTTCTATTTTCAGGTGTTTTTCCTAAAAAATCCCGCAGATTTCTAAGGGCAGAGAACAGATACACCATGAACCATGTAATACCAACCAACTATATTCTTGCCGTTGGAAGATTTGTTAGCATAAAAATAAAAAAACTTATTTTTTCAAGAAAAATTATAGCCATAGGAGAGGATGCAAAAATTAGCTATAGAACAAAAATCAATGGGAAAAAAAATCTCATAATAATAATCATCGGAGAATCCGCCAGATCTCAAAATTTCTCTCTGAATGGCTATGGGGTAAAAACTAACGAACCTCTAGAAAGATTCAATGTCATAAGTTATCGAAACACCTACTCCTGTGGAACCAGCACGGCACACAGTATTCCCTGTATATTTTCCCATAAAAGTAAGTCAGAATTTAATCCTCTGGAAAGTAAAAAATACGAAAATGTCCTGGATATTTTTAAAAAATTTGGATTTGGCCTACTGTGGCTGAGTAACAATGGCGACTGCAAAGGGGTTTGTGGGAGAATCAAATATCTATCAACCAAAAATTTGGATATAAATAATTTTGACCGGTCTCTAACGGTGGCCCTTCGCAGAGCTATCGTGCATCTGGACAGAGAAAATAACATCATAATTCTAAACCAACGGGGTAGCCACGAGCCCTACCACGAAAGATATCCCGCCGAAATGGAAAAATTTAAACCCAGCTGTAAAAAAAACGAAGATCAGTGTTCCCTAGAGGAATTGACTAACGGCTATGACAATAGTATATACTACAGTAGTCTAAACTCCAGCGAGATATTGGATCTGCTGGTGTCTAAAGAGAATGAATACAACAGTATGCTTCTCTACGTATCTGATCACGGCACAGGCCTTGGCGAGGATGGCATTTGGACGCACGGCATGCCCTATGATGTAGCTAATGATTATGTGAAAAAAGTTCCTATGTTCCTGTGGTTTTCAAGCGGCTTTCTGGAGGAATTTCGTATCGATACTAAATGTCTGGGAAATATGATTGATGACAAATTGGCCCACGATAATCTGTTTCATTCTCTGCTGGGACTCTACGGAATAGAAAGTAGATACTATAGGGGCGATTTAGATATTTTTAAAAATTGCAGAGTCAAAGACAGGTAGTTTTAAATGATATAATGACAAAAATCCACTACATATGGTGTATATAGCCCTACTATTGGCCCTGTCTATGGCCAGTCAATTTTCCAGGATTTCTTTAGCCCAGAACCCCAGGAAAGGCGATATTTCAGAGACAAAATTCTATGGCAGTTTTGAATGCGGCTACACTAACAACAGAGCTCTCTACGCAACATTTGGCTATGAAAGACAACTGTGGACCTGTAGCCAGGCTATTTTGGGAGTCGAAGGTGAATATAGGTGGGCAGATAATCAAAATGGGTATATGATTTTCAAATTTGAGTTTGCTCCTCTATACAATTCAATAAAAACCATCAATGGAAGAAAAACTGACATGGTGTCACTTCCAGAGGCGGAAGTTGAAAAATATAGAAAAAATGGAATAGTGGTCCCGGACACTGGAATTCATAGACTAACCTATGAGCTGATTAGAAGCCCTCTGGGCAACGGAAGAATTTTGGAAATAGATGGCAGTTCAGAGTACGTGAATTGGTATAAAAATCAGGGAAATAGGCTCTACTATCTGGAAGATCACCCGATAAGAGAAATGTACATAGGATTTTTTTCGGAAAATAGAAAACATAAAATTTCTGTCGGAAGAATGAAAAACCTGTTGAGTTTTGATGAACAGGATATGATATGGCACGAAGACGCGTGGTTTGCGCCAATGTCCTATTGGATCTCGAGGGAAATATATTCTGGAATTAAATATTCTTTCAAAACAAATTTTGGTCCAGTTCTGGAGATAGCAATTTTTTCCGGGGATGGTAATCCGACAAAAAACGGAATTTACTATATAGACAATAGCGGCAGTCCGAACAAAAAAAGCAATAACACTCCCACCATAGAACTTAATCTAGGGAGTAGTCTGAACTACGGTAATTTAGACAGCAGTGTGTTCTTTGGCCTGGAAAGAGGAACTATCGGCTCTGTCTGGGATGTGGCCATAGAGGAGGGAAAACATAATAAAAACATAGTGGCTGCCGGGTTCGATACAAAATACCACCTAAATGGCTCTATTCTGGATAAGGTTAGATTATACTTCCAATATACAAAATTCACCTCGGGACTAAAGAGTGCCTCCAGCCAAAATAAGGGCCACCCAGCCTTTAGGGATATTGTGCAGGACGGTTTCTTTGTTGGCCTGGATTTTACTCTTGGGCGCGATCTTTTTGGTCAGGCAAAACTTGGTTTTACCTGGGAATTGTTTAGCAGATATGACTATAGAGCTCATGTCTACTCACTGGGCAATGCCTATGAAAATGAAGGGAGAGAGGGAAAAGAATGTCTAAAGGAATATGTAAATTCGAAACAGAGAAGCTTTATAGTGAACGCTAAATTTTCAGTGAATAAAAATATTTTTCTGAATCTGGCCGCGCACTTTCTCTACGATCCGCTCTATTGGATTTCCGATGTTCTGAAAAACCACGGCAACAATAGATACAAACTGTCCCTGGAGGTAAAATTCTAATGCCATCAACCAGGTCCCTATGAGATTCCACCACAGATACTCTGGTGCATCCTGAGAGATTCGAACCCACGACCTACAGCTTAGAAGGCTGTCGCTCTATCCAACTGAGCTAAGGATGCATCTAAATAAGAAGTAAAGGCGGTACGCATTGTACAGTTCGCGCTTTAAAAAGCAATAAATAAGTACCAACCCACTGAATTTAAAAACCATTCAGAGAAACCAACTAATTCAAGAATGGTAAATTACCCGGCAAAACTGGAACAGAGGGCTAGAGGCTTCGGCGAGCCGATCCACTTTTATTTTATAAATAAAATACTAGCATGATGCTAATATTCACTGGCGCGTAGGAGTATAAAACAATGGGAACCGGCCCAAAGATGGAGGAGTTAGTATCCCTTTGCAGAAGAAGAGGATTTGTTTTTCAAAGTTCTGAAATCTATGGAGGTCTGCAGGGTGTGTATGATTTTGGCCCTCTGGGAGTAGAGCTGAAAAATAATTTGAAGACCTCCTGGTGGAAGGCTCTGGTCTACGGAAGAGACGATATAGAGGGATTTGACAGTTCAATTTTGACACATAGGTTGATACTTGAACAGTCGGGCCACTGTGAAAATTTCGTTGATCCCCTCTGCGAATGCAACAAATGCGGAGAAAAAATGAGAACGGATCATCTCCTGGCAGGGAAATGTGAAAAATGTGGTAGTTCTGATATTAGGAATTTGAGTAATTTTAATCTCATGTTTAGAACCAACATAGGCGCTGCCAGTGATGGAAGCAATTTTTGCTACCTGAGACCAGAAACTGCCCAGGGTATTTTTACTAATTTTAAGAATGTTTTAGATAGCACCCCAAGAAAATTACCCTTCGGCATAGCCCAGATTGGAAAGGCCTTTAGAAACGAAATAACACCAAGGAATTTTATATTTAGAGTCAGGGAATTCGAACTGATGGAACTGGAATTTTTTGTGGAGCCGGGAACGGATGAGGAATGGCACAGAAAATGGCTGGAAACCAAAATTAACTGGTGGGTTGAACAGGGAATTTCTAGAGAAAATATCGAAATTGAGTACCACAGGCCCGAAAATTTGTCCCACTATTCTAAAAATACAGCCGATATACTCTATAGATTCCCCAGTGGTTTTCAGGAACTTGAGGGTGTAGCAAATAGGACAGATTTTGATCTTGCTGCCCATTCAAAAGATCAAAAAACTCTAAATATCTCAGCCAAGGTCAAAAATAATATTGTTTCGAACAGCAGGCTAGCCATAAAGGATATTGAATCCGATAAATTCACCGTGCCCTATGTGGTGGAATCCTCGGCTGGACTAGAGCGGGGTATTTTGGCTCTAATGAATGAGGCCTACAGTGAGGAAAAACTGCCAAATGGAGAAACAAGAACGGTGTTGAAATTCAAAAGGCACATAGCACCAATTAAGGTGGCTGTGATCCCACTGGCTAGAAATAATCAAAACATAGTTAACAAAAGTTTAGAGCTGAAAACAAAATTACAGAGGTTAGCAATTGGTAGAATAAGGTACGAAGACACCGGCAATATCGGTAAAGCCTACAGACGAAATGATGAAATCGGAACTCCTCTCTGCATCACTGTCGATTTTGAGACTTTCGAAGGGAAAAACGAAACGGTTACTCTAAGGGATAGAGACACAATGGAACAAAGAAGAGTAAATGTAGAGGAACTTGAATTTATCATTAGAGATTATTTTAACAACTGATTTTGGATTCTATGAAAAGATATAAACATAGCTTTTTAACGGGAAGATTCCAGCCATTCCATAATGGTCACAGATCTCTCATAGACAAAATGTTGAGGGAGACAGTAAATTCCACAATAATTGTTGGATCGGCCCAGGAGAGCAGAACAGAAAAAAATCCTTTCAACACAGAGGAGAGGTTTCTTATGCTCGACAATATCTATGGCCACGGGAAGAACATTAGGATGTTTGCTCTAGATAACATTCCCAACGATGACGAGTGGTATGGCCACGTACTAAAAAATATTAAAAATAATTGCTTTCCATTCGGGAAGCCGGAAGCTTTCTACTGCGGCGGCCTCGAAGAGGCGAGTTGGTTTGATAAAGGGGAACTGGCAATAGAAATTTTAGATAGAAAGAAACAAATAGGATATTTTGATATATCTGCCACCTCTATAAGAAATATGATAAAAAACCATGATGACAGCTGGAAAAAATTTATCCCCGAAGAAAACCTAGAGCTCGTAGAAAAATTACTCACCCAAATACCAAATAACCCCAGCTAAACAGTAGCCCGAAGACAAAACTATGGGAAATTTTTCAAAACTAACTCTTTAAATTTGTTTCCACGTTCTTCAAAATTTTTAAACATATCAAAACTAGCCGCTCCGGGAGAAAACAGAACTGTGGCATCTTCGAGATCCTGGGTTCCCAGGGATTCCAGTAATTCCTCCAGGCTACTAGAGTATTCGGCACCAGCTAGGATATTCATCATTTTTTTCCCAGTCTGGCCAATGAGAAATATTTTTCTGATGTTTCCAGTTTTATTTATAAAATCCACAATTTTTGAACAATCCTGTTGCCTATCGAAACCACCCACTATGAGAAAAATATTATCCCCCCCAAAGGTTTTTAGAGCCTCTAGGGTTGCCTCTGGTATGGTGGATATGCTATCGTCCACAAACTTTGTTCTGAGTTTATTATTTTCATGAAAAATCTCTAGTCTATGGGGTAATGTTTTAAACTCCACCAGTCCCTCTAGAGCGCTAGCTGTATCAAGTTTTTCCTCCCGAAGAACAGCTAGAATGGCACATAAATTTTTAAACAGGTGAGCGCCCCTCACATTGCCTAGAGAATTTATATCTATCAGCCTATCTTTAGCATAGCACAGAAAGTTATTCTCTAGATGAAAAACATGGGGGTCATTGAAAAAATATTTATGCTCATTCACATCAATGTAACTGAGTGTTATCGGGTCCTGGCGATTAACAAAACATTTTTCGCTATACTCTAATATTTTCAATTTGTCCCTAAAATAGTTTTCATGGCTTCTGTGCCAGTCTATATGCTCTGGAAAAAGGTTAAGCAACACGCCATAGTCCATTCTATAGCATATATTTTCCAACTGGCAACTTGACAATTCAAGCACTATATAGTCACAGGTATCGAGACACTCCAGCGCATCGAGGAACGAAATCCCCATGTTACCGAGCATCAGGACCCTAAAACCCAGATATTTTAGCATGCTGTAGCACATCGATGTCGCTGTGCTTTTACCTTTGGTTCCAGTTATACCAATGGTTTTCAAGTTTTTTTTAGCCCCGACTTCGGCCAACAATATGTTAAGAATTGACGTGACCAAAACACCTCTGCCTCTGATGATCGCCATTTCTTCTCTATAGGAAGACACTCCCGGCGACTTCAGGAGAACTTCAAAGTCCTGTTCCAGAATTTGCTCCTCACTGATAAATTTTACACCATCTATTTTTTCATTTGGCATCGGGCTAGCAGCGACTATCAGATCATTTGGATTGCCGCCTCTAAGAAGTAATTCCAGAGCCGACTTCCCCTCTAGCCCATAGCCCCACAGCAAAACTTTTTTTTTCAAAACATCAACAACTTTCATCCTGCAAACTGTTTTAATTACAGATACGGCCTCTCCTGCCGTTCGCTCACCTCGAATCTGCTAATTCTATTTTATAATTCTCTCCACTATGGAATCTAGAACTCGAAGGTATTCTGGCGGTACTCTAAGACCCTGATCGGAAACTTCAATAGAGCCACTGTCGCTGAGATATCTATAGCTGCCGCCCAGTAGATCTAAAACACCCCCAGGGCCCAGAGTCAAGTATTTTTTAACATTATCTATCCTGAGGCCGCTTCCCAGGCGTAGACCCATCAGTAAAACCTCTTCGATAAACTCCTCTCTAGCTAGAATTTCCCTAGTTTCAACCCCATGGCCATAATTTGCGACACTCTGCTGCCATTTTTGAGGGTTTTTTATATTTTCCAATGCGGTTCTTTCCTTATATTTATTGATAAATATGTCTTCGAAACATAATCTACTGTGCGCCCCGGCCCCAATGCCGAGCCACTCACCGCTATTCCAGTAATTTAGGTTATGGCGACACTCATAGCCGTCTCTGGCATAGTTCGATATCTCGTAGAGATGGAGCCCTCTAGACTCTAAAAATTTATTGGTCATTTCGTACATTTCGGCCGCCATGTTATCTTCCAGCGCCCTAATGCCGTCTCTATAAAATTTAGTCCCCGGCTCAATGGTTAGCTGGTAGAGGGACAAATGGTTTGGAGATAAAATTGTGGCCTCCTCTAATTCTTCTAGCCACTGTTGCACGTTCTGCTCTGGTCGAGCATAGATTAGATCTATGGAATAATTTTCTCCAAAACATTTCTGAACTACATCCAGAGCCCTTAAAATCTCTCCTCGACCATAGGTTTTTCCAAAAAATTTCAACTGCTGGCTATTCAGAGATTGAACACCTACCGATAACCTATTAATTCCAAGAGATCTAAATTCACTGAATTTTTTAGTCTCAAGGGTTGTGGGATTGGCCTCCAGAGATATTTCCGCATCTCGGTCTAGCCTGAATTTTTCGTCTATCCTGTCCAAAATACCCCCCAGAGAACCACTGGACATTAGAGAGGGAGTTCCTCCTCCAAAAAACACTGTCTTTATGGTTCTATCCCCAAAAATTTCCGAATAGTGGGAAATCTCTCTGAGATAGGATTCAAAAAAATCATCCACTCCTCGAATGCCCAATCCATAGGAATTAAAATCACAGTATGGGCATTTATATGTACAAAACGGATAGTGCACGTATAGAGAAATATCTTCTTTCATCCAACTAACGAGGGTAATTCAGAAACTATAGTGAAAAGATTAGCGCGCAGAGCTAACCTGTAAAGAGTGCATAAATTTGGCACGGACCTTTGACTAGCAGACAAATTTGTCAATTTTACTTTTGTCATTGTCGCAGGAAATTAATATGTATAAATTTTATTCACCAGTTGACTTGGTATTTAGAGTAAATATGCTATACCAAAGATATTTTTATCGAGTAATTCTATGTCAAACTATGGAGCACTCTTCGCATCAGTTACGGCTATAATGTTCGCCTCCTTCGGAATAATAGCAAAATTTTTGTATACCTACGGCCTAACCAGTAATATGATATTTTTGCTATCCAGTCTGTTCAGTGTTATAATTTTATTTTGTTCCCTACTCTACAAAAATAAAAATTTAAAGTTTTTAAAAATAAAACGCGAAGAGTTCCTGCTGTCCTTTATTGGAGCAGGACTGGTGGGATTATTTTTGACTAATATTTTTGTACTCAGGGCTCTCCAGTACATAGGAATTGGCCTACAGAAGGCTATAACCTACTCTAATCCTATTTTCACTATGCTTGTGTACAGATTTTTTTTCAAGAAAAAATTGTCTCCAAATGAAAAGGTTGGTTTGATTTTGATGATCATTGGTCTAATTCTCACAGTCGGAAATGCTAAAACAGAGGCAAAATTATTTTATGGGGTGACATTCTCGCTGTTGGCCGCATTTTTTTCCTCGACCCATTCTATGATAACGGAAACCTACCGAACAAACCTAAACGTAACGCTCTACTGGTTCTATGCCTTCCTCGGAGCTTCCCTTTTCGCACTAGTGGCTATGCTGCTGGGAAGAGAAAATATAAATATTTTTATAGTGTTCAGCGACGTTAGACTGCTGTCTCTAATTTTTCTGTGCGCCACGCTAAATTTTGTTTTGCCCTACCTGTCTTTTTTCAAAGCTGTCACAACAATCGGAGCCATGAGAACGGGCATAATAATGACAATTGCGCCAGCTCTAACGGCTATTCTAGGTGTGCTTGTATTTAAAGAAAAAATAACCACACTGCAGATCATAGGAATAACTGGAATCATATCTGCCTCTCTGGTGTCAGCCCTGGGCAAGAATAAAACACCTCCAGAGGGATTAAAGGTAGGAATTTGATAGGAACTAGCACAAAAAAAAATGTTATAGTTATAGCTGGTCCGACTGCTAGCGGTAAGTCCTGTCTGGCATTGGAGTTAGCAAAAAAAATTGGGGGCGTCATTGTCAACGCCGATTCCGTGCAGCTGTATCAGGGTTTGCCGACATTGGCGGCACAGCCAGGCCCTATGGATATGCAAATAGTAGAACACAGGCTCTATGGAATATTTTCTCCCAGAGAAAGGGGCACTCTGTTTGACTGGCTGATGCGCACAAAAATCGAAATAGAAGGGATCTCAAATGATAGCAATTTGCCGATAGTTGTCGGAGGAACTGGATTGTATATATCTAGATTACTCGATGGAATAATTCTAGATATGCCAGATGTTGACCCAGTTCTTCGAAATGAATTAGACGCTCTATACAACGAGCTCGGCTGGGATAAATTTTTTAAAATCGTCCAGCAAATTGACCCAGAAAGCGCCGCTAAAATTAGCTTTCACAACAGACACAGGCTCCTGAGGGTCTATGAGGTCTATAGACTTTCCGGGAAAAAATTGAGTGAACTGACTAGACTGCCCAATGAAAGAATAGTTGAACGCACTAGAATATTTCTAATAAATATTGTTCCGGCCAGAGACACGCTCTACGACAGGTGCAGCTCTCGCTTTAAAAATATGTTGGCCAACAGTGCTCTGGAGGAGGTCAGAGAATTTATAGCCAATTATCCTGATATCTCTGGCTCCAATTTGCCCATAGGGCACACCATAGGGTTCTGCGAAATTAGCAGCTATTTAGACGACAAACTTAGCTATGGGGATATGATCGATCTAGTCATAAAAAATACCAGACACTACGCTAAAAGGCAATACACTTGGTTTAAAAATCAATTGAAAGATGTAGACCACAGCATAGATTACATTTTAACAGAGGACAATGTGACCGAAGCGGTAGAGGAAATTATTTCTAAATTATGAAAATATATAACATATTTGTGAAGGAAAATGAAAAAATTGGCGGAGTGACCGATGTAATTGTTATAAAATCAGGCTTTAGCCCAAAAGCAGCAATTTTTAACATTTTTTGGTTTCTATCCAAGGGAATGTGGTGGGAGGCACTACTATACACCATAGCTATTGGATTGACGACCCTAGCGCCTCCCGTTTTCCGGATTTTTATCATATTCATATTTTCACTAGCAATTGGATTTTTTGCCAATTATCTGGAGATCCGCAATTTAGACAGGAAAAGAAACTATTATTTTGTGGGTTCAGCCCCTGGTAGGAACAAACGAGAGGCCAGATTAAATTTTCTGGAGGATATAAATAGAAAATACAGGGATAAAAATCAGGTTATATACTAAATCTAGCGCGAAAACCTTTCTGCCTTCCGCTAGACAATAGTATTCTAATAATTCTATATGACAATCATTGAAACGCTCCCGTTCTATCTTCCAACAGATAGTTTAAAACTTCATAGGTCTTCATTCCTTTGGAACTCTTTATAAATACAAGATCTCCATTTTTTAAAATATTTTTGATATTTAAAATTATTTCTCCAACACTATCAAAATGCGCCAACTGAACTTCCCCACCCTCCAGAGAGATACTTAATTTTTTCATATTTTCCCCAATGGTGATGAGAAGGCTAATTTCTGCCCCTATCACCCATTCCCGTAGTGATAGATGAAATTCGTCGGCCATATTGCCAGTCTCCAACATATCGCCCCAGAGACAAACCTTTCTGATCGTTTTGCCCTGGGCAAATATGTTATTCATAAGTTTCAGCCCACTGATAAAGGTATCCGGAATCACGGCATTATAGGATCCATTAATTAGTGTAATATTTATAGTTTCACCCTTTCCCACATAGGAGGCATATTCAATATTATTTCTCCCCCGAGTTGTTACGTAGGAGGATAGAGATTCCAGAGCAATATCAAGAGCAAAACCCATGTACCTTACTAGAGCTATAGCGGCCATGGCATTATAGGCAGTGCTGTAGTCTAAATTTTTCGAACTGTAGAAATAGCTTTGGCCCCCTACCCTGTAAAAGGTGACCGACTCCTCGCCCGCCAGATCATGTTGTTCTAGACAAATGTCGGCCTCGGCACTAGTTCCAAAGGTGATAATTTCATTTTTGTTCTCCAGAGCCCTAGTTCGCATAAATTTGTACCAGCTGTCATCCATATTTAGAATGGCCAGTCTTGTTTTCGTACTAATTATTTGCGATTTTTCGACGGCCACATTTTTTTCGGAACCCATGTAACTAATGTGAGATGATTTAACATTTGTGACTATGACTATTTCCGGCTTAACCAAATCTACCAATGTGGCCATTTCGCCAATGCCCCCGATCCCCATTTCACAGAGAAGATATTCACTCTGGGGAGGCGCATTAAGTAGTGTTATCAACACCCCCGTATAATTATTAAAACTATATTGATTACAATAGACCCTCTTTCCGTAGCGGGAAAGCACGCTAAAAACAATATCCTTTGTGCTGGTTTTTCCCACGCTTCCCGTTATGCCGATGGTGGTGCCCCTAATTCTATTTCTCGAAAATCTAGCAAGGTTCTCCAGGGCTTTGTTTATATTTTTGACCAAAATTATTCTTCCATCGTTCTCCAGGCCATTGGGCACACGCTCGCCCAACACCACGGCACTAGCGTTTGTTCCCAGAACAGAAATTATAAAATCATGGCCATCATTTATACTGCCTTTTCTCGCCGCGAAAAGAGCATTATCTTTAATTTCTCTACTGTCAAAAACAACACATTCTATAGTAATTTCTCTGCTGTCATCTATAAAAACAATCTCACCTTTCAGAGCTTTTTTTAAATCATCTCGATTGAATAACATAAAAAATATCAAAGGATTATGTTAACCTAGTACATAGGGGATTTATTTTCAATGATAATTTCATTCCCCCATTGGACCAGTGACCTAGGAAGGAGCATTAAAATTAAAATATGATAATAACGACAGAGAGAAACTGCCGGTAAAACCCATCTACAGTCCTAGCGGAACATCGCAGGAATCTCTTGTTTCTTTAGTTATTTAATATATTTCATAGACCATAGTTAGCTATCAAAAAGCATACCTATACCTATGGCGCTACAATGTGGGATAGTCGGATTACCCAACGTTGGGAAATCCACCTTATTTAATGCTCTGACTCAGACAATGAAGGCCGAGGCATCAAACTATCCGTTCTGCACAATAGCCCCCAATGTTGGTAGGGTTGCGGTTCCAGACAGAAGACTGGAAAAACTCGCTAAAATGGCAAATTCTAAGGAAATTATCAGTTCCCAGATGGATTTTATCGACATAGCGGGGCTGGTCCGCGGGGCCAGTAGAGGCGAAGGCCTTGGCAACCAATTTCTTTCAAATATTCGGGAGGTTGATTGTATATTAAATGTTGTCAGATGTTTTGCCGATGAAAATGTGACCCATGTCGAAAAGAACATTGATCCAATTAGAGATATTGAACTGATACAGACAGAACTAATTTTGGCCGACATAGAAAATCTAGATAATCGGCTGCGAAATCTCACTAGGAAAAATAAAATTTCAGATAATATAAATTCCGATGGACAGAGCGCGCTCATAGAAAAGATTTTATCCACTCTGAATGAAGGAAGGCCGGCCTTGGACAGTCGTATTTCTCCAGAGGAAGAGAAAACCTTCAGGATGCTGCAGCTTCTAACGGCGAAGAGGCAATTTTTTGTTTGTAATGTCGAAGAAAGGGATATCGGCCATGGCAACGACTATACAAATGCAGTGAAGAAATATTGCGAACAAAATCACTATCAACAGGTGATCTGCTCCGCCAAGATAGAATCTGAAATTGCTCTGCTGGAGAGCGAGGAGGAGAAAATGGAATTTCTTTCGGCCATTGGCCTCCCCGAAAGAGGGCTTGATAAAATTATAAAAATATCCTATAGTCTACTGGGTTTGATTGATTTTTTTACCGTTGGCCCAAAGGAAGCCCACTCCTGGACTCTGAAAAAGGGGCTGACGGCTCCTAGGGCAGCAGGGGTCATCCACACAGACTTTGAGAAGGGCTTCATTAGCGCAGAGGTCATAGGCTATGAGGATTACGTAAATCTTGGGGGCGAAGAAGCCTGCAGAACAGCCGGGAAAATGAGGCTGGAGGGGAAAGAATATGTGGTGAGAGATGGAGATATTGTACATTTTAGATTTAATGTGTGATTAATATTTGGATTGAATTGAATTAAAATGATAAATTTCAAAAGTGTTTTTAATGGCAAGAGACTGGGAAATTTATGGAATAAAATAACCTATTTTATGGGCAATTTCTGGCCCCAGATCCTAGTGCTATTCTCTATAGCTGCTGTTCTGTCTCTAAAATATACCTATGACAGAACGTTTCGTTCGAGCGAGATGACAAAATTTGTAAAAAATTCAAGACATGCGGGCAATGCAATCTTTATAAATAAAGGATTTTTATTGACGAACTACAAATCACTAGCAACAATATGCAAAACAACAAAATCCGACCAGAGCATCAGAGTTTTCATAATTTTTAACGGCGAAGCCATAAAGGTCGACATTGTAGAAACCGACCGGGAGGCTAATCTCACTCTACTGAAGATAGACCCTAGTGAAAGATACTATATAAATGTAAATAATTTTGCCCTATTCCCTAATGTCAGTGGCAGTAACTATGAATATATGAATTCCAATGTTTTCATATCAAAAATGGTGAACAACCCAGATAGTAGTTTCTATGACCACTATGTAATAACAGGAATTTCGGAGGGAGGTTACAGCGTAAAAAGCTTAGATGTGTTCAGAAAAAACTTTGGCGAAGCCGTTCTCGATGAAAGACTTGAACTCATTGGTCTGACCGACGGTAACACCGCTAGCAACAAACTAAAATTTTTTAACAACGAAATCAGAATCATAGAGCAGGGAAGAATAAAAAATTTCCTAAAAAAGCATAACATACGCTACTACAAAAACATAAAAAATGCAAATCTTAGGGACCTTCAGAACTATTCTGGAGATATAAATGTAGAACTCATATGTTACATTAAAGAGGCCATTCCGCAGAGAGTGATAAAAAGATATAGATAGAACCAGAATAGTATTTTTAATGCTCCCGCCCCAGAGATAAACACCCTATTATATGAAATAGCTGATCCATTGGTCATTATTTTACGAAATCAGAGACTATACAAAAATATATATATGAAACCTCGCTAAGATATTTTATAGAGAGAAGTTTTTACCTGGTTAATCCGGGAGTTAGATATGTACATAATTGGCACATAGAGGTTCTGGGAAAGGCACTGGAAGAGGTCTATAGAGGCAATATTAAAAGACTAATAATAAATATTCCTCCACGTTACCTCAAATCATTCTGCGTCAGTGTTTCATTCCCCGCTTGGATTTTGGGCAAAAATCCCAGCAGAAGAATAATAGTTGCAAGTTATTCTGAAAAATTGGCCATCAGACACTCGCTGGACTGCAGAATTATTATCCAAAGTCTCTGGTTCAGAAATATTTTTCAAAATTGCAAACTAAGCGCCGATCAAAACGAAAAACATAGATTTTCCACAACAAAAAATGGCTATAGATTTGCCACTTCCATAGGCGGAACTCTAACCGGAGAAGGCGGAGACATTTTAATAGTGGATGACCCCCATAATCCCCAGCAGGTGATGAATAGCAAGTACAGACAAAAGGTATTTGATTGGTATGGAAACACATTCGTTAGTAGATTAAATGATAAGAAAAATGGATCAATAGTAATTGTTATGCAGCGTCTGCATGCAAATGATCTGACGGGCTACCTGCTAGATAGAGACTACGGCGACTGGACTCACCTAAGTTTGCCCATGCAATTTGATAGCGATAGAACCATTGTCCTGGGCGATTTCCGTAAAAAAGTCAACGCCGGTGACTTTCTATTCCCCAAAAGAGAGGCTGGAGATGAAATGAAAAAAATGAAGCTGGCTATGGGCAGCTATTTTTTTAATGCCCAATACCAGCAGAAACCAATGGCCAACGACTTCGGTATGATCAGAAGCGAATGGTTCCGGGAATTTACTGAAAATTATCAGTTCAACGACATATACCTGAGTTTCGACACAGCTATAAAAAGTGGCGCCAATAATGATCCAACAGTTTGCACTGTGTGGGGAAAATATGAAAATAACTACTATCTGCTGGAGGTCATTAGAAAATGGCTAGAATATCCAGAACTTAAACGCCAATCCATCGATCTTATCAGAAAATGGAAGCCTCTTCATGTTCTCATAGAGGACAAGGGTAGCGGCCAAGCCCTTGTGCAGGATCTCAAAAGAGAAACGGGCCACAGCATTATAGCCATCGGGGTTAAATCCGATAAGATAACAAGATTTGCCAGCATAACGCCTCTATTTGAAAGTGGCAGAATATTTCTAAAAAGTAATGAAGATTGGTTATTTGACTATAAAAATGAACTGTTAACTTTTCCAAATGGAATCCATGATGATCAGGTTGACTCCACTAGCCAATTCCTGGGTTGGATCATAGGCCACAATGGTGGCCTCCGGAACATAAGAATGATTCGTCTCTAAATAGTTCTGGACTCCGATTAATTTCTCCCCAGCATCCTCTAGAAAAGATGAAAGCCCCGGGGGAGCTGGACACCAGACTCGCCATTACCCAAAGGATTTTAGCTGTCTATTGCCTCCAGAAATCTAGATCAACAACTTGCAAAAATAAGCCTCTAGTCTAGCATAGTGAACTGAAATCATTTTAATCACAGTGCAGACATGAAAGAACTAGAAAAGAATTTCAACAGAGGGGAAATTGAAAACAAATGGCAAACATACTGGCGGGAAAAGGGAATATTTAATTTTAATTGGGAGGAAAACCAGAGGGAAAACATGTATCTAGTGGATACTCCTCCTCCGGGCGTGTCTGGCACTCTACATATGGGACATGTGTTTGGCTATTCGCAGATGGATATGGTCGTGAGATTCCAGAGAATGCAGGGAAAAAATGTATATTTCCCCATTGGCTATGATGATAACGGCCTTCCTTCGGAGAGATATGTCGAAAAAAAAATAAAAAGAAAAAGCAAACATATGGATCGCAGCGAATTTATAAAAATTTGCAACGAAGAGATTAGAGATGCTGAAAATTCTATGGAAAATTTGTTCGGAAGAGCAAGTTATTCCTTTGATTTCCGTGAAACTTACAGAACCATTTCAGAAACATCTTCAAAAATTTCCCAGATGTCTTTTCTGGATTTGTATGCCAGAGGACTCATCTACCAAAAGGAGGGGCCGATACTCTGGGATATCACCGACCAGACAGCAATCGCCCAGTCGGAGCTAGAGGACCGAGACTTTGAAAGTCAAATGAACTACATAGAATTTGGAGTAAAAAATGGAACTAGCATTGTGGTTATGACAACAAGACCAGAACTACTGCCTGCCTGCGTCGCGCTGATGTGCCATCCGGAGATCCATAGATCTCTAGAGGAAAGAGAAATAGAAACTCCTCTGGGAGTGAGGGTGCCAATCATAGCCGACGAAAAGGTAGATAGAGAAAAAGGAACGGGTTTTGTTATGTGCTGCACATTCGGAGACCAGACGGATGTTGACTGGTGGGGGAAATACAATCTAAAAACCCGAATAATCATTGATGATCACGGATTAATAAATATGAGTAGAGTCAGCGAACTGATAAACCAAAAATACCTCGCTCTAGAGGGACTCAGTGTTGAAGACGGCAGAAAAAAAATCCTGGAATTATTGGGCGAAGACAATAAAATAACTAGAAATCCGGAAAAAATAACCCATTCGGTTAGAATCAGCGAAAGATCCAAATCTCCTATCGAATTTTTGGTGAAAAAACAATGGTTCATCAGAACCATGAATTCAAAGGATGTTCTCCATAGGCACACTGACCAGATAGAATGGAAACCAAATTGGATGAAAACAAGGCTGCATAATTGGATAGAGGGCCTCACCATGGACTGGTGCATATCAAGACAGAGATCATTCGGAATTCCAATCCCTCTATGGTATTCCAAAAGAGATGGGGAACAGGACAAAATACTGACTCCCAGAATTAGCCAATTGCCCATCGATCCACTGGTGGATATCCCAGATGGCTACGGAAAGGACGAAATATATGGCGAAAGCGACATAATGGATACCTGGGCAACCTCGGCTCTCACCCCCCAGCTAGCGTCCCGGGGTATCAACGCCGACACAAGCCTGGATCCAGAAAGATACAGTAAACTCAGGCCACCCTTTGATCTCAGGGCCCAGGGACACGACATCCTGAGAACCTGGGCGTTCTATACAATTCTAAGGACTAATTATCATGGCGGTCATATTCCTTGGAAAAACATAATGGTAAATGGCTGGTGCCTGGCGTCCGATGGAACAAAAATGTCCAAATCCCTTGGCAATACCTTAGATCCTATAAAAATATTTGATCAATTCGGATCCGACGCTCTAAGGTATTGGACGGCGAAGTCAACTCTGGGCATAGATAATAGTTATCAAGAAAATTTGGTTAGGAATGGCCAAAAACTAATTATAAAGCTATACAACTGTGCTAAATTTCTAGAAATTCATCTTAAAAATACAGAGGATACTATCGGAGAAATGGGAAACAGTCTAGACAGTTCAAAGGTATTCGAAACCATGGATCTGTGGCTGCTGGTTGAAATGAACCGCCTAATAGAAAATTATAATAAAACATTCAGTGAATACGAATACAGTAAAGCTTTAGAATCATTAGAAAATTTCTTCTGGCATCAACTATGTGATAATTATTTGGAAATAGTAAAAATCAGATGTTATGGCCCTAATAGTAATAAATATAAGGAAAAAGAATTAGCCAAGGCCGAACGGGATAGAATCCTAAGATCTCAGAGATCGGCCCTTGAGACAATCTACCACGTATACAGAGCTCTGCTGAAGATGTTTGCTCCCTTTGTTCCGGTGATATGCGAAGAAATATACTCTTGTCTTTTCGAGGAAGAGTTTACCCGGACAAAATCTATCCATAGCCGGGGCAACTGCGCAAAAGCTATCGAAATGGCGCCTGATAAGAATCTAGAAGCCATTGGGCTGGCCATTCTCCAGATTGTTGCAGATGTTAGAAAATACAAATCCGAAAAAGGCATTTCCCTGAAAGAAACCCTGGAAAAATTAACCATCCACGGCCTGACAGGTCTAGAGTCGGCCAGAGAGGACATAGAGAATGTCTGCAACACTCCCTCTGTCATCTTCCTAGATGACACCGAATATAGACTCGAGATAGCCCAATAGATGTGCCCTACCCCCTAGTTCTGAGTGCGTCTCATTTGTCTGTCTTCTTTTCAGATTTCTCTTTTTCAAGTCTCCTATATTCTTCATAAACTGCATCCGAGTAGTCTATGGAGTTTTTGGTGAAAACATTATAATTTTCGGCTTCAAATTTATGTTCCACATTTTTTTTGGCCTGTAATATAATGTCTAGATCTCCCACCATACAATCTGCTACATGGTATTTAACCGTACTCTCTTCGACCTTCTCTTCGATTATCAAATCTTTTCTACAGTCTTTCCTGAAGCTAAATTTAGAAAAATCATAGTTTTCTCTATCGGGGGCAAAAACCATATCATCAAAAAACCCGTGGTTTTTAGCCCAAAAATGGAAAATTTGGCGCCTATAGGGAGCGCATATGGACATTTGTCTATAGTATAAAATGGGGATAGGAAATACCATGGCTGTAAAAACCATTGTTTTAAATAGAAATTTTATGCGGGGCCGAATATTCGGGAAAAATACAAAAAATTGCCCTCTTCTCTGGGAAATAAATTTTTCACAGGCCCCACAGAGCAAACGGAAAAAATGCTGAAGCATCAACAGAGGTTTCAGCACTAGGATAATTCCTGTGTAGAGAGTCCAAACTATGTTGGTAAACATAAACCAATTGAACTTCATCACAGCAGGGTTGGTGGAATAGTAGGTGATCATTAGCTCCAGAGGCAAAATTTCAAAGATTATGCAGACACTGACCACCATGTTTTGTTTTCTAAAGTATAGCAGCATTGCAATTACGTCTAGAGTTAAAAATATAGCAAATATAAAAGAATACCAAATGTATATGGCCAATTCATCTTCTAATTCTAAATCATAGAGCAAAAAGTCAGTGATATGATTATTCGGTGGAAACACACGCAGATATACTCTATAGTAGGCAATGGAGCAATAGCAAATTATAAAAGTAATCCCGAAGAATAGCCATAAATTATTCTTTCTGTTCTTTAGTTTGGAGAGGTAAAAACTAAGGAGCGCATTGGCGCTGAAAATCAAAGACCAGATCGACAAAATCAGAGATGGTTTCGAAAGAATTTTAAAGATTCTACTAAATTTGACTAGCATAGTTGGCTCCTATAGAAAACACAGTAAAAAAAAAGTAAATTAGACAATTGGCGAATCACTGGCCATGGAACAAAATCATCTTCAGAAAATATTAACTACATTTTCCAAAATTGCCAGCTCCTCCAAACCAGAGAGAATGCTCCGGGGAGCGGCGGATCGGATCACTGCTGTAGGTGCCACCTCACAGTACATCTACCGCATGCATCCTCCTCCAGAGATCTCTCTTTTTTTAG
>JAIRXW010000020.1 GCA_031268035.1 Rickettsiales bacterium
CCTCGGAGATCTGTCATCGGCCACCACCACATGGTAGAAGGGTAGGTTTCTTCTTCCTCTTCTTGCTAGTCTAATTCTAGTGGACATAGTAACCCGCTATTGTTATAGGTTTATATATATATTTCTCATCTAGAGAACAGAGCGGTACAGTTCATCAAAGTTTCTGGAACTCTTTCTGCCACTTTCCCAGGAGGGAAAAAGGTTTCTCTCTCCCTAGAATATTCTCCTATTCGCTAGACTAGGACCAGTGTTTTTAATTTTCAATGTGTGTGGGGATTATTTCTGGAGGGGAGATGCATGAAAATTCATAGCTGTCCAGGCCTCAGAACTATATGGTCGATGAAAAAAGTTTGCGGATAATTGGGAAAAATAATTTTGGGTCAAAAAACTGATCTCTCCAGTCCATTACAGACCCAATAGTTTTTTCTTTTCTTCATCGCTGAGAAAATTACTGTTGTTAACAATGGACCAAAAATATTCCTTTCTGACCGAAAGAGGAGATATTTCGTTTTTACTGTAGGTAATTTCAAAATTTTCACCAAACATGGGCATAAGCCAATTAGTTAGATCATTAGCAACACCATCTATCATGGGCAGTATGGTTTGTTCCCAGAGAAATAGACGAGCTTCGGCCATGTTATTGTAGGTATTGTCTCCCGGTATGCCGATGAGTTGCGATGGAACTCCGAATGAAAGCGCTATATCTCTAGCTGTGCTGTGCTTCATCTCCAGAAAATCCATTTCCTTCGGAGTCATACTTATGTCTTTCCAGTCTAATCCGCCCTCCAATAGCAGGGGTTTTCCGGCATTGGTGCTGCCAGAGAACTCACTGTTCAGTTGTTCTTTCAGTCTCTCGAATTGATCGTCGGTCAAAAATCCACTATTTTCTGCGTCATTTTTTACTATGAGAGCCCCACAGGGCTTAGCTCCATTCTGCAGCATGGCCTGATTCCACTTTGATGCCTCATTATGTTGGTCTATAGAATAGGCGGCCGGTTCCACCTGTGATAAACCATACCAGTCATTTGTGGGATGAAAGTTTTTCATGTGAAGAATTTCTGATCTACCGGACAATTGGTCGACTCTAAATAAAAATTCTCTATTGTTAACTTTATATCTATAGCCAATCGGAAGCAATGAATCGGCTACGAGAATAGTAATTCTGTCTGGCCTTAGAATAAATAATTCCTGGGGCTCCTGATTTTTTGAATTTTTAACAAAAACGGCCTGTATATAGGCGTTACCGGCAATTAGTTTATGTGCATAGATAGTTTCAAAAAAGCTGGAAAAACCCATAGATGGATTCGGTTTTTTCAGAAGACTAAGGATTTTGTGGCTAGATACCATTTCTCCAGTATTTATATTTCTTAGACACAGTCTGACAGAGGATGCGCCCTTAGCTACGATCGATATACATCGATTGGCTATGACATTTTTAATATAGGACTCATCCGATAGATGGACATAGTTTCGATCGGTCCACACAGCCTTCCCTATATTTTGGTAGTAGGCTCTCGTTAGCCTTCCCCCACTATTCTCCTGTTTATCTTTTTTAGAAAAAAATCCAAACATATTATTTTCTCTCGCTTACCATAACATGGAGAGAATGTTACAGCTAGAACCCCAAACCGGTAGTATATTTTATCTGTGCTTCCGTTGAATTGTCGTCTCATAGATGGAGTGGCAGCCTAGATAGGTCAGCTGCCAAAATTTTAGCTATGAGGGGAAGAATAATTTTTATCTATCCACGCAATATAGAGGCTCCAGCGTACTCCGCCTGATTTCCAAGTTCGTCCTCTATTCTCATCAGTTCATTGTATTTAGCTATTCTATCGGTTCTGCAGAGTGAGCCTGTCTTTATTTGCCCAGAATTTGTGCCAACTACCACATGGGCTATGGTTGTATCCTCCGTTTCTCCGGATCTATGGGAAACTATGGTTCTGTAGCCATTCTTGTGGGCCATTTCTATTGTGTTAAGAGTTTCGCTTAGCGTACCTATTTGATTTAGTTTTATCAATATAGCATTGGCCATATGTTCCTCTATGCCCTTTGCCAATAATTTAGGATTTGTGACAAAGAGGTCGTCACCTACAAATTGTATTCTATTTCCCAGAGCTTCTGTGGCGTTTCTCCAACCACTGTAGTCATCCTCCTGCATGGCATCCTCTATGGAAAATATTGGATATTGTCTGATCAAATCATCATAGTATCTGATAAGTTGGTCCGGAGTCATAGACTGTTTTTCAACATTATATCTGCCATTTTCATAGAACTCATTTGCCGCACAGTCCAGAGCAAATCTGAAATCTGTTCCGAGCCTGTAGCCAGCTGCCTCTACGGCCCTACACATCGCATCTAGAGCCTCTCTAGAGGATTTCAATGCTGGGGCGAAGCCTCCCTCGTCTCCCACACTAACGGTATAACCATCTTTTTTCAATATTTTTTTAAGACTATGAAAGACCTCTGCTCCCATTCTTATGGCTTCTCTGACCGTGGGAGCTCCCAGTGGAACTATCATAAATTCCTGAATATCTATGCCGCTATCGGCGTGGGCGCCTCCATTTATGACATTCATCATAGGTACCGGTAAAATATGGCCGTTTACACCTCCAATATATCTATAGAGCGGCAAACAGAGCAAATTAGCAGCGGCATGGGCTGCGGCTAGAGACACGGCCAATATAGCATTTGCTCCAAGTTTAGTTTTGTTCTCTGTGCCGTCCAATTCTATCATCTTTAGATCTATTTCTCTCTGCTGCAGGACATCCATGCCGACAATGTCGTCGGCTATTATTTCATTGACATTGTCAACGGCCCCTAGAACACCCTTACCTAAATACCTTCCAGTATCTTTATCGCGCAGTTCGCAAGCTTCATGGGTACCGGTCGATGCTCCTGATGGAACAATGGATTTTCCACGTATCCCATCTTCCAATAGGATCTCTGCCTCCACCGTTGGGTTTCCTCTGGAATCTAGAACTTCTCTTGCCGAAACGGCTATAATTTCTGTCATTTTAAAAAAATATAACTATTCTCTATCTGAAAAATATAGGATAAAAAATTTTAATTTCAATCAATCGTATAATATATGCAATGTCCGGAATAAAATCACTTTCTTCTGGGAAGAAAGATTTGTAATGATTACAGATTACAAATGATATTGCATAATAAATAATAATTATTATTTTAATGGTAGATTAACCCCATTTTTAATGGAGACAAATATGGAAAATGAAAATCCTACCATAGAGGGAGTCGCGGAGAAAGATCTAGATAATTTTTTAATTCGCATCATA
>JAIRXW010000048.1 GCA_031268035.1 Rickettsiales bacterium
ATCCTAATGGCTAATTTAACATATCCTAATGGCTGATATAGATATAGCGATAAATTTCGATTATCTTAGGGATAATTATCTTTTCTTCAGAGAATTGACTGGACAGGGAGATGACTGCATTCCGGTGGTCAAGGCTAATGCCTATGGACTGGGACTACTGGAGGTTGTCGGAGCGCTTCTGGACCTGGAAAATCCTCCCAGAGATTTTTTTGTCTATTCTCTAGGAGAGGCCTGTAGGATTAGATCGAATTTTGGTGATTTAGTTAGAAATATCTACGTTCTCAGAGGCCTAGTGGCAGGGCAAGAGGAAATTTTTTTAGAGTACAATGCCACGCCGGTTGTTAATGGTCTAGAACAACTGGAACTGTGGTCCAACTATGCCAAAGGCGGTGGAATGAAACTGAACACTGTCCTGCAGTTTAACGTGGGCATTAATAGATCTGGAATAGAGATTGATCTGGCGCAGTGTGTCGGGGATTTTATGGCGAATCATAAAAATGAGATAAATTTAACTATGCTCATGGGCCATGTGGCCTGCCAATATCCACTGGATAGTCTTCTGGGCCAAAAATATACCTCCGGAGAATTGGCTAATTTCAAAAAAATAGCCTTCCTGTTTCCGGGAATAAAAAGAAGTTTGGCGGAGACGAGATGCGCCCTATATATTCCCGATTCTCTCTATGATTGCAGTCGAATAGGAATAGGTCTTTTCACATTTGAAAAGGAAAAAAACACCAAAATAAAAACTGTGCTCACTATAAAATGTGTTCTTAAATATGATGAGCCATCTGGCGAGACCTATATGAATTTTGGAGAGGAAAATGGTCTGGTCAGAGACTATGAAAAAAATGGATTTGTCTATATAGAGGGAGAAAAAATTCTCATTCGGAGACTTGAGAAACGCAGAGTAATATTAAATTTTGATGCCCGGTGGAGAAATTCAGGGCCAAAAACAGCTCTGCTGGTTGGACAGCAGGGAAAAGATCAGATAGATGGTTTTGAATTTTCTAGAATGAACGGCACAATTCCCGAGGAATTTTTTGCTACGATTATCACTATGAATGAAAAAAATCGAGCTGTGAAAATAAATAGAATCGGAGGTAAATTTTCCGGAAAAAATCAGATAGAAATTGGTAATTATATTCGCCATGGGCTAGAGGATAATTTTGTGAAATTTGATCCGGATGGCAGACTCACTAAACTAATATCCATTGTTTCCGAAAAACGTATAGTAAACGAAGATGGCTTTTGTGGCTACGATGCAACCGAATCTGTGAAGAGGGGCGACCCACTGATTACGGTGCCCATTGGTTATCTGGGCGGTTTCAGTAGAAAATTCAACGGTGAAAAAATCGAAATGTTCGTGGAGGGGAGGGGCGGCAAACTTTTTCCCTGCATACTCTGTGGCAAGGTGTCCATGGATCAGATCTGTGCTAGAATCGATAGGGAATATTTTAATGAAATAAAAATTGGAGATAGAGTTATAGTAGTTGACAGCTCCAGAGGCATTGGAAATAAACTGAGTTTTCTGCTAAATATCCCGCTGCTGCTAGCTCGGGCGGGAAATTAGGGGAATCTAAGACTTTACAGCAATATTGTCTCTGTTACAGTGACGCATTAGTTCAAATTAAACAATTTATGTTAAAGATAGGGAAAATATTATCTAGCCATGGTCTCGGAGGAAATGTTAGAGTGATCAGTTTTTTTGAGAATCCAGAGGACATATTTAGGTACAGAATAGCGGATGCTGCCGGCAATATTTTTAGCTATAGAAAAGTCGGATCAAATAGTAGAAAGAATGTGTTTCTTCTGAAATTTGACCATATAAATTCTATTGATGAGGCAAAAAAATGGACTGGCGTCGAACTCTTCACGGACTCCGAGGTTCTGCCGCCTCTGTCCGCCGATGAAATTTATCTAGAGGATCTGGTTGGTATGTCCGTGGTCGACGACCATAGACAGGGGACCATCGATTCGCTGGCCAACTATGGGGCAGGGGACATTCTAGAAATTATTTGGAATAGTGGTGAACACGAATGTGTGATCTACAGCGAAAACCTTGTGAAAAGTATAGACAAAAAAAATAATACCATTAGTATTTATCCACCATATTACATATAATTATGAAGTATTCGGGAATTAGTAGTGTGCTCAATGGACTCAGGGACATTAGGGAGGAAAAAATAAGTTTGAAAAAAATCCTCGACAGTGATCCCGCTAGTCCATATTTTACCCTGTTTCTAATGGGTCTGCTGTCGCTCATACCGACTCCGGCGCCCATACCCATAATCTCTAATTTTTTTGGAATTCTCTGCTGCATAGTGATGTTTAAAATTATTCTTGGCAGGAAAACAGCGGTGTTGCCAAAATTTTTGAATAAAATTTTTCTAAAGAAACAAACTTTGAATAAAATTATAGTAAAAATAGGCCCATTTTTTAGTAAAATTGAAAAAATAACTCGCTGTAGATTAAATTTTCTGTCTAGCGGGAGCATGCCATTTGTCGTGAATCTGTCTCTGCTGGTGGTGTCAATAGCTATGGTAATGCCTGTGCCGCTGCTGAGTGTGGTGCCATCAATAGCTATGATAATAACCACATTTGGATTATTAAATAACGATGGTCTTCTGGTTATGATTGGCCTAGCGGTTGGTATTCTGTCGCTACCTCTGATAGTTAAAGCTCTGGGCTATGCTTTAAAATTTATCAGACCTATGTTTTGAGCGGCGGGACAACTGAATGTTTTTTTATTCTAGTAATTTATATAAAAATTTGAGATCCGAACATATTTTTTTTTACTAAAATATTATTAATGCATATTTACTTTTGAAAATATTCCTCTTCTATTCCCGATAGAAAGGCATATTGGGCAGCATTTGGAGTGTATTTTTGAAGTATAGATGGGTGGATAGATACATTATTATTAATGATAAATATGCCATAAAAAAAATAATTTTCAGATGCATTTGTTTAGTGTGAGTAAGAATTCCATTTTAGAAAAACGGCCAGAATCGGCCCGGGTGTTTTTATTGTTTTTATTAGATAAGCTTTAAATTATTTACTTTAAACTTTTTACATTTATATTATAGATACGCCCACAGGCAAGGATTTGAATATCATATAAAGTGGTGTTTGAGTTCTCAACAAGAGAAAAAGATGAGGGGAAAATATGGATGTAAAAGAGTTTAAATCAGTATCATTTAATCTAGATCTAGACGAACGTCTTTTGTCATCTATGGTAGAAATCTACCGTAGAAATCGCATAGTTACTTTTCTAGAGAAACGTTCAACTCTGTCTCTAGGAGGCTGGAATGTCTATGCGCAATTCCATGGGGACGAATCACTATCGTCGGAATTCAAGCGCAATAGAGAATTGGTCGAATTTCTATACATGATTGGGGAGCGGGCCAGTGACGAGCTTCCGATTAGCCAAAGAGATATAGATATGTGTGATGAAATTATTAATGATTATGCAATTGACGATGGGCCAAAATTAAAATACACTGATGGTCTGCTAAAAAATGCTCCGGGAAGAATTGCCAATAGAGATTTGGAAATTTATGAACTGGAGGCCCTAGTGCAACAGTGTCGCAGTGCTGATTTTCATTCAAAAAATACGATCCCCCCTGCTAAAGTTTCCTGGTATGTCCCCCCAGAGGAAAATTTAGTTCTCCTGACGGCCGGCAGAAAAATCGATCCAGAGGCGCAACAAATCATAGATGACGGAGGGGTTTTTAGCTGCATATTCGGCGAAAAAATAGCGTCTCCGGGTCAAGTTTCATCAAAAAATAATGAAGAATATCACTATTCTGCTTTAAAAATCTTCAGAAACCCTACCTCTGGAGAAATTATAGCGCTGTGCAAAAATTCTTCCTATGACAGAGAGACGAATTTCCAGCCCAGAGAATATCTAGAGAGCCAATTTAAAGAGTCATTTACATTTGTTGGAGTGAAAAATCTAAATTTATCTTCTAACTCTAATCTTTATAGAATTCCAGAGGGGCTCAGAAGTCTGATAAATATCTCCAGGGGAAGTCTACTTTCGAGGATACAGACAAAAATAAAATTAGACGGGTTAGATGAATTTTTTAAAAAAAATAACAAGTTTTTGGAAATGGAAAAAATCACGCCAAATTTCCGGAAAATATCCGATAAAAATTTGACAGTAAAACCAAAAAACCAAGATCCGAAAAATGTTATCAAAGATAATAATTCGCTATTAGCGGCAACTAAAAATATTGATGATGTCTTTAGCAGTGGAAACTTCCCTAGAGAGAAGGCTTAATTTTTGAGCCGAAGGAATCACCACTGTCCAGCTTAGGAAAAAATGGCCTGGGACTAGGTAATTTTTGCTCTGGGATGCAGCCGGTGCCGTCATAGAGACAGGAAAATGACCGATCAACAATCCCCAGGTGATCCAGAATTTTCTTTGCCGTCGATGGGCAGAACACTTGGAGTAATATGGCTATCCTAGCGACATCCTGGATCCCATTTTTTAGAATCTCGAACATTTTTTCTGTTTTGCCATTTTTCCTTAGATTCCAGGGGGCCGTCTGTTCTAGATGGCCATTCGTAGCCGTAGATATGGCCACCAGGAGATCCCTGTAGCCGAGATAGTCGAATTTATCTATGGTTCCGTCTCTGAGTAAATTTTTAATTTTTATTTGGGGCGTGATTTCTATTTTGTCTATATTCCCTTCAAAATTTTTATCTAGCATCATCAGGATTCTATGAATTAAATTCCCAATGTTATTCACCAGTTCAGCATTTATTTTTTCTATGAATCTGGTTTTAGAGTAATCGCCATCGGCGCCGAATGGTATTTCCGTGGCCAAAAAATATCTCATATAGTCTTTGGCCACGTCCTCCTCTAGATTAAATTCTCTCACAAAGGCCCCTATCTCGTCCCGAACATTCAGGGTATTGCCAAGGGACTTTGACATTTTCTTGCCGTCCCTGGTCCACCAGCCATGGGCAAAAATAGTTGTGGGAAGTATATTTTTATTCAGAATATCCGCTAGACTCAGCCCATCGATTTCACTAACTTCATACTCTAGGGCTATCAAAAGAGCGGGCCAGTAGACAGCATGAAATCTAAGTATGTCTTTCCCAACCATGTGCACAACGCGCCCATTTTTCCAGAATTTATCGAATTTATCAAAACTATGAAGAGCCGATTGATAATTAAATAGAGCGTCAAGCCAGACATAAATTACATGCTTTTCTTTTTCATCAATACCCTCTGACCAGTCGTTTCCAATGGCCAATTTCTTTCCACTATCGTCACAGGGTATTTTTATTCCCCAGGAAAAGTTATTTCTAGATATGGAGAGATCTTTTAGATATCCCTCTAGGGGGGAGGATTCTGTTTCCAATTCCCTGATGCTTCGGCCACTGACAAAGGCCACAACCTCATTCTTTCTAAATGATGGCTGGATAAAGTCTGTGGTGCCATAGAGCTCTAGAAGAATTTTTTGAAATCTACTGAGTCTAAAAAAATAACTATCCTCCTCTCTCCACTCCACGGTTTTCCCCAGAGATGTTCTGAGCGTCCCATCGGTTGATTTTACAAGATCATCCTCCGTATAGTAAGCCTCATCACTCACACAGTACCAGCCAGAATATTTCCCTCTGTAGATCCAACCATTTTTTACAAGTTTTTGCCAAACAGCCTGGACAAAAAATTTATGCCTGTCTTCGGTTGTTCTTATGAAATCACTGTAGCCAAAGTTCATATAATCATTGATTTCGATGAATTTTTTAGCCATCATGTCGACGAACTGCTGTTCTTCCATGCCCGCCCCCTGGGCAGACTGCTGTATTTTTTGACCATGCTCATCGGTGCCCGTAAGAAACCAAGTTTCTCTACCATTCAGTACATTAAATCTGCACATCAGGTCAGCCATAAGGCTAGTGTAAACCCCTCCGATATGGGGCTCTGAATTTACATAGTATATTGGTGTGGTTACATAGAAGTATTTCGCCTCTTCTTTTTCTGGAGCCATATTTATACCATAATTATCTGGATTGCTAGGAAGAAATAACATTAATTTCGTTTTTCCACAGATCCGATAGTTTATATCTATCTCTCTCTGATTCCGTGAATATATGCACTATAACATCTCCGAGATCCAGGACAACCCACCCACTATTTCTACCTTCTGGAACTCTTGAAATAATATCCAGTTTTTTTAGCGCCAACCGAAGCTGATCCACGGCAGATTCGATATGTCTTTCGCTTCTCCCGGTGGCAATTAGCATGTGGTTTGCCAATGATGTCTTTCCACTGATATCTATAACTTCTAAGTTTTCAACTTTGTGGTTGGCCAGCTCGCCCAGTAAAAAACTCACCAATTGGTTCCCCTGCATAGGAGTAATTTCAGAACATCTACTCTAGATCAGAAGAATAGAGCCTGATTTAATAAAAACAACCCCATTGGGATTGGAAAAAGCAAGTTTTCACTTACAACAATAATCTTTTTAGAGCTAGCAGCAATGTTAGAATTATGAATAGTCTTACTATTTTGTAGGGATCAATCTTTTTATCCGTGTTCAGGAGGAGCAAGTGTTTAAAAAAATTTTTGGTATCCTCTTTTTTTTCCTTGGATTTAACTGTCTCTAGCTCCTCGTCATTTAGAGACGCATAGTAGTCTTTTTTTTCTTTGTTTTTAACAAATTCACTATCATATTCTGGGTGATTCTTTAGAGCTTTCTGGATAAAAAAAATATCCAATGAAGAAATAACAGCGATAAATATATCTAAAACATGTTCAATGGGGGACCAAAATCTAAACTTAAATCTGAAAAACATATATATTGCCGCCGGTACCGTACACCAGTACAGCAGTAGAATCTTGAAATTTTCTTCGCCATTTCTACAGCGGCCATAGGAATTCTTTATTCTATCCCTAAAAATTAACCAGAACCTATGCAGAGTGGTCACTATTTTTTGGCAACACTCTAGTAAAAAAACTTTTATTTCCTTTCCCATTTATCTCCGAAGATTTTTACAAAACATAGGTGAAGTAGATAACTTTAAGTTTTAAATGCAATATTATTATATAAGAATTTATATTTACTAAAAATTACCGTTTTCTTAATTTTAACAGCTTTCGACTAGAAAAATGCTCTTGAAAACCGTCTAGAAAATTTTCTAGACGAAGACTTGATATTTTAATTTTTATTGGTCTAATTTGACCAAACTAATTGCCCAGTATGCAGGAGATTCTCCAGTTAGATAACGGTGCGGAGGAGATGGAGGTTTTCAACGGCTTTTTCCGCAGAAGACACAAATACATAACTCTAGGAAAGATCACTGATTTTTTGGCCGTAGAAAACATTGACCTGCTCAACAGGGACAGTATGATATTTAATCTCAAAACACTAGACACCGCAGGAGAAAGTGAGATTACATTTTTCATGAATCCCAAATACACTAAAAATCTAAAGACTACAGAAGCCGAGTATTGCCTGATAAATAAAGATAACATTTCTCGAGCCCCGGAGAAACTAAAATTAGTCATTGTGCAGGATGTTCACTATGCCTATGCAAAAATTTTGGACTATCTCTATTCCGTTCCTCAGTTTTTTTTGAAAGCCTCTGTGGCCGCTGGAGCCTGGGTAGATCCTTCCGCAGAGATTGGTTCCGATGTAGAAATTCAACACGGCGCCTACATTGGAGAACGTGTAAAAATTGGCAATGGCTGCAAAATATGTGCTAACGCGATCATAGGTCATAACTGCCAGATAGGTGACGGAACCTACATAGGGCCAAATTCTACCCTTCTTTATAGTAGAGTTGGTAGAAATGTCGTAGTACAGAGTGGCGCAAATATAGGCCAATGCGGCTTTGGTTTCGCGCCCAGAATAGACTGCAACTACAAAATACCCCATGTTGGCCTAGTGCTCATTGGAGACGGTGTGGAGATCGGAGCAGGCTCTAGCATAGATCGTGGTGTGCTGGAGGACACAGTGATAGGACAGAACACAAAGATAGATAATCTAATTCAAATAGCCCACGGTGTAAAAATAGGTGCCAATTGTTTTCTAGCTGCCCAGGTGGGAATAGCTGGCGGCACAAGTGTGGGAGACTATGTGCAGATGGGAGGGAAAGTCGGTATAGCGGGGCATCTAAAAATAGGCAGTAGAGTCAAAATTGCAGCCTATAGTGGTGTAACAAAGGATATTGAAGACGATGCTGCGGTAGGCGGCTATCCCGCTATGCCAATTGGCGACTGGAAAAAATCTACAGTAATTTTAAAAAAATTAATCAGGAGATAGTATTTATGCAAGAATCTGACACCATCGACATAGTCGAAATTATGAATTTAATTCCTCACAGGTACCCATTTTTGCTGGTAGATAGAGTAACTAATTTTGTAAAAAATAACTCCTGCACTGGCATAAAAAATCTGACATTCAATGAAAATTTTTTTCAGGGGCATTTTGCCGGAAACCCCATAATGCCGGGAGTTCTAATTATAGAAGCTATGGCGCAGACTGCCAGTGTGCTCATAGCGAAGTCAATTGGTAGAAGTGTCCGGGATGGAGAGCTAATTCTCTTCACAACAATAGACGGTGCCAAATTCAGAAAATCTGTGGTTCCTGGAGATCAGCTGGAGCTGCACATTAGAGTTATAAATCATAAAATGGGTGCGTGGTTTTGCGAGGGAACTGGGGTTGTTCTGGGTCAAAAGGTAGCCGAGGCAAAGTTTTCTGCAATGGTGGTTGGTGGGCAGACCCGATAGAATGAGATATAATGTGGCAAAAAACCATTAAAAATCCCATAAAAATTGAAGGAATTGGTTTACATTCTGGCGAATGGGCGCTGCTGAATCTACTCCCCGCGGAAGTTGGGGGCATAGTATTCAGCTCTAGAGATGGAGCATCCACAGGCCTAGCTGCCACCTATGAAAATGTTTTGGGAACTACACTGGGCACAACCATTAGCTCCAGCGATGGAACCCTTAGAGTTTCAACCATAGAGCATCTTATGGCGGCAATTTGGGCCTGTGATATAGATAATTTAATTATAGAGATAGAGGGCAGGGAGGTACCCATATTGGATGGATCCTCCAGCCGCTTTATAGATAAAATTGAGAACTGCGGGACTGTGGAACTGACTACGCCTAGAAAAATTCTAAAAATCAAAAAATCAGTGGCTGTCGAAAATGATTTTGGGTGGATGGAAATAAAACCATCAAAAAATTTTTCCATCGCTATGGAAGTGCAATTCGACTACGGAGGGATCGGAACACAGCGCTGTTTCTTCGGAGGGGAGCCCAGAGCATTCAGAGAAAATGTAGCTATGGCAAGAACATTTTGTAATGTTCGGGATATAGAATCTATGAAAAGCATGGGTCTAGCTAGAGGTGGCTCCAGAGAGAATGCTATGATTTTCGATGAAAAGGGCCTTCTCAATCCAGATGGATTTCGCTGTGCGGAGGAGGTTGTAAAACATAAGATATTGGATTGTGTTGGCGATCTATTCACAGCCGGTCACAGAATGGAAGGAGCTCTAGTGGCCAGCAAAAGTGGCCACGAACTGAATAATAGGCTTCTGAAAAAAATTTTCAGAGACAGCTCAAACTATGCTCTAGAATAGACTCCAATCACAAACCATTATTCTCCCCCAACAGCGAATAATCAGCATCACTCTCCCCCAGTAGTGAATAATAATGTCCAGCAAATTCATCTGGGGCAGGGTGATTTCGCCAGAGAAATTTATCTATGATCTGGAATTTTCAGAGACAGCTCAAATCATGCTCTAGAATAGGCCAACTACAAATCATCACCCCCCTGGCAGCAAATAAACACAAACCATCACTCTTCCCTAGCAGCGAATAATCAGCATCACTCTCCCCCAACAGCGAATAATCAGCATCACTCTCCCCCAGTAGTGAATAATAATATCCAACAAATTCATCTGGGGCAGGGTGATTTCGCCAGAGAAAAATTAGCGCCTAGAGTCATGACCATGGCTGTGGCTGTGTTTGTGACCGTGTTTGTGTCCAAAATCGTGACTGTGTTCATTTTCATGTTCATGTTTGTGGTCAAAATCATGACTGTGCTTGTGGCCGTGTCTGTGACCATAATGGCCATGTTTATGTTCGTGTTCGTGATTATTTTCGTTATTATTTTCGTGATCATGTTTATGAAAGTGTCTAAAGCCATGACTATGTTCATTTTTATGTTCATGACTATGTTTGTGGTCAAAATCATGACTGTGCTTGTGGCCGTGTTTGTGACTATGATGACCGTGTTTGTGATTATGTTTATGACCGTGTTTATGGAAACAATGTCCCCCTCTACAGTGCTCTCCCTTCTTAGAGGTTGATGGAGATTTTATTTCCTCAGCAGTTGATCCTGATACTTCCTCAGTGGTTGATCCTGATACTTCCTCAGTGGTTGATTCTGATACTTCCTCAGCAACTAATGCTGGAGTTTCTTCGGTGAATAACAATTCTCCAGAACTTTTAATAGCTTCGTCATTTGACTGTGAATATGATTCATCAGAAAAACCTAGAGCAACAAAACTTCCTGCCTGTACTCTGCTAATTCCAGTGTATAGGGTAGCAATAATAGCTACAGTCGATAGAATTAAATTTTTTCTTCCTATTATTTTCATAAAAAACCTTTTTTTTATTATTAATAAACAATTACTCTGTTCCCCCCATTCAGAGAGGAACCTATAAATATCAGTGTGAACTGATAATGCATAATATTATTATACCACAAAAAAACATTAATGCAAGGGGGTAAGTAAAATTTTTTTTAATAAAAATTATATAAATAAATTAAATTACATTACATAGATGAATTTAATCGAATAATCGAAATTCCCCAACACAACCGGAGTAGAAACCACTGAACTGAATGGGCAGTTATTGGCCTCCCAATAAAAACCTATGGTTAACTTTCCGCCTGTACTCTATTTACTTTTTCTGTTGTTCATCTTCATTTTCCGGCTTTATTTCGTCTCTGCTGCTGATGATCTTGTCTATCAGGCCGAATTTTAATGCGTTATCGGCCGTCATGAAATTGTCCCTCTCCATATTTTTTTCTATCACAGACAATTTTTGTCCAGTGTGTTTAACATAAATTTCATTAATTTTTCGCTTTATATTCAGGATTTCTTTGGTGTGTATCTCTATGTCAGTAGCCTGGCCACTGTAGCCACCGTGGGGCTGATGTATCATGATTCTAGAGTGTGGCAGCGAATATCTTTTCCCCGTTTCCCCGGCCTGCAATAGCACCGAGGCCATCGAACAGGCCTGTCCCATGCATATGGTCGATACCTTTGCCTTTATATATTGCATGGTATCGTATATGGCCAACCCAGAGGTTACTATTCCACCGGGGGAATTTATGTACATAAATATATCTCTTTTTGGATTTTCCGATTCCAAAAAAAGCAGCTGAGCTATGATCAACGAACTCGTGATATCATTTATCTCCCCGTTGAGAAAAATGATTCTCTCCTTAAGAAGGCGGGAAAATATATCATAGGACCTTTCTCCTCTGGGAGTCTGTTCAATTACTATGGGTACCAAATCATCGCGAATCACATCGACCATTTTCTAACGCCCTCCTGATGGGTAAATATCTAGGAGGGAGAGTAGAAAAATTTTTAAAAAAATCAAGGCATCTCTCGCTGGCATTTGATTTTTGGAAAAAGGAATTGCCCATTAAAATAAAAACACTATGCGCTGATGAAATTTTCTTTTATTAGGATTATTTCATCGTCTCCGGCAACTTTTTTCGCCATTTCCAATTCCCCCTCAGAGTTACTGTGGATTGTATACAATGTTTCTCCGGCCTTTATCTTATCCCCTATGTGTTTATACAAATATATTCCAGCAGCCCACTGGGATGGGCATCCAGCGAATCTTGCCACCTGCGCTAGCTTCCTATTGTCGAAACAATCAACCACTCCGGTTTTTTTAGAAACTATGTCAAAGGTAAATTTAGCTGTAGGGATTTCTTTCATTTTACCATTCCCCTGGGCTTCACATATTTTTTTGAATCTTTCCCAGGCCTTTCCACTGTTCAGAATGTTTTCGGCTATAGAGCGCCCAGTTCCCTTTTCAACTTTGGAGTCAAATTCTAGTATCAGCCCAGCCAGATATAGAACCTTTTCTCTCAGATCCTGGGGGGCATTTTCCTCATTTTTCAACAGGGAAACTATATCCCTTGCTTCCAGAGCTGGCCCTATGCCGTTACCCACCGGCTGGCTGCCATCACTTATGTTCACAAAAACATTTACTCCAAGTCTAGTGCCGAGTTCTTCAAAATCTCTCTTCAGGGATTTGGCACTCTGCAGAGTTTTTGTTTTGGCCGACTGGCCGTAGGGAATATCGATTAATATGTGGGTAGAGCCAGCAGCTACTTTTTTGGAAATTATAGAGGCTAACATCTGACCTTTGCTGTCAAAGTTAAGCTGTTTCTTCACATTTATTATCACATCATCGGATGGATTAAGATCCACGGCACCGCCCCACACTAGACAGCCATTTACTTCGGACACTATTCTTTTCATATCCTCTGTAGGAACCATTATATCCGTCATAACCTCCATAACATCAGCCGTTCCCGCAGGAGAAGTTATCGCCCTAGAGGAGGTTTTTGGTATATGGAGCCCATATTCAGCCACAATGGCTATGACAGGAGGTGTCGTTCTATTGCCGGGAATCCCCCCAATGCAATGCTTATCAACAACTATATCGTAATCCCACTTGAGAGTTTTCCCAGTTTCTATCATGGCTCTTGCGAAATATTCGATCTCTTCCTTTGACAGCTGCTCACCCTCCGTAGCCGAACATAGGCACGCCATATGCATATCGGTGTATTTTCCTGCAACCACATCACCTATAACCTCCAAAATGCCCTCTCTAGTGAATGGTTTGCCTCTGAGCTTATCTCTGATGACACTAAAAGATTGCAATGATTCCATATGTTTTACGCTAATTTTGTCGCCATTTCGAACCTTTAGTTTTTTCGCCGACGTTTTTGTTATACCGATGCTGCCGCTATCTATCAGATCATCGGAAAAATATAAAGTACCATAGACACTTTTTTCTTCGCTAGTCAGTTCGAGTCTCGACATCACATCAAAACCCTCTCTTATCACAAGGGGAGAATTTCTGTTAAGAAATACAAAATTTCTTGAACCCGTGTTTATATTAAAGACCTTAACCTTTACTCCATTACTGATGTCGTTTTTATTTTCAATCTCAGCCATAACATGTCCTATATTTTTTTAATTAATAATAGTCAGTTGACAATCTCAACTGTGCTCGAAGGTAATTTATAATCATATTTATAATTTGTCCAGCTCTCCATAATAGGGAACAACCGCGTCCCAGCCAA
>JAIRXW010000049.1 GCA_031268035.1 Rickettsiales bacterium
TTCCCCCGAAATGTATCTAATTATTCGCAGAGCCACCAAACCTGCCCACACAAAAAACAAAAATATGATGGTATTGACATTAATATTCCTTAATCTAGTGTAAGTTAGTATTTTTCAAATAAAATAGGAATATATTATGACGGATGCAACAAGACCCTCTGGAGGGGGAACACAAAACAAAAAAGGAACACAAAACAAAGGTGAGTTAGTTGTTAAACAATCCGTAAAAGACGCAGACTACTTTCTCTCTATAGAAGACAATAAGCAAATACCCGGAAAGTTTAGCGGTTCAATTGCAAAAAATAAAGCTGGTAACGAGATATATAGAGATGGGGCATTCACTCACGGAGAAGGTGTTTTGATCTATGAGGGAAAATTGAAAAATAATAAACCCCATGGAAAAGGGAAAACGATTTTTCAAGACGGATCAACCTACGAAGGAGATTTCATAGACGGCAAGATGAATGGAAAGGGTAAACACACCTACTCAAATAATGACTTCTACGAAGGAGAATGGAAGGATGACAAGATGGAGGGGAAGGGTAAATACATTTTCTCAAATAATGACTTCTACGAAGGAGAATGGAAGGATAACAAGATGGAGGGGAAGGGTAAATACACCCACACAAATGGTGACATCCGCGAAGGAACCTTTTTAAAGAATAAACTCAACGGGTACGGAAAACTCACCGATGCAAATGGTAACGTCTACGAAGGAAATTTTAAGAATGGTCAGAAAAATGGAAAGGGTAAATACACTCGCTCAGACGGATCCATCTACGAAGGAGAATTTGAGAACGATAAGATAAAGAATGGGCCTGGTAAATACACTCGTTCAGACGGATCCATCTACGAAGGAGAATTTTCAAATGGCCAATACAATGGGAAGGGAAAATTAATCCAGGCAAACGGGGACATCTACGAAGGAGAATTTTCTTATGACAAGAAAAATGGGGAAGGAAAAATAACCTACAGAAACGGGGTTACTATTGGAGGAAATTTTAAAGATGGAACGCTGGCGCCAGAGGATATTACCAACGTTGACTTCGGAGAGGGTAGAGGGTCCTATGAGATCAAAGATA
Source organism: Rickettsiales bacterium (assembly GCA_031268035.1). Taxonomy (GTDB): domain Bacteria; phylum Pseudomonadota; class Alphaproteobacteria; order Rickettsiales; family UBA1997; genus CALXRO01. The sequence continues at coordinate 1,083 of JAIRXW010000049.1, forward strand.
ACAGAATAACCTATAGACTTCCCGGAGGAATTTTCTTTAGCGCTCCATTCGTTAGTGGAGTTGTCGAGGTTCCCGTCACATATAATGGCGAAATAGTCGGAGAAAAATTTAACGAAACCGGCTGGCTTACGGTAGGCAAAGGAAAAAATATACATGTTAATAGGGGAGGGAGCCTCTTCATAGGAGAAGTAGTCTTCGATGGAAAGAGGCAAGAGCCAAGGCTGAAAAGAACATTTTTTAAACTGGATGGATCAACCTTCGAAGAAAATTTTGACAACAATGCTGGAATCACCAGCGGGAAGCTTACTCAGGCAAATGGGAGCTATAAGTGGGGGAAATTTAATGATAAAGGGGAGCTTATAAAAGATCACAAATACTATGAAGAAAAAATAGAAGAAAATGGTGACATCAGCGAAACCAGTGTAGATGAAAATAAATTAAGAAAAGAGTTTCGGTTTGACTATAGTGGTGTCCAAACATGCTACCGTTATGATAAAGACTCTCATCTCATTGGCCAAGATATATTGTTAGATGAGCCCGAAACCTATTTTGGGGAGAGAGCGGGCCAGATTAATTTTGACACGATAGATGACACTAGGAAATTATGTAGTGTAAATTTTGACATAAATGGTTTTTCGGAGGGCCCTGTGGTCTACTATTCCTATGACGTCGATGAAAAGCTGGGAAAAACAGTGGGGGTGGACTATGACAAACTTAATAGAGCTCTCTCGGAGGGGAAAAATTGGGAGGGTCTCTTGGAATCTGGGGCCATAGTCGTTACTTCCCCCGGAAGAACCTTCGAAGAGGTCCAACAAACTTTCCGAGAAGTTCAGCAACTCATGTTTAAAAATCGAGCCCAGAGAGGAGGAGTCCAGGGATTTAATGGCGGTTATAGAGAAGAAACAAACCTGGGGGTCCTTGCTAATCTGAAAGATTCTGAAAGTCTAAAAAGAATTCATTTCCAGAAACTTACAATTGCAAAAGACGCCTGTAGCAAAATCTATGAAAGTCCAACGAAGTTTTTAGAGTCCCTAGGCATCAGTGCAGGAAACATAGGCAGCATAGGGGAGGACCCTATTTCGGTCTCAGTGAATCTACAATCAGAAAATGATGGCCACACAGTGACTCTGGCTCTAGATATGAAAAAAATAAAGAAAATTGTAGAGGAAAATGGTTTTGAGGAAATAAATAATTCAAATGAAACGCTATTCAAATGTTTTGACACTAGTCGTCTTATCACCAGAGACCCCTGGAAGAGTGCTCTGGGAGGGCTTGTAGGAAATACCGCTCTGGTGGAGGACTTTGTTATCCAAAAAGGAGGTACTTGCTGGAAACAGTCAACAGCGACAACGATAGCTGTGGCAGAAAATCCTGAATTACTGAAGGGAGTAAAGAGTACGCCTATTATTGATCTCAAACCCGCTAGTTCCGGTACGCAGTTGCCAACCGCCAGCGCCATACTCAGCAATGATATGTCAGTGGCACAGCTACGGGAACATCTGGATATATCGGAAAATAACAAAATTGATCTGGGAACAGGTAAAAATCTAATGGAACATGTTATATATCCTGCGATCATAGGCAAATTGAAGGAATTTTCTAAAACTGAAAAGTTGCTGGAGGAATATAACAAGAGAGTCCAATCTCTCAGAGAAGAACATCTGAAAAATAAAAGTAAGGAGTATGAAGAAAACTTTGAAAAACTTGCTAGAGATGAAAGAGATAAATTGTCAAAGGAAATTGTAGATGAAAATAAAGAAACAGAGAAAAAAAAAGAAGAAAAAGAGTTGAAAGAGCTAGGAGAAACGGCTAAAAAAAACTGGAAAAGTTTTTCTGGATATCTAAAGAACAATTCTGGAAAGCTTGAAAAGTTTGGGAAAAGCCTGGAGGATATTTGTGAAGACCTTCAACACAATGGTGAAAACATTGAATATGATCCGGCTGAAACAAAAAGAGCAATAGATTTGGCAAGGACAATTGCTGAAGAATTAAATGGCGATGGTAAAAAATCCCTAGAAGATGAAATAAAAAAAATAGAAGAAAGTAACAGAGCCTATGTTGGAAAATCACTCGAGAACAGTACACGGATACTTCGACAGGGTCTGGATAACACAGAAAAATTAAACGAGCGCATAGAATCTCTGGAGAGTGAAATCATGCTTTCTAAAATGTATGATGTGAATAGGGAGATAGAAAGTTCACTGGAATCGAGGGATACTGCCATTCTGGTGTAGCCAGTGTGATTTAAAAAAATCCAACTCAAAGGCATTTCCTCTGGGGTGTATCTGGAATGTATCTAATTATCCACAGAGCCACCAAACCTGTCCACACAAAAAACAAAAATATGAGGGTATTGACATTAATATTCCTTAATCTAGTGTAAGTTAATATTTTTCAAAAAAAATAGGAATATACCATGACAGACCCTATAAATTCCCCTAGAAAAGGGACACAAAACAAAAATGCGATAGTTATTGAGCAAAACACAGAAGATGAAGTAGGGGAATTCCCTTCGACTACTTTTGTAGATAAAAACTATCTATTCTTTACAGAAGACGATAAGCGAATACCCGGAAAGTTTAGCGGTTCAATTAGAAGAGATACAACGGGTGGAGAGACCCTTAGAAAGGGGACATTCACTGACTCCAGAGACAATACAATCTATAGTGGAGAATTAAAAAATAACGGACCCCATGGAAAGGGTGAACGCACCTATCCAGATGGATCATCCTACCGCGGAGAATTTGAGAATGGCAAGAAAAATGGAAAAGGGGAAATAGCCTACAGAAATGGGGTTGTCTTTAGGGTAATTTTTGCCAATGGAAAACTAAATACAATTTTTGGTGTTGATTTCGGAGACGATGAAGGTCTCTATGAAATCAGAAATAACAAGATGATCCATAGCTCTCCCAGAGAAGGTTCCTTTATTAAAGAGGACGATATAGATGACGACAAAGCAATTCGGAAAGAATCTGACAAGGAAAATGCAATTCAGAAAGAATCTGACAAGGAAGCCGGCTGGGTCGAGCTGGACGGGGAAAAAGGAATATATGCTAATAGTAAAAGGGGATTCTTCAGAGGGAAATTAGACAAAACTACAAGTACAAATCTACCCTCAGTAGGAAGACTTGTAGACCCAGATAATGGATCAATCTACGAAGGAAATTTCAAAAACGGTGAAAGAGAGGGGAAAGGGAAAATAATTTATAAAAATGGAGACGTCTACGAAGGAGAATTCATAGGCGACAGGATAGAGGGAAGGGGTACTAAAGTAACCTACAAAAATGGAGACGTCTATGTAGGAGAATTTAAAAACGGCAAAATGGCTGGAGAAGGGAGAAGAACCTGCAAAGATGGAAGCTACGAAGAAGGAACTTTTGAGAATAACGAGGTGGTAAAAAAAACAAGGGAGAAGACGCTCTATCCAGGTGGGGGCATCTACGAAGGAGAATCCAGTGGTGGTAATAAAAATGGGAGGGGAAAATTAATCCAGACAAACGGGGACATCTACGAAGGAGAATTTGAGAATGACAAGAAAAATGGGGAAGGAAAAATAATCTACAGAAATGGGGTTATCATTAGAGGAAATTTTGCCAATGGAAAACTAGATAAAAATACAATTTCTAGTGTCGACTTCGGAGAGGGTAGAAGGTCCTATGAAATCAGAGATGACAGGATAACCTATAAATTTCCCGGAGGAGAATCCTTTAGCGCTTCATTTAAGAATAGATCTATCGAGGGTCCCGTCACATATAATGGCGAAATAGTCGGAGAAAAATTTGACAAAAACGACTGGCTCATGGTGGACAAGGGGGAAGGAATATATGTTAATAGGGAAGGGATCCTCCTCATAGGAGAAGCAGTTCTCGATGAAAAGGGGCAACAGCTAAGGCTGAAAAGAACATTTTTTGGGCTGGATGGATCAACCCTCGAAAAAAATTTAAACAACAAGCGGGAACTCACCAGTAGTAAGTTTACCGAGGCAAATGGGGGTTATAGGTGGTTTAAGAAGGAAGAATCTAATGCCGGGGGAAATTCTAAGAAAAAGCGCAAACAATATGTAAAAATAATAGAGAAAGATGGCGCCACCAAAGAAGTTAGCATAGATCAACAAGGCAGTCAAAGAACATTTTGGCTCGGAAATAGTGGGGTTCGGGAATACTATTATGCTGTTATGGTCGGCAACAAACTTTTGACTGTTGAACGAGATACATTGTTAGATAAGCCCGAAACCTATAAGACAGGAGATAGGGCGGGCCAGATTGATTTTTATGGGATAGAGGGGGGCACTAGGAAGTTGTGTAGCGTAAAATTTAACAAAGATGGTTTTTCAGAGAGTCCTGTGACCTACTATTCCTATGACGCTGATGGAAACCCAGAGGCAACGGTGGAGGTGGACTATGGAAAGCTTAATAAGGCCCTCTCGGAGGGGAAAAATTGGGAGGGTCTCCTGAAATCTAAGGCCATAGTCGTCAGTGGTTCCGCCGTAAAAACCTTCATAGATGTCCAGCGTCTTCTCCAGAGAGTTCAGCAACTTATGTCTAAAAATCGATCCCAGGGAGGGGCCCATGGATTTAATAAAGACCTTAGGGAAGAAACAAATCTGTGGATTCTTGCTAATCTGAAAGGTTCTGAAAGCCTAAAGAGGGTCCGTTTCCAAAAACCTGGAGTTGGAGAAGCCTCTATTAATGGAGGCTACGAAAGTTCAACGAAGTTTTTAGAGTCTCTGGGCATCAACGCAGGAAATATAAACAATATAGAAGAAGACTATATCTCGGTCTCGGTGGACATATCCGCAGAAAATGAGGGTCACGCAGTGACTCTGGTTCTAGATATGGAAAAAATAAAGGAAATTGGTTTTGACAAAATAAATAATTCAAATGGCATACTATTCAAATGTTTTGACTCTAGTCGCGTTATCACCGGAGACCCCTGGAAGAGCACTCTGGGAGGGCTTGTAGAGCGCACCGAACTAGTGGATAACTCTGTTGACCAGGAGACGGAGAGCTGCTGGTGGCATTCGATGATTACTGTGATAACTATGGCAGAAAATAGTGGGTTACTGGCGGGAGCAGAGATGATACCTCTTAGCTATGAACACTTCAAGGCACGTTGTGATTATACTATGTACACCAGTCCTATGGTAGTGGCACAGCTACGGAAACATCTGGAGATATCAGAAAATAACAAAGTTAATCTAGGAACAGGCAAAAATCTAATGGAGCATATTGTGTACCCTGATTTTATAGTTTCATTTGAGGGATTTTCTAAAAAGGAAAATGTACTGAAGGAATATGACCAAAGAACCCGATCTCTTAGGAAAGAGTATCAAGAAAATAAAAACGAAAAGTCTGAAAAACTTCTTGGAGAGGAAGAAAGGCTTTCGGAAGAGTTTGGAGAACTCGTCAAGAAGAGAAAAAGGGAGTTTAAAACCTCTGACCAGGAGGAAACAAAGAGATTCCGAGAGTCAATTGTAGATGGAAAGGAAGAAACAGATATAGATGAAGATGAAGAAATAGATGAAGATGAAGAAATAGATGAAGATGAAGAAATAGATATAGATGAAGAGAGAAAAAAGCTTTCGGAAAAATTTGAAGAACTTATTAGAGAGGAAATTATAGATAAAAAGGAAGAAACAGATATAAATGAAGATGAAGAAATAGATGAAGATGAAGAAATAGATGAAGAGGGAGAAAAGCTTCCGGAAAAATTTGAAGAACTTATTAGAGAGGAAAGAGAGAAATTGTCAAAGGAAATTATAGATAAAAAGGAAGAAACAGAGAAAAAAGAAAAAGAGTTGGAAGGGCTAGGGGAAACGGCTAAAAAAAACTGGAAAAGTTTTTCTGAATATCTAGAGGATAATTTTAGAGAGTTTAGTAAGTCTCAGGAGAGCCTGGAGGATACCTACAAAGATTTTCAATACAGTGATAAAAACATTAAATATGATCCGGATGAAACGAAAAGAGCAATAGACCTAGCAAAAACAATTGCTGAAAGATTAAATGACAATAGGAAAAAAATTCTAGAATCTGAAATAAAAAAAATAGAAGAAAGTAACAGAGCCTATGTGGAAAAATCACTTAAATATAGGACACAGACACTCCAACAGGGTCTGGATAACATAGAAAAATTGAATGAGCGTATGAAACCTCTAATCGTGTTTTCTAAAATGTATAATGTGAATAGGGGGATAGGAAGTTCGCTGGGATCGGGAGGTATTACCATTAAGGGGTAGCCAGTGTGATTTAAAAAAATCCAGAATCGCGGCAAAATCAATATATTTTTCGTCCAGCATTTGATTTTCTCCATTGGATCCGTTTAATGCGTGTTCTGGCTCCCAGAGGAAATATAAACTCGAGCAGAGGTCGTGACTGGGGCTGGAGTTCCATTGCCGTGGAGTTAGAGCCAGTTGACGAGAGAACTTCTCTTCCACGGGCGGGTTTGTTCAGCTGGACTATTTTATTTTTTCCCCTAGTGTTTCTCCAGAGAGAAACCGAGAAAGAAAAGATTGTCTAAATACACGCTCTATAGCTCAATTTTTTGCCCCTTTTCGAGAAAGGTGAGGTTTGTGCTGGATGAAATGGAGATCGACTATCAGGCCACAGAGGTAAAATGTTGGCTTCGAAACAGGGAGTTTCTGCTGCTGAATCCAGCCAATGAAGTGCCAGTGCTAAAAAACATGCAAAATGGTAAGGTTATATGTGATAGCTATCTCATATGCGAATATATCTGCACTCTAGAGAGAACGGCCAATGAGCTAAATTACCTCAATTTCCTGGGATTAGATACGGAAGAAAGATACGAAATACAGAGACTACACATGTGGTTCGATAAAAAATTCTATAGAGAGGTCACTGGCTATGTGGTAGAGGAAATATTTATCAGTGGGCTCAGTGGGATGGGCCACACAAATGTAGATAAAATAGCTGTGGCTTTGAAAAATCTGGAGCTCCATATGGGCTATATGGAACATATCCTGACTAGAAAAAAGTGGTTGGCCTCTGAATCCTTCACCATAGCTGACATAGCGGCCGCGACGGAACTATCGGTTGTTGACTATCCCGGCTACATCGAGTGGGACAAACATCCGAAACTCAGAGAATGGTATAGATTGGTAAAATCAAAGAGAGGATTTAGGAATATTCTCTTCGATAAAATACCAGGTTTTAGCGCTTCAAAATGCTATAGTGAATTGGATTTCTAGTATGGCCAGGAAAGCAACTTCAGCTGTGGTGAAGAGGGTCATGCCGAGCAGCCTATTCCATAGATTCATGATGATGGTGCTAGTGCCCATGTTTCTTTTGCAGATCACATCTTTCTACATATTTTTTCATAGATATTGGAGTAGAACCGTGAAGAGAAGTTTAGCCATACTGGTGGAAGAAATTAGAACTATCAATAGAAAATATGATAGCTGCAGGATGCCCCACTGTGATAGATCAGTTCTGCTAGAAAATGTAAATTTTTCTGAAAATTTTAGAATAGGCTTCAGAGAGAAAAAATATTTCGAAGATAAAAACAGAGCGGCAATGGGGAGCAGTATCGAAAGGAAATTTTTTCTGAACCCCCTGGGGCGCTTCGCCAGTGATCTCCACAGAACAATTTCAGACCAGGTAGATTTCTTCAGAGTAGATCGAAGAGCTTTCGCCGTAGCTATCAATAAACCAGATGGTGCGCTTATCTACTGGATAGACAAAAAAACGATTTTTATTCCGCGAGTTAATTTGCTAATATTTTGGAACGCCATTTCCTTTCTGGCCATAGCTACTGTGGCCTTTATTTTCGTGAAAAATCAGATGAGGTCTATAGAACTGCTAAAAAATTTTGCCAATGATTTCTCCTATCTGGAAAAGGACAACGTTAATTTTAAACCCACCGGGGCAAAGGAAATAAGAGAAGTGGGTTGGGCGTTTCTAAATGTTGTGGGGAAAATGAAGAATCTTATGAACACCCGAACTACAATGTTGGCGCAAATATCCCACGACCTTAGAACTCCGCTGACTAGAATGAAGCTTCAGGCAGAGTTTATAGATGACGAAGAGATCGCCAAATCCCTTGGGCAGGATCTTGGCGAGATGGAAAGAATGATAGACGAATACATTCTCTTTGCCAGAGGCGTGATGAAAGACAGCTACAGCCTCACGGACATTAGACAATTTTTCAGTGGCATCATAGACGACTACGGAAGAGGTGGCTATAGAGACATCCACATCAATTTTGACCTGAGAGGGGGGGTAGAAATTTTTCTGAAGATTGACTCGTTCAGGAGATGCATAAATAATATCCTGAACAATTCTCTCAGATATAGGCGCAAAATCGTAGACATTTCTGTGAGAACAAATGACTATAATCTGGCGGTAGTGGTTGATGATGATGGCAATGGTCTGGAGAAAGACATGCTAAAAAAAATAAGAAGACCTTTCTACAGCACCATGACTGACAAAGATGGAAACTTTGGTCTAGGTCTAACCATTGTGCAGCATATTGTTGACATGCACAGAGGAAAGGTCTATTTTGGTAGGTCAAAGTCCCTTGGTGGGCTAAGTGTCAGCATGATAATTCCAATGCTAAGGAAAATTGAAAAGGAAAGCCATGAACCCTCTGGGAAACATTAGGACGAGAGGAAGATTTTTTGCCTGTCTGCTGCTGTCAACGGCGATTTTTGTCCTGGATCTAAAGAGTAAAAGTACTCTGTTGGCGATGATCGAAACCTCTATGGTGGAGGGGAAGGAGTTTGCCGATGGGATCGTTTTGTCGAAATTTTTGAATGTGGTGCTGGTCTGGAACAGAGGAGGATGCTTTGGCCTTCTGAGAAATGTGCAGTTTATATCTTCTCTGCTGCTGGCAGTGGCTCTGGGAGTAGCATTGACACTTCTGTTTTGTCTCTGGAGATCGACCAATGCGCTGAATTCCCTGTGTTTTGCTCTAGTTCTAGGGGGGGCTCTGGGGAACGCCCGAGATAGAATTGTCTACGGAGCAGTTGTTGATTTCATTGATTTGCATCTGGGTAAATATCATTGGCCAGTCTTCAATGTGGCCGACAGTGCTATCTGCATTGGCCTAGTTCTCTACCTGGCCGCCGACATGTCCGGCGCCAATGGTAAAGAACGCCGGCTATAGCAACCCCCGCGACTTCAGGAGCTTCTTTGTCTCCTTTTCCATGAATTCCACTCTAACGTGCGTAGTCCCCATCTTTAGAAAACCAAGTTTTTGAGCGGCCATTTTGGACACATCAATTATTCTATTTTTCGCAAAGGGGCCCCGATCATTTACAAGCAGCAGCACACTCTTCCCATTCTCAAGATTTACCACCCTCACGACGGACGGCATTGGTAGAGTTCTGTGGGCCGCTGTCATGCTGTTCATATCAAAAATATCCCCGTTGGCAGTCTTTTTTCGATGAAATTCCTCCCCATACCAGGAGGCTATTCCCGTTTCTCGGTAAAATCTATTTTCCTCTGGATAGTATTCCTTTCCAGATATTGTGTAGGGAGCCCCTACCTTGTAGGTACCTCTAGAGCCTTTAGTTGGATAACTAGAGTGGTCCCTCTCTAGTTTTTGGGCGTGTCTATTTCCTCTGAAAACACTGTAGTTGACTCCGGAACAGGAAATACATAGAAATAACAGTGCCAATGGGGGGATGCTAACTATTAATTTTTTCAAACCATTTACTATTTTTATATCTCTCATGCAGCAGTCTAAGATATAGGTCTCGCCCCTCCGGATAGCCAATGTGGGAATATATTTCGTACATTAGATAGGATACCTGGGGGGAATGTATATTCTCCGGATAGTTGTCGATCACCTCTCTCAGGTGATTCAGGGCGCCTATCAGATTGTTATTGTCTAGATAGAACGCAACTATATTCAGTTCGGATTCTACTATATAATTTAGAACTGCCCTTTCCTTTTCAATAATATCATTCTCATAGATGGAGCCGGGGAATAGAGCTAGCATATCGTTTATATTATAAAATAGCTCTTTTAGTAGAGTGAGATCTCGCTTTGACTGGTCAATTTTTTTATATTTAGCTAAAATTTCTAGATAATAGACATACTGAAGATTTTCAGTGCCCATATTAAACCTTCTGATGCTATCTATTTTTAGCAGCGAATCATCGTAGTTTCCCGTACTATAGTGGGCGTAGGCCACCATCACCATAGCCTCATGGTATTTTTCAAAATCATAGGTGGTCTCTAGCTCCTCGAAATCTTCGATGGCGCTTTTTATCCTATTCAGTTTAAAATTATTCATAGCTCTTGCATAGAGGACTTCCCCATTCTCCTGGTTAGAATTTTTCCCAGCTGCACAGGAAATAAGCAAAACAGCCGAGATCAAATATAGAAATTTTTTCATAGGGCTCTAAATCAGATTGCATCCAGTGTAATATGAGTTATTTTCTTTGCAACAGTGACGTCTATATGGATTGATTTTTTGTTTGGCAATGGAAGAAAAGACCCGGGATTTTTTTAAATATCTGGAAATTGAAAAAAATTACTCTAAAAATACAATTTTATCCTATAAAAATGACATAGAAAACTTCAGGGCGTTTCTAGGGAGCAGGTCCAAAGAGACGGAAACCAAAAGGACATTTGAAAACGTCAGCTCCAGAGATCTAAGACTTTGGTTGGCCCAGAGGAGCGGCCAGGGTCTATCCAGCAGAAGTAGCGCTCGAGCTCTAGCCACAATCCGAAGTTTCTATAGATTTCTGGAAAAAAGACATGGTCTAGAGAACAAAACTATTTTTGAAATTAGGGGCCCAAAACTGCCAAAGTTGCTGCCAAAAAATATTAATCACAGCAGTATTATCAGAATGATCCAATCCGTAGAAAATTTTCGCCGGAGAGATTGGGAAATCAAAAGAGATGTGGCTCTGATTATACTCCTGTACTCCTGTGGACTAAGGATTAGCGAAGCCCTAGATCTGGAGCCGACCTTTTTTCTGGGGGATGACAGAATCAAAATTCTAGGCAAAGGAGCCAGGGAGCGCATAGTCAGGCTTTTACCCATTGCTGTTGAATCGCTGGGTAGCTACAGAAAAGCTTGTCCCTACGATACCTGGAACGGCAACATTATATTCTTTGGCACCAGAGGAAAAAAATACCAGGCTGCACTATTTGAAAAATTGATCCAAAACATAAGAAATTTTCTCAATTTACCCCAAAGCGCAACTCCCCACTCTCTGAGACATTCCTTTGCCACGGAACTGCTGGCGAGTGGGGCCGATTTGAGGAGTATACAGGAATTACTTGGGCACTCCAGCCTGAAAACGACCCAGCTATACACACGAGTGGATCCTAGTAATATTTTGAAAGTTTACAATGCGACACATCCGGCCAGTATTGCCGAGAACCTTGCGGCCGAAGAGAAAAAATCATAGATTTTCCAACTCTACTTTTCTAATAAGTCTATAGCTGACCACTAGAAACGCGAATAGAGTCAGTCCCAACATCAGGAGTAAATGATTCCTAGCGTTGGCCAGGCTAAGGCCGTTGAATATGTTTTGCAGTGTGAATAGGCAAACACCAACCGCAGACGCCTGCAGTATTCTCAGTATGTATTTCCTTTCCCGAGGCCTATTGTCGGAGAACAAAATTCCCATGAAAACCATAAGCACATACAAAATCGGCGTCAGAGCTAAATTATTTCTCCTTATTTCGAATCTACGGGTGTTCAGCCCATGGGTTTTGAAATCTCCTATGAGTTTGCCCAGAGACAGAAAGTCTATGGTTTTGGTGTCCTTGTACTTATTTTGTATCTGTTTCCTTAGAAAATTTTCCTCCAGCACCACCGGCAAAATCATTCTATCCCTGTGGGCGATATCTTTTTTTTGTTCAATTATCCAAACATCCTCCATGATAAGGCTTTTGTCCTTTGCCTGCATGGTTTCAGCATTGATTCTCCTTAGAAAATTGCCATTTTCATCCCCCATCAGTAGGATCACATCATTGAATGTTAAATTTTCCAGGAAAACATTTTTTGCCCTAACTACCACCTCGTAGTTTTCATAGCTGTGCTCTTCCCCCGTGAATCCTTCACCACTCTGCTTCAGCCATATACCACCCTTCGGCTCTACAAAATCCCTGGTTTCCACTATGCCCCGGTACCTCTTGGTCATCGAGGCAGATTTCTGGAGCATACTTACGGAATTTCTATTGTAGATTGTCAGAGAAAAGATACCCAGAGCAAAGACCGTGAAACTAAGCAGTCTGAGTATTTTCCACTCGGATATACCGTTGGAATAGAAAATTATTAGTTCATTGCTCACAAGAAATTTAGCCATTATAAATATGACCGACAGAAGCACTATAAATTGTATAATGGGTTCAACTATGGTGGGTATTCTCAGCAAAATTATCTTCAGGGCGTCCAGCGGGGGTATTGAATAGTTTTGTATATTTGGAAAAAATTCCAGAAAATTTATCACAAATACTATGGTGAACACTACAAAAAATACCAGAAAAAACATTTTTATAAATTCGCCGACTATGTAAAGGGAAATTTTTCCGATTCTCATGACAATTTCATTTCTCTAGATAAACTGTAAAATATATAGAAAACCTGCAGAAAAATTAGAATGGCCAGGAAATAGAAGCCGGATATTCTACTCTTTGCTAGCCTCAGTAGATAGAAAAAGAGGGCTGTGATCAGAGCGCAAAGGCTGTAGTTAGCTATGTTTTTGAGATTGTCGCTTCCGTTGCCAGTCCTGCCGAGGGGAATTCTGTTTAGCGAAAGGAGAGAGCTGAAAATGGCCAACAGCAGCGAAAATATTGGCACTAGAATCCTACCTAGAATTTCCCCAACTATGGCCAGAGATTTTTTTTCCAGTCCCAGCAGTTCCCCCAGATACATAAAGTCAACGTTCTGCTGTCCAGACTTACCTCTCACAGAGTAGAGGTCATTTAGATCTAAGACAAGCCGGTCAAAAAATAAAATGTTTATCTCGTTGGGAATATCCGGTCGGAATCTCTGTATATTTCCGCTGTGCAGTTCAAGATGGTTGTCATTAAGCAGTTTTGCCGATCTGGCGTACAAAATTTTATTCATGCCGCTGTTATAATTGCCGTCATAGGCCACCAAAAAATTTATATCCTCCTCGTTCTTTGCTCTAAGATACAGTGTTATTTCCTGGAATTCATTGAAATTTTCGCTGGTCATCAGGAGATTGGTTATTCTACTCTCAACTATTTTGAGAGTGTTTCTGAAGAGAATATTGCTTCTGGGCACGAAATATAGCGTCATGGTGCAGGATAGAAAGCAACCCACTAGACCCAGCAAAAAAGATGGGAAGGAGAGCTGTTTTTTCCCTAGACCTGAAACTTCCAGCACAATCAGCTCGTTATTTTTAGCTAGCATATCATAGTAGAGTATGATGGAAATAAACAGGGCAAAGGGTATGACCAGTAGGAGCACTTTTGGTATACTGAGGGCCATCAGGGCGACAAATTTTGAAATACTGAGGCCACAGCTAGTCATATAGTCTACATAGCCCGTAGATCTCACGGCCCATTCTATACCGGCCACTATAAATAGAGACAGAAAAAAATACTTCAGGGTATTTTTAAAAAGATACCGGCTATATATTTTCAACTAAAAGCTTGTTTTTATGTTTTACATCGACAAAATATCCTATTGGAAATAACTTTTAAGTAAAGAATGCACCTAGGCGATTCCGTGCACCTGCAGGACTATCCAAATTTGGAAAATTTCGAGGCTGATGGTGTCCTATCTGAAACAATGGATAGAGTAAGGGACATATGCAGCTGCGCTCTCTCCATTAGAGATCGTAACAACCTGAGAATTCGACTGCCACTAGCTAAGGTTACCGTTATCGCTGAGAAAACCGATGATCTGGAAGAGCTGTCTTCCATTATTATGGAGGAAATAAATGTTAAGTCCATTGAGTTTCTGAATAACGTCAAAGATTTTTCAAATAATAGGTTGGTTTTGAACTTCCAACGCCTGGGCGCCAGAGTAGATTCAAAAATGCCGGAGCTGATCAAAGCTGCCGAGAACAACAGGTGGGAAATTACTCCAGCGGGGACATTGAAAATATGTGATTTCGAACTGACGAAGGATGATTTTTCCACACAACTTAGATCTAGGGAGGCAAATACTTTTCCTGTGGCGAATCGAAATATATTGATCAAACTTGATCTCAGAGTGACGGAGGAGTTGAGATGCGAGGGTCTGGCGAGGGATCTGGTTCGCATAATCCAGCAGTTTAGAAAAGACTCAAATTTAAATATAACAGATAGAATAGAGCTTTTTTTGAGAACGGGCTATGCTCCTCTCATAAAATCTTTGGAAATTCATCGAAAATACATAGAGGAGCAAACACTAGCAAAAAGTCTATCGATTATCTCTGATACGCAGTTTAATTGCCTATTTTCGACCAGTGATGAAATCGACAAAAATCCTATAAAAATTGGTTTTAATTTAGTTGGGTAAATCCATGGTAATGAAAAATGTTCTATTTGTGATTCCCACATTGGATAGTGGGGGAGTTGAGATTGGCTTTATAGAATTTGCTAGAAAGAATTTCGAGAAAAAAGACCTGAATATTTTTCTTCTCTGCTCCGGGGGTAGTCTAATCAGTAAAGTTAAGCACTACAACATAACCCACATAGCTATGGGAGTTAACAGTAAAAACCCCCTTAAAATTTTTCTTAACATAGGAAAAATTAAAAAAATACTCAAAACCCATCACATCGATCTAGTGCAGGTTGAATCTAGGGCGCCAGCCTGGAGTTGTTTTTATGCCTGCAGAGCTCTTAATATCCCTCTGGTAACGATGGTGCAGTTCAATGGGCTTTTCAAAGAAACGTCCTTTTTTAAAAAAATTTATAACTCAATAATGTTCAGGGGAAACCCGATAGTAGCTGTATCCGAATTTGTTAAAAAATACGCGCTCGGCAAATACAAAAAATACATTTCTCGGAAAACCCTCCAGAGAACGATTGAGGTGGTTCATCGGGGTATAGATGTCAATATGTATAGTCAGGACAATATTTCCCAAAATAGAAAGCTGATTCTGCAGAACAATCTGAGGCTTCCAGATGATAAGATTATAATCACCCTACCCAGCAGATTTTCTCTGCAGAAGGGTCAGGAATATTTCCTGAGTTCTCTCAGGTATCTTCGGACAAAAAACTATTTTTGCCTGCTTATCGGCGATATAGAGAAAAATCCCGACTATGTCAAAAGAATTGAGAAGTATATTTACAAACATAACCTGCAGGAATTTGTAAAAATTCACGAAAATATCAACGACATGCCAGCTCTCTATGTTCTATCTAATATAGTGGTTTCCTCCAGCATCCAGGCCGAATCCTTCGGAAGAACGGCGATAGAGGCCCAGTCTATGGGCAAGATATTTGTGGGGACAGCCCTGGGGGGTACATTGGAAACTGTGGCCGACGGTGAAACTGGTTTTCTGGCTCCGGCGAATAATGCCAGAGAATTCGCTATGGTGCTAGAAAAGGCTATAGATCTGCCGGCCGAAGAAAAGTTAAAAATAACTAAAAAATCAAGACAGAATGTCATTGATAATTTTTCCTTTGATATTATGTACAGTAAAATGTTAGATATCTATAATAAAATTGACCAATATGAAAATTTTGGGGCTAGGAATTGATCTTTTGAATTCAAAAAGAATTACTCAGCTTTATTCTGACTATGGGGAGAGGTTGGCACAGAAAATCCTTTCCCCTAGTGAACTAGTCTTTCTAGCCAAAGAAAAATTTTTAGAGAGGAAAACGAATTTTCTAGCCAAAAGATTTTCGGCGAAGGAAGCTCTGTTTAAAGCTATGGGGATCGGTATGGGTAGAGGCATTAGACTGATAGAGGTGAGCATACTGGGCGATAGATTTGGTAGACCAGTTATTGTGCTCAGCGAAGCGGCAGCGGAGTTTGCCCAGAAGCTCTACGGAACCAGTGTAAAAACTATGGAGTTCAATGTGTCCATATCCGATGAAGATAGTCTAGTTAATTCGGTGGTCGTCATCACCTGTAATTGTTAGGGAGTAATTATTAACCACAACAGTCAGAAAATATGTCGCTCAAAAGACTCAGGGGTAGAAAATTTAATAGCTACGATCTTCTAAAGGATATCGCCTTTTTTATCATGCTCATTGACCACATAGGGCTTTTTATGTTTCACGGGAAAATCTTATTTTTCCGGGTCATAGGCCGTGCAGCCGTCATAATCTACGCGATTTTATTCGGCTCTGGCAAAAAAAAGAGAGAAAAAATGGGCAGAATAATGGTGGCTGCCATCATTCTGAGTTTGATCCACGCCCATATCTATAATAGAATATTTCCCCTGAATATAATGTATAACTTTTATCTAGCGAATCTGCTGGTGGATTATCTAAATATTCTCTACAATGGTAATACCATATTATTTTTCATAGTTATAGCCCTCCTGGGGCTTTGTGGGGTATATACCTGTGACTACTTGGAATATGGCCCCTATCTATTGTTGTTAGTCTTTTGTGGCAAGATCTTTAGAAAAAGCGAAAAAACTCCAAAAGACAAAACAGTGACAATATCAATATTTCTCATGTTCGCTCTAGCGCAGATACTGCGTCTGGATTTCAGGGGCCTGTACTCTGTAGCTGCGTTGTTACTTATAGGTGGTGTCTACAGGGTACTTTTTAATTTTAAAATTAGAGAAATGGAAAATGTTCCAGGCGAAACTTTGCTCATGTTTATTTCCAGGTATTCTCTAGAATTATTCATTGTGCAGGCAATTATTTTTTTGGGCATAAATCTATGGACACAGCAAAAAATCTGAAAAACTTTGGACGAACCAACGGTAGACCCCTTGGGCCAGAGGCCAGATATATGCTAGAGGAGCTGCTGCCAAGATATCTGGCTAGCGTGGAGAAAATGCCCCCTAGAGATGAAACTAATTACCTAGAAATAGGTTTTGGCTACGGAGAAAGTCTGGCCGAGATGGCTAGTCGAGAACAATGGGCGAATTACTTTGGCTGCGAAGTCTATCGCAGGGGCATTATAAATCTACTGAAACTAATGCTAGCCAGGCGCATTGACAACATAGGAATATTTAATGGAGACGCCCAAATATTTTTGGACTTGGTAGAGGATAGGTATTTTAATGGCATTTTCATTCTTTTCCCGGACCCATGGCCGAAACGTAAACAGCAGAAAAGAAGATTTATAAACATCGACTCTCTAGGACTTCTACAGAGAAAACTTAAGGTTGACAGTCCATTATTTTTTGCCTCGGATTCAGAGGAGTATGCAAAGTCCGTTCTAGAGACGGTGCAGAACAGTCATCTATTTAGGCAGATTCCAAAAAATCTAGAGGATTGCTGCGCGGAACCAAGCTGGTGGGTCGAAACTAAATACCATAGAAAAGCCAAAGCTCAGAACAGAAAAGTCTTTTTTCTAGAGAGCAGAGCTGGTCTATCTATTTAAACCATTTTTTGAAGAATGTGTCCTCAACTTTAGAATTATGAAGGAGATTATCTAAATTTTGGGTAATTTTTTTCTCCTCGGCCGTTAGGTTTTTCGGAATCTCAATTTTAATGTCTATAATCTGGTCTCCCCTTCTGGTGCCGCCACCAAGCACGGGCATGCCTTTGCCATTTAATTTTATTTTGCTGCCGTGCTGGGTGCCAGCTGGAACCTTGACTAGAGCTTTTCCACCATCTATAGTGGGGATTTCTATGTCTCCGCCCACCATGGCCGTTGTGGGCAATATGCCAGCAGTTATATGCAGATCATTTTTCTCCCGAATAAAGATTTCGTGTTTTTTTATATTAACCACAACGAACAGATCTCCTGCCGTTCCTCCATTTTGTCCGGCCTCTCCTTCTCCCGTCAGTTTAATTTTACTTCCGCTGTCCACCCCCGCCGGAATTTTTACCGTAAGATTCCTCGTCCTCTGCACTCTACCGGTGCCTCCACATTTTTTGCAGGGTGTTTTTATGATTTTGCCATTACCTCTACATTTTCGACAGGTCTGCTCCATGACAAAAAAACCCTGTTGAATTCTGGTGGTCCCAGTGCCCCCACACTCAGAACAGTTGATAGAACCACTGCTGTCTGCTGAGCCGCTTCCATTACAATCGTTGCATTTGCCCAGCGCGCTGAAACTTATATCGACAGATTTTTCGCTACAGGCATCCTCTAGGGTTAAACTGATATCATATCTTAGATCTGAACCATCCATGGCGCCGCTCCTCTTTTTTCTGGAACTACCACCAAGATCGGAGAAAATATCTGAAAATGAACTAAAAATATCACTGAAATCGGTGAAGCTTGCGCCGCTAAAGCCACCAAATCCGCCGCCTCCCGCTGCCCCGCTGCCGCCTCTGAAGGCGTCGTGTCCATAGCGATCATAGGCGGCCCTTTTATCCGCATCATGGAGAATATCATAGGCTTCGGCTGCCTCTTTAAATTTTGTCTCGGTTTCCTTATTATTGGGGTTTCTATCTGGATGGAATTCCATAGCTTTTTTTCTATAGGCCTTTTTTATCTCGTCCGATGTTGCACTCTTACTTACCCCTAAAACTTCATAGTAGTCTCTAGCCATCACCTAATTCCAATATAACACTGTAAAATATAGGTAGAATTTTAATTTTTTCAAGATCAATATCAGAAATTACATGATTTACTTTTCAAAGAGAGGCTATGTCAATCTAGATTCCAATGCATTTTCCGACAAATGGATTGATTTTTCCAGTTTTTTGATTCCATCCGCCATTCGCCAGCACCACAGATGGATTTGACAAATTGCGAATATTCTATAGCATTGGTCGAAACAGGGCCGGGGTTGTATAGCTAGGACCACCCAGGGCCCTGAAGAAAGCATCCATAGCTCAATTGGATAGAGTATTTGACTTCGAATCAAACGGTTGGGGGTTCGATTCCCTCTGGATGCACCATATTCCAGCTAAGGAAAATCTAGGTGATATTTAGCAACCTAAAAGAATTTCAGAGAGAGCTTAGTCCAGGTTCTAGGCTGATGGGATTGGACATAGGACTGAAAAGAATTGGCCTATCTCTATCCGATAGAGATTGGAACATTGCCACCCCTAGAACTGTCCTCAGAAGAAAAAACCTAGGGCGGGACCTGGAGGCTATAGCAGATGAAATTTTAGAAAATCGTGTCTGCGCCCTTGTCTGTGGCCAACCTCTGACGAGAGAGGGGGAGAGCACAAAGTTTTCTATGTTCATAGAAAATTTCGTCATCAGATTGGAGGAGTTTCTACATATTCCAATTTTGCTCGTTGATGAGCATCTAACCTCCTTCATGGCCGAAGAATTTCTCAGAGAGGATATGTCTGAAAGTTATCTAAAATCAAAAAAAATATTGGACAAGGTGGCGGCGGCTTATATTTTACAAAGTGTTCTCGAAAAACTAGAAAAACAGAAAAAATAAAATTAATCACGCAGCAACGCGTTCTGCTCCAATTTTTCCAATCTCTGGAGGCAATGTGGGACACATAGACTTTGGCTCACCGTGCGCAACAGCGGGCTCCACTCTATCTGTTGGCAGCCAGCCCCCCCCGCAGGGATTAAAATTTAGTTTTTCAAAATTAAAGTAAAAATTACCTAGCCCAGGATGGACACAAAAATAGAGCTACAGTCACGGGTTTCGGTGTGTCTGGTGATGGTAGGTAAATAAAAAGTTTTCAGAACACTAGATTCCAAATTTGCCCAACCATCTCCGGGGTGCTCCACTGCTGGGGTTGCCCAGGAACCCGGCAGTTAAAAACAGAAAAAGGTGTTTGGCGGCGGTGTGGCAAGAGATAGTTGCCCGTATCCCAGGGGCCAATATTATCTTGATTTTTTTAAGACTGGGGCTAGCATCTGGCAAAGTTTTCCATTCGAGCATAAAGTGTTACCCTATAAAAATTTTATTATAATAATATCGTCACCTTCGGGCGCAGGTAAGTCCAGCATAATAGATGAAATTAAAAAACGCGACGAAAAGCTCAGTTTTTCCATTTCTGCTACCACCAGAAGTCCCAGAGCCAACGAAGTTGATGGAGAAAATTACCATTTCCTAACGGGAGAAGAATTTTCTAAAAAAGTTAAAAATAATGAATTCCTTGAGTATGTGGATGTCTTTGGAAACAGCTACGGAACCCTCAGAAGTGAAATAACTACAAAATTCGAAAAAGGTCTTGACGTTATCATGGATATAGATTGGCAGGGCAACAGACAAATATCTTCAAAAATGGATAGGAGTGAGCTTCTGAGAATATTTATTCTCCCTCCGAGTCTAGAGGAATTGAGCTATAGAATAAGGAAGAGAAATCTGGACAATGAGGCCACCATAGAAAGGCGCATCAGCGGAGCTAGAAACGAAATAGCTCACTTTGGCGAATATGACCATGTGGTCATCAATGATATTCTTGACGTAAGTGTTAGCGAGGTCAGTGCCCTGATCATGGCAAAAAGAATTGAAAATACGAAAAAGAGCGAACTCGATGGCTTTGTAGAAAAGCTTCTATCCTAGACTCCTATCACCAGACTTCTGCCAGAAACTCTATAGAAAAGCTTCTACCCTAGGTTCTCACCATCAGGCTTCTGCCGGAAAATATAGTCGGTATCCCGATGCCGAATTCATCCAGAATAGTTGGAGCTATGTCGGCGAGCGTGCCTTCGGGTTCTAGGATGATTTTACTACCCCCCTTCCTAATCGCTATGAAAGGAACATCATTGGTGGTATGGGCTGTGTGGGGTTGTTTTTTCTCTCTGTCAAACATCTTTTCGGCGTTGCCGTGATCTGCCGTTATAAATACAGTTCCCTCCACCCTTCCAACTGCCCCCAGAAGTTCCTCCAGCACCCCGTCTATTGCCTCTATGGCCTTGATAGTCGCATCCATTTTCCCACTATGGCCCACCATGTCTGGATTAGCAAAATTAACTACGATAAAATCGTATTTTTTACTGTCTATTGCCTCCACTAGTCTGCCACTAACCTCGGCGCAGGACATTTCTGGTTTGAGGTCGTAGGTGGCAACGTTGGGGGATTTGATAAGTACCCTCTCTTCTCCAGGGAATTCTTTTTCCACACCGCCATTGAAAAAAAATGTAACATGGGCATATTTTTCTGTTTCTGCTATTCTCAATTGTTTTAGCCCCCTATTCGAAATAATTTCTCCAAGGGACTCATTTATTTTTATTGGAGGAAAAATTGTTCTAAGATAATTACTATGTTCCTCCGAATATTCTGTAAACTGAGCCATGGCAGAGAATTTAACTACCCGCTGTCTTTCGAAGGAAGAAAAATCCCTCTGGCCAAGGGCCTGAGATAATTCTCGAGATCTGTCAGCTCTAAAATTACAAAATATAAACGCGTCTCCATCTTTGGCACCAGTGTAATGGTCCATCGCCGTTGGCTCAACAAACTCATCGGTTATAGCGCCATCGTAGGATTCTCTGACAACGGCCGAAGGATGTTTTCCAACCTTCCCGGAGCTGGAGCCACCAACGATAGTGTCGTAGGCCCTTTTGATTCTATCCCAATTTTTATCACGATCCATGGCATAGTACCTGCCGGTAACGGTTGCTATTTTTATGACGTCAGAAAATTCCTTTGTTTTTTCTAGAAAATCCTTTAGGTAGGACAGCGCAGATTTTTGTGGTGTGTCCCGACCGTCCAAAAAGGCATGGACGAACACATTGATTTTTTTACCAGCTGCTATTCTAGCGAGGGATACTATGTGGTCCATGTGGGAATGTACTCCGCCGTCGGACAGTAGGCCGAGGAGATGCAGGTTGCCCCTGGTTTCCGAGAGTTTTGTCAGTATGCTCCTGAGCTCATCATTATATTCCAGTTCATTTCTATGGATAATGCCGTTTATTCTTGGCAGATCCTGAAAAATTACCCTTCCAGAACCTATGGTTGTATGTCCAACCTCCGAATTACCCATCTGGCCCTCCGGCAGCCCCACAGCAAGACCGGATGCCTTTAGGCGTGCGCTAGAATATTCCCGCAGTAGAGAATCATAAAATTTTGTGTTGGCCTTCGCTATGGCTGAATATTCCACATCGTCTGTCAAACCCCAACCATCCAGTATGCACAGCACTACCTGTTTTTTTGGCATATAAACATTCCACTCCAACATCCTATATGGGGAAAGAATAGCTCCGAGGGTTTTATTTTCAAGTCTAGGTTCTATAGCGCTTCCCCCAGAAAAATTAGAAAATCCCAAAATCAAAGCGCCGTCAGGCGCCTTTGGAGATGTTGAATCAAGCCACCTCTATTTTCTAAACATCCCCTAGTTTTTTGAACATCTTCTGGACTCCTCCGGGAAGGTCTTCGAGAATGTTGCGACAGGGGCGCCAGATTAGTGCCAAAGTCCAGAGGACCAAGGCCTACATTTCAGAATGGTGGGCCTCTCCTCTAGATTTTATAGGCGGGATCTAGCTGGATTCTAATCTAGCGTTGTTTTTAAACTTAACAGTTTAATTTTTCTAGAGCCGGGAGATTTCCCTTTTCCAGCCATTTGAGAAAAGCTCCTCCTGCGGTGCTCAGATAGGTGAATTCACTCTGGACACCGGCTCTGCCCAGAGCAGCGAGGATATCTCCTCCGCCAGCCACAGATATGATTTTGCCATCCGATGTTTCTTTGGCTATTAATCTGGCTATGGAATTTGTACCCTGGTCAAAGGGGGAAATTTCATATATTCCCACCGGCCCGTTCCATATGACTGTTCTGCAGGAGGCCAAGATCTTTTTTAGCAGATCCACTGTCTTTGGTCCAAAATCAGCTATTATATCGTCACTGGCCAGTTCTCTAACATTTTTTATCTCTGTCTCTGGTTTTTCAGTGACATTTTTTGTCACAACTACATCAACGGGTACGAAAATTTTGCAGTCATTTTTCTCAGCCTCTGACAGCAGATTT
This sequence comes from Rickettsiales bacterium, assembly GCA_031268035.1. Taxonomy (GTDB): domain Bacteria; phylum Pseudomonadota; class Alphaproteobacteria; order Rickettsiales; family UBA1997; genus CALXRO01. The sequence goes on from JAIRXW010000049.1 coordinate 23,979, forward strand.
AAAACCTCATTTTTAAGTTCTTCTTCCCTCAGCGACTTGCCAATATTTATCCCCTGGGCAAACAGCAGTGTATTTGCTATACCACCGCCGACAATGATATGATTAGACTTTTTTGTCAGGGTTCGCAGTAGCTCTAATTTTGTAGAAATTTTTGAGCCACCCACGATCACCGCCAATGGTTTCTGTGGGTTAGACACCAGCTCTGTAAGTTTTTCCAATTCAATTCCTAGATTTAGGCCAACATAGGATTCGAGAATAGCTGGAATGCCAACCATAGAGGCATGTTTCCTATGGCAGGTGGCAAAGGCATCGTTCACATAGACATCAGCCAGTCCAGCCAATTGTCTGGCGAATTCTCCATCATTTTCCTCCTCCTCCCGATGGAATCTCAGATTTTCTAGCATTATCACGCTGCCGTATTCGGCTCCGGCTATAATTTTTTTTGTCTCAGGTCCCACACAATCTCTAGAGTAGTAAAATTTTGTTTCAGGAGCCAGCTGTTTCAGCCTTTCCAGAACAGTTTTCAGAGAAAATTCCTCCTCAAAACCGTTCCCCGCAGCTTTGCCGAGATGACTTGCCAGAACTACCTTAGCTTTTCCTCTGGTCAGAAGAGCTATGGTTGGCAATGTGGCTACAATTCTAGTGTCGTCGAGTATTTTTCCATTTTTCATGGGAACATTAAGATCCGCCCTTAGAAAGACAACTTTGTCTCGGGTCTCCAAATTACTAACATTTTTAAACATAGAGATTTTTGGAACTGAATATATAGGCTATAGTGTACAGGTTGGATAATAATATTCAACACCATTACTTCGGAGGACCTTTTTTATTTTTTTGATGGCTGCCAGATGGGAGATGACCTGGCATTTTTACCACCATTTGTCTAGAGCCCCTTCTTTTCTGTTTTTCTCCCACCTCCTTCCCTGACCGATCGTGTTAAATTTAGCCCTTGAGTCTTTTTATTTTAGAGCCCTTTCTAGGGGGTGCAGAGAAAAAACAGCCAACAACGAAACCAGAGCATCTAGATCATTGGTCAAAGCATTCTAGATCATTGATATCAAATATTCTCTCAGCCAGGTTACTGGTCTCAGATGTTTATAGAGTATTTTCTTATAGCCCAGAGGTTCGGGCCATATGCCCTGGGCAGCATCCTCTGGCTTTGGTTTTCCATGGAAACAGACTATTTTAGTTCCCTCGGGAATTCTAGCCTCTCTAAATCTTCTTAGAAATGGTACCAGAGGAGTTGGTAGACAGTGCTGCTTAAAACTTCTACACCAGGTCCTTGGCCAGAAGTTTAGTTTTCCATATTTTTCTATAATCTTACTGGAAAGGTATTCCTGGGAAGCGCTGCCAAATTTTCTGTGGATGTCTTCCTGGTGCTCTTCGAAGTGGGATTTCACATAGCCAAGGGCGCCCACTCTCCAGGAATAGCAGGATGCCTGGCCCACCATTGCATTTCTATGGTTCCAGTCCTCTATTATATAAAATTCATCGTTCCTGGGCAGTTCAAAGAAAGGGTCGATGCTATCCACCAGAATCGTATCCAAATCAAAATAGAGTACTCTCTGGCCTTCCAGTCCTCCCAGATCATCATCACAGAGTCCAACCTCTTTCTGATATATAAACCAGCCAATTTTGCCAACATTTTTCAGCGGCGGTATATCTCTGGGCACTATGCCCTCGGCCAAATCTCTTCTATCGTCTGTGAAGCAATAGAAATTAATTCTATAGCTGCTATTTTTCAGCACAGATCTATAGAGATGATTTACATGTTTTGCACTGTAGACACTACTTCCCCATTTTATGCAGATTACGTTCTTAGCAGAATCTTCCATAGTCCCTTCGATCATTCTGGCTATAGTCTCCGTCTCCTCCGGCGGGAGTAGTGGTGACAAATATCTAATATAATCTTAGAAATACATACCCTCTAGGCAAAGTAAAGTTATTTTTTAGTAAAAAATTTGATTTATTCTATTGAATTTCTCTTTTCCCATTATTTTCCCTACTGTTCTGTTTGCTGCTGTTAATAGATGATGACGAGATGTTGCTGATGGATGTCACATTTGTTGTTGCTGCTTTCCCACTAAATGCTGCTATTGCTGTCATTCCAAAAAAAGGATTTTTAATTTCCTCTTCAGGAATTATAAGAGTCTCATTTTTTTTAAAAAACAATTCATTATTCCCTACTGCTTCTTCAAATTTCTTCTCCATCTTTTGGGTCGCTTCTTCTAATTCCTTCTTTAGATCACTCTTCTGCTCCAGGGTTAGTTTTTCTAATTCCTTATCCTTCTCCAGGGTTATTTCGTTTAATTCCTTTTCCCTCTCTTCCTTCATTAAGACTATTTGTTTTAATTTATTATCACTTTTTTCTTCTTCGGACTCTAAGTTTTTAAGGGCCATTTCTAGCCGTTCTACATGCTTATTCATAGTATTTTCATATCGTTGTTGTTGTAGACCAGTTAAATTTGGAATCATTCCTTTTATTTCTTCCTTCCTTAACTCTATTGACCCTTTTTTATTTTCCTTTTGTTCTTTTATAAAATACATTTGCACGGTCTCTTCTTCCTCCTCCTTTTCTATCAACTCTATTTCATAGAGTATTTTTTTTTCTTTCTCATCTAAATTCTTTATCTTCTGGCTTGTAACCTCATAATTATTTTCTTCTTTTTTGGCCGTTTCTTTAACTGCCAATACAACATTTGAGACTAGTTTTTTGGGCGTTTTTCCCTGTTCAGCCTCAATTTTTGTTGCATTTTTTTCCAGTAGCTCGCTAGTTTCATTAGAGTTAGCTGGTTGAATGTTAGACTCATTTTTTTCCATCTTTTTCCGGCGTTTTTCTTTTCTTTCCTCCAATAACTTTTCTTTTACTTCTTTAAATATTTTTTCTTTTTCCCCTCCGTTTTTAGTTATTTTTTTTAATGTATCTTTTCTTTCAAGTTTTAGCTTTCCAAGCTTTTCCTTGTTTTTCTCTGTTTTTTTTTCGGAATTCGGCTGTTCTTCATTTTCCACCGTTGGAATATCCTGGATTGTGTCTATTCCTTTTTTTTCCTTCGTTTCTTTACGTATCGCTCGTTTTAATTTTTTTATTTTCCTCTGCTCCTCAAGCAACTCTGTGGTTAATTTTTTTATTTCCTCCTCGCTTGTATTTTCTTCGACCACTTGCTCCTTTGAAATTTCAATTTCTTCTTTTTTCTCTTTATTAACCCGTGCACCCTCATTTGAAACCAGTCCTTTGGTTTCGGCTTTGGATAACATATTATTTTTAACCTTTATTTCGCCATTTACGTCATTAATTAATTTGTCGGTATCCTCTTTTGAAATCTGGTTTTGGTTTCCGATTTCTGCTTTTTCCAAGGAGCTGTTAATTCCTTCATCTATTTTTTTTTCTATAGATTCAATTTTAACGTCAAGTTCGTCCGTTTTTTCGTCAAGTTTGTTTCCATATTCGGAGAACATATTATGTCCGGTCTTTACTTGGTTGCCCACTTCTTTAAGTAATTTTCCGGTATTCTCGTCCGGAATATATTTTTCTTCTGGTTCTTTTTTCCAGAATTCATTCTCTGCTTCTTTAATGTATTCCTCAGGCAAACGATATTCTACCTGTTCTTTTTTTCCGGTCATTGTTTCTTCAATTATTTTGTTGTCAGCCTTTCCCGATACTTCCTTAGGACTATCATTAACGGTATTAAATTTTGGAAGCTGTTCTAAAATTTCTGAAATTTTTTCGTCTTTGATTTCTAGCTTTCTTGATTCTTTGTCGAGATTTTTTTTAGCATTCTGTTCCAGTTCTGAAAGATATTTTCCCTGCTTTTCGTTTTTGGTCTCTATTTCTTTTATGTCGTTGCTAATTTCCGAGGAAACTTTTTCCGCTCTTTTGTTGCCGACTTTTAATTCTTCTATTACCTTTTTAGTTTTTTCATCCTCCTTTTTCTTATTTTTTTCTTCCTGCTTTCGTTTTTTTTCTTTCCATTTTTCTTCTCTCTCCTGGTGTTTTCTGACCATTTCCTCCATACTCTCCTGGTGTTTTCTGGCCATTTCCTCCTTGAACTCCTTGAGATTATTTTTATTTATATTGCTATTTAACTCTGTCGTAGTCTTTTTCTTATCAGACATATTCTTCTCCTTTTCTTAGCCAATTTTATTAAAACTATGGTAAATATATACTAAGTAAAAATAAAAATGCAAGACAAAATATAGGAGGAAATGCAAGAAAAAATATAGGAGAAAATGCAAGAAAAAATATAGGAGAGAAATGCAAAAAAATATAGGAAAAAAACAAAAAAATTAGTTGGAAGAAAGCCTGAAAGATCTATGGTCAGATTAGTCCAGAGTGCTGTATGCGTTTTTTAGCCTGGTCATCGAATGGCAACAGAGATTAGGATTAGTCTAGAGTGCTGTATCCATTTCCCAATCGAATTACCGGATGGCAACAGAGATTAGGATTAGTTCAGAATGCTGTATCCATTTCCCAATCGAATTACCGGATGGCGACAGAGATTAGGATTAGTCCAGAGTGCTGTATCCATTTCCCAATCGAATTACCAGATGGCAACAGAGATTAGGATTAGTCTAGAGTGCTGTATCTATTTCCCAATCAAATCATCGAATGACGACAGAGATTAGGATTAGTTCAGAGTGCTGTATGCGTTTTTTAGCCTGGTCATCGGATGACAGCGGAGATTAGGATTAGTTCAGAGTGCTGTATCTATTCCCCAATCAAATCACTGGATGGCGACAGAGATTATTCTGTCCTCGATTTCCACGAGGGTGGTTAATCCCTAGGTGTTTTTTCCAGATATTCTAACCACCGGAGTGCAGTCATCTCCCTGTCCAGTCAATTCTCTGAAGAAAAGATAATTATCCCTAAGATAATCGAAATTTATCGCTATATCTATATCAGCCATTAGGATATGTTAAATTAGCCATTAGGAT
>JAIRXW010000033.1 GCA_031268035.1 Rickettsiales bacterium
TGGGAAGAAAAAGGATAGCGAAAAATGAGAGAGAATAGACGGGGAGAAGAAACGACAACAAAGAGAAAAAGAACAAAGAAAAGGATAGCCTATGTCTTATGTCGTGAATACCCCCCCCCTCCTCCTTCCCCTCCTCCATCTCCCTCATCTACTCCATCCTTTCCACTTTCCCCCTGCCCTTTCTCCCCACCCTTTCTTCTTTCTAATTTTTCCATTTCCCCCTCTATGGCTCTGTGGTAATAGTTTCGGAGAATTCGTTTCTTGAATTTTTGAGATTTGATAAAGCATTGTAAATGCTTTACTGTAATCTTTCTCTGTTATCTAGTGGGATCTGTTGATGGATATCCTGAAATAGGAGAGGAAAGAATAGAAGAGGACAGGACTAGAGAGAAAAAAAGGCGAAAAATAAGAGAGAATAGAAGGGGATAGAAAATTCCACTAGTTGTTAATTTCTCTGTAACTAGGTCCTCCTCCTTCGGAGGAGGACCTGGGGAGAAAAAAGCTGGTTACCCCCAAAAAGGAGGGGAAAGAAAATAACTGGGAAGAGAAAGAAAAGTGAAAAAGTAATTGGCTGCTTTTAGAAAAGAGAGGAAAAGAGATGATTAGAAGGCAAAAGAAAAGTGAAAAATGAGAGAGAATAGGAGAGGAAAGAATAGAAGAGGAGGGGACCAGAGAGAAAAGGAAAGGATCAGAAAGAAGAGAATGGGATAAAATAGAAGAAAGAAGAAGAGAGAATAGGACCGGAGAGAAAAAAAGAGAATAGGAGATAATGCCGCAGCTTAGGGAAGGTTAGAGAATTTTATTTTCTATTTCCTGGCTAGGGAACTATTTGCTCCTGCCTAGGTAATCCATATTGAAAAATGATTTCTAATCGGTATTCTGGAGTCGTCGTTTTTTATTTAACTCTTTGATTATTTATCGAGTATCGAATGTCTAACAGAATTTTACTAATTATTTTCTTTCTTTTGGCGGCTATTAGCTCTAGTGAGGGGAATATTATAGCAAATAAAAAAATAACAAATAGAGATTTTGGCGTCTGGCGAGTTTCCTGCGAAGAAGACGAGATGTTTGAACATATCAGATGCGTAATATTTGTGGGAGTCAGTGAAAACACTACAATTTTTGTGAATCCCTATAATCGTTCCCCAGTTATAGTGGTCTCAAAGGATTGCTATCCGGAAAAAAGTATTTTTGTAAAGGTGGATGCGAATAAACCTGTAATTTCTAAACCAATGCGAGATGCAAAATATGGTTTGATTTCTTTCCGGGAAGAGGATGCAAAAAAATTGTTCGGCCAAATCAAATCTGGAAATCATTTTTATATGAGAGTTTTTATGAAAAAACCAACATCGCCGGAGGGATTTGAAGAAATAACCATAAAATTTCCTCTTTTGGAATTCCAAAGGGCCTTTACTTATTATGAAGAACAGGTAAACAAGTATTATGTTAACAATCTCTGAACGAAGGGGTATTATCATATGGTAGTAAAAGTCGCCATAAATGGTTTCGGAAGAATAGGAAGGTGTGTTTTTAGAACTTTTTTTGAAAACATGAAAAAGTATAAAAATATAGATATTGTCGCTATAAATGATCTAATTCCAATTGGAACAAACGCTCATCTGCTTAAACATGACTCAGTCCACGGTCCCTTTATAGGAAATGTGGAGACGGGAAACGATAGTCTTATTATCGACGGAAAGGCGGTAAGGGTATATGCAGAAAAAGATGCCACGGCTCTGCCCTGGAAGTCTCTGGGAATAGATGTGGTCTGTGAATGTACTGGTATATTTACGGATCGAGAAGGTTCAGGTGCCCATCTAAAGGCGGGTGCAAAGAAAGTTATAATATCCGCTCCCACAAAGGACAGCACAGTTAAAACAATAGTCATGGGTGTTAATGACGAAAATCTCCTGGAATCTGATGATATAGTATCTAATGGGTCCTGTACTACGAATTGTCTTGCACCCATAGTAAAAATATTGGACAGGGAAATAGGGGTAGCGAAGGGCCACATGACAACCATCCATGCCTTCACTAACGACCAAAGAACTGTTGACTGCGCGCATAAAGATCTTAGAAGAGCCAGAGCTGCAAGTCTTTCGATGATCCCAACGACAACAGGGGCTGCAAAGGCCGTTGCGCTGGTTCTGCCTCAGCTCAGAGGAAAGCTAGATGGTGTTTCCATAAGGGTGCCAACTCCAGATGTGTCTTTCGTAGATTTTTCCTTCGAAGCTAAAAGAGGGACTAGCATTGGAGAAATTCATTCGCTGGTAAAAAAATGTGCAGCGGGAGAACTAAATGGTATACTCGCCTGCACAGAGGAGGAACTAGTTTCCATTGACTTTGTACATAACACTCATAGCTCTATATTTGATATGACACAGACAAAGGTTATAGAGGATAATTTCGTAAGAATAGGCGCCTGGTATGATAATGAATGGGGCTTTTCCAACAGAATGCTAGATACAGCCCTAGCTTGGTTTAGTAAAAAGGTCTAGGATAGACTTTTATTCATTTTAGAGGGGTTGATTTTTATCAACCCTTCTCTTTTTCTAGGGAAATCCTGGAGCAGGAGAGGAATGGTATTTGGTTGTTGCAATTTTTCTGTCCGATCTTAGGATAGAGATATCTATAAGAATGTTTATAAAAACCTGTCATGGATAGTTTTAAAAGAGCCGTAGAAATAAGCGACCAAACATTGGCCGATATACCTAAAAACCCAGAGAAATATAGGGTACTAACCGGAGATAGACCAACGGGCACCCTCCATCTGGGGCACTATTTCGGTTCTCTGCGCAATAGAATAGATCTCCAGGGCCATGGAGTGAATCTTTTCATACTGGTCGCCGACCAGCAAGTCTTGACCGATCACGAAAACTTTAGTCAAATTTCTCGTCTAACTAGAGAGCTGGTCATAGATCAGATGTCCGTTGGCATAGATTTTGACAATGATAGAAATTTTATATTTCCTCACAGTCAAATTCCAGAGCTAAACCAGCTGCTGGTGCCATTTATAACCCTTGTCTCTGTTTCGGAACTGGAGAGAAATCCTACCGTTAAAGAGGAAATACGTAGTGCTCAGCTGGAGAATGTGAGTGCCGGTATGCTGGTTTACCCGGTGCACCAGGCCTGTGATATTTTGTCAGTCAATGCTAATCTGGTCCCCGTCGGAAAAGACCAATTACCCCACATGGAACTGACTAGAACCATAGCAAAGAGATTTAATGATAAATACTCTCCTGAAAATAAAATTTTCTGTGAACCCCAGGCACTTCTATCTAAAACCCCGAGTCTCAAGGGTTTAGACGGTGAACAGAAAATGAGCAAAAGCCGTAAAAACGCTATAATGCTCAACTATACGGAGGATGAAATCAGTCTAGCTGTTTCAAAGGCTAAAACAGATAATGATAAATTCATCACCTACGAGCCAGAGAACAGATCGGAAGTGGCCAACCTACTAATTTTGGCATCCCTGGTGACAGATAAAAAACCCGAAGAAATTGCAAAAGATATAGGCGAAGGCGGGGCAAAAATGCTAAAAGAATATCTTGTGCAGGAAATTAACAGATTTCTCACCCCCATACGCGAAAGAAGAAGAGAACTAGAAAAAAATCAGGACTATGTGACAAAAATTCTTAGAAATGGCATAGCTCGGGTTCGGGAGGAGGCATCGAATATGCTCTCCAAAGTGTTGATGGCTATGAATATGCATCTGTAGGAGATCATCCATTTCCCCGGTGTTTCGTCAGCTGAAGACAGCCGGACGAACAGGCTATCGGGGAAATAGCCTGAAAAAACAGATCCCACTGCCCATCAGAGCTAGAGGTAATTGTATCTGAGGGGGAAAAATAGATAAAAATATCAATCCAAATCTCATTGGATCGATCGCCTTGACAAAATTCCAAAAATTCCTAAACTTTAGGTATATGATAATGGAGTTTGGTTTTTGTCAGAGGAATATGATATTTTAGTTATTGGTTCTGGACCAGCGGGGAATATGGCGGCTATCTATGGGGTGAGAAATGGCTTTAGAACGGCACTTTTCACTGGTCCCAGTGTAGGAGGGCAGTTAACCACCACAGTGGGCGTGGAAAATTTCCCAGCATTCCCGGATCCCGTGAGTGGAACGGATCTGGCTCTTAGAATGCTTGAACAGTCGAGAAATATCGGAGTTGAAATTATACAGGATGTTGTGGCGTCCGTTGATTTTTCCTCTCGGCCACTAGTCTGCAAAACAGTAGAGGAAAATTTCTACAGCGCCAAAAATGTGGTGATAGCCACAGGAGCGACACCCAAGCGTCTTGGAATTAGAGGAGAGGAGGAATTTCGAAATTTTGGAGTTTCCAATTGTGCTGTCTGTGATGGAAATTTTTTCAAAAATCAGCCGGTCGCCATTGTCGGCGGCGGAGAAACAGCCGGCCTGGAGGCTATACACATGTCTAATCTGGCTTCGAAGGTCTATATCGTATATAGAAAAGACAAATTTTATCGGATGACCGACATCACCGCTAGACGCATTAGATCGAATGGTAAGATAGAAGTCATATTTAACAGTGAAATTGTCGAGATTTGCGGTAAAGAGAAACCAAAATCAGTGGAATTCATCAGAATACTAAATAACAGAACAGATCAACACAGCGAACTGGAGGTGAAGGCTGTGTTTGTAGCCGTTGGGATGGAGCCGAAAACTGGTATTTTTTTAAATAGTGGTCTGAATCTTAGTGACGATGGCTATATTATCACAGAGAAAGATAGTGCCAGAACAAATATCAAAAATGTCTATGCGACCGGCGATGTCACAGATAAAAAATATAAACAGGCCATCATAGCAGCGGCCCATGGAGCTGTAGCCGCATTGGAAATAGAGGAGGACAGAATGCCATGAAACTGAGAAAAGCTGTGGGAGCAATAATTCTAAATGATCAGGGGAAGATTGTAGTTTTCCAGAGGGCAGATTTCCCAGAAACATGGCAGTGCCCCGAAGGGGGAATTGACCCCGGAGAAACTCCGGAAATGGCAATGCTCAGAGAGCTAAGAGAGGAAATAGGACTGGAAAATTGGCAATTCGATATCATTAGGAAAACAGGGGATTTTATTCCCTATCTATTCAGAAACGGGGAAAACAAATATGGTTTTGACGGGCAGGAAAAATTATTTTTCCTAGTAAAAATTAGAGAGTCCGCACCGAATTTTATATATGATAAAAAGAGCGAGGAAATTGAGTTTATGAACCATGGGACCGCAACGCCCCAGGAACTTCTGGAACTTGTTCCGGACTTTAAAAAAAATCTGTACCGCCTAGTTCTAGAAGAATTTGAATTACTCTAGAGACGAACTAGGAAATACTGTTTTTATATTATATCATCGTCTATGTAGTTGACAATCTTCTCTTCGGCATCCGTTATGGCCAATTTTTTCATATTGGAAGCCAAATCCAGTAGTTTTTCCCTGTCCCCCATCAGAGATTCCAAACTGGAGGCAAAGCTTTCTGGACTAAAATTAGATTCCTCTAGAATCAGGCAGGCGCCACTCCGCTCGAAGAATTTAGCATTGTGCAGTTGATGATTATTTTTTACATTTGGAGAGGGTATAAATATCGCTGGTCTGCCAATGGCAGCCAGTTCACTGGATGTTCCCATGCCGGCCCTGCATATAATCAGGTGGCTCTGTAGTATTTTTTTAACCAGGTCTTTAAAAAATAACTTCACCTCAGCAACTATTGCCTCTTTTTCATAGAAGGACGTGGCTATTTCAATCTCTTCTTCCCTTTTAACCTGATGGAAAATATGTATTTTATGTTTTGTTTCTTTTTTCAGAAATCTAAACGCTTTCAGCAGCTCCGTAGCCAAAAAGCTTGAGCCTCCGCTGCCCCCGGTTATTAAAATGTTAAATGTCTCATCTTCTTTGGGATATTGAAAATCTGATAAATTATAGAGTTCCTTTATTTCTCTTCTCACGGGATTGCCGGTAAAGTAAACTCTATCTTTATAGTCTATGCTGATTCCATAGATTTCCTGAAGAGAGGTGAATACGCATCTTGCATATTTGAGAAAAAATCTATTAGTATCCCCAACATATAAATTTTGCTCGTGGATATAGATTTTTATACCCATAAACTTTGCCATCAGAAGAGTTGGTATTGTGGTGTAACCGCCAAAGCCTATCACAGCGTCCGGTCTAAATTTTCGGAAGATTTTAAAACTTTGCCAAATCCCCTTCAGCAGACTGAAAAGAGATCTTAACTTTTTTGGCTCCTTGGGACTTTCAATCAATTCGTAGGAAAAATCGAATGATCCGAGATACTCCTCTATACTTCTATTCCCAATGAACAGCACATCATAGCCCCTTTCCTTCAGAAGAAGGCCCACAGAAATTGCTGGGAAAATATGACCGGCAGTCCCCCCTGTCGCCACTATGATATTTTTGGGACCCATCTAGCCAATCTCACTAAAAATTTCAAATTTGAAGATATTTCTGAACAGGATTATACCGAACAAAATATTATAATCAACATAAACTCTGTTTTGCGCTAAAAATATCTTTGCAGCATTTTCTATGCGAGTTCGCTGTTGCTTACCCACAAGTTCCGTTGTGAGATCCCCTTTCCTTCGAGCCTTTATTTCAAAAATTGTTATGACGTTTTTCTTTTTAACTATCATATCTATTTCTCCAAGGTAGGTTTTATATCTTCTAGCTAAAATTCTATAGCCCTTCAGAATCAACACCAGGGACATCCAAAATTCAGCGAACCAGCCATATCTATAGTTATTCATCTATTCTTCTCTGAATATCGAAGTAGGTTGGCTCCCTATAGTTAAAATCTAGATATTTTATTCTATCCACAGAGCCACAAGTTTCTAAGAGTTTTAGGCGATTTTGCTCACTATTTTCTAGCCTAATGAGGAATAATTTTCCTCTCAGAAAACTTCCTATGCTGGACCAATAGGCTCCAATGGCAGGAAAATCTAGCAGGAAAACTTCCCTTTCCACCTCCATATTTTTCAGAAAAAAGGTGCTCTTTCTGAAATGTCTGCGAATATAGCCAAAAAACAATTCCCAAAATGTATCGGTGGAATACTTCTCTATGAGATCGTCCAATTTTCCACCACCATAGACGATTTTTCTACTTTCCTCTGAAATTTTAATTTTCTCTTCCTGGCCATAGCATTCTCCAAAAATCTCCCACAGGATTTTGTCCACTTCCACCAGATTATCATTTTTATAACCCAGGACATTTTTTAGATAGTGGGTCTTCCCTATGAAAGAACGTCCAAAAAACACAACGAATTCTGGAGATTTGTTATGAAATCTATACATAGAATCTTCATTCATATATTTTTTCACCACTTCAAACTTATTGTAGTTCAATAATTCTATAATGGAGCTGCTAGATACATTGCTAAATATGTCTTTTGTTGGGAAAAACATCGTTTGGATTTTAGGATATATCTCCTTGTTCATAAAGTCTAATTTCAACTCATATTCAGCATCTGCTGTATTTCTGATCCCTCTCACTATATAGATTATGTCGTTGATTTTACAGTAATCAGATAATGTGGTATTAGCTGCAATATCATAGTCGACACCGTAGGGAGCTAGGTGGTACATAATTCTGCTAAAATCAATATTTTTACTCTGATTTTTTCCTATGGTTATTTTGACATTTGATTTTCCAAAAATTTTCACAGCCTCCTGATACAGAGACATGTGCCCGAAATGTAGTGGATTCGCCGATGTTGTCACTATAACTTTCATACAAATAGGGCTATTACAAAAATAATTTAGTCTGATACTAGGTGAAGCGCACTAAATTTTCAAGGGTCGTCACTTCACTGTAACACATTGGACCATTCTCTTTTCTGTCTTTTTATATATAGTTTAGACTAGAAACATACAAAATGGCAATATAGAAGTCCTGCCTACCAATCATCAGCATCTGGAACTTGGCAACTATACTGAAAAACAAGTTAGGATTAGCTAAACACATAATATCTAGATCAGAAACCTGTCCAGTGGAATCTCTAGACTTACCGATGGGGTCTAGATTAGCTAGACTAGGGACATAACGAGAGAGCCCAGAGGATATCACTGATTAGCATGAAGCGAAAAAAAAGAAAAAATTGTTCTTCACCATTTGTAAAAAATTTACCATTTTTTAAATACCCATCGCAGACGAACCCATCTGCGGATGTGAATTTGCCCCTTCCATCAACTTTATAACCTTTAAATTTTCCCTCAAAGATATCGCCGTTTGCAAAGGTAAATTTTCCCTTTCCATCAAGTTTATCATCTTTAAATTTTCCCTCAAAGACATTGCCGTTTGCAAAGGTAAGTTTACCCTCTCCATTTTTCTTATCATTTCTATATTCTCCCTCATAGACGATGCTATTTAGGAAATTGAATTTTCCCTCTTTATTAAATTCACCATATTTGAAATATATCTCGTAGGTGAACCCACTTAAGGACGTGTATTCACCCTTCCCCTCTCTTAAATTATTCTTATATCCTCCTTCATAGATGTTCCTATCTGGGAATACGACTTTTACTTCTAAATCAAATTTACCATATCTAAAATATTTCTCGTGGGTGAACCCATTTGAGGACGTGTATTTACCCTTTCCCTCTCTCCGATAATCCTTAAATTCTCCCTCGTATATACTCCCATCCAGATAAGTGCATTTGCCCTTTTCCTTTCTCAGACCATTCTCAAATTCTCCCTCGTATATACTCCCATCCAGGTCAGTGTATCTGCCAAACCCATGCTCCCTACCATGCCTAAATTCTCCTTCGTAGATGCTTCCACCCGGATAAGTGTATTTGCCAAATCCATGCTCCCTGCCATGCCTAAATTCTCCTTCGTAGATACTCCCAAATAAGTAGGCGTATTTTCCCTTTCCATCAAGTTTACCATCTTTAAATTCTCCTTCGTAGATACCCCTATATAAGTCGGTGTATTTTCCCTTTCCATCAAATTTACCATCTTTAAATTCTCCCTCGTATATACTCCCATCCAGGTCAGTGTATCTGCCAAACCCATTCTTCACACCATTCTCAAGCTCTTCCTCGCGGGTGGACCCATCTGAGGATGTGTATTTACCCTTTCCATTGGACCCATCGTTTTCGTAATCTTCTTCGTGGGAATCCATATACATTATGATCTTTCTATCGAAGATACTATATAATTCTTCCTGATTTACCTGAATAGCTGTTTCCTTTTCCGACCTAGCTAGTTCTGGGTTTAATAAAACCGATAGTAGCAGAATAAATGCTAGTGTAGACAATTTTTTAGTTTTTTTTACATTAAAATTTAACATGAAATAACCCCCTTTACTATTAATAAAAATATATACCCCGTGCCTCCTTTAGATCTAAATTTCTAAAGAAAACCACGGGGGTAACACATGCTATTAATTCTTTTTGCAAGGAATTTGAATGTTGCACTATATAATAGCCTAGTCTAGGCAGGGCGTTGAAAAACAGATAGAACCACTAAATTAGGAGAGAAGATGTCTCCTCTATATGATATCGATGATTAGTGGGCGAGGCCAATATAAAAAATCTTGTTTTTTATATTACGAAGGAAAGTATATCTATATACTCAAATAGCCCCGATGGTGGAATTGGTAGACACGCTAGCTTCAGGTGCTAGTGATCGTAAGATTATGGAGGTTCGAGTCCTCTTCGGGGTACCAGATACTCTATGCAGTTTATAGACGAGGCTGAAATACACATAAAAGCTGGCAACGGCGGAAACGGAAAAATTGGGTTTCTTAGGCTTAAATACCGGCCGAGGGGCGGACCAGATGGCGGTGATGGCGGTAAAGGTGGAGATGTTATATTCAGAACGAACAGTAATATGGACACTCTACTGCAGTTTAGATACAAAAAAACTTTTGATGCAGAGAATGGAGATAATGGCGGCTCTTCCTGTAGAACCGGTAAAGGGGGCGAAAACCTGTTTATAGATGTGCCAATAGGTACACAGATTCTTTTTAGAGATAACAGCTTGTTTTTCGATGCTAGCAGGAAAGGAACTGAATTCTTGGCTGCTAGAGGAGGCAACGGAGGCTTTGGCAACGCAAAATTTAAATCCGCCACTAACCAGGCGCCAAGAATTGCTAACCCAGGGAAAGAGGGGGAAGAGTTCGTTCTTCTACTGAAGCTGAAATTACTATCGGATGTGGGCCTTATCGGACTACCAAATAGCGGAAAATCAACATTTATCTCCTCAGTTACTAATGTCAAAGCCAAAATAGCCAATTATCCATTCACTACCACGGAACCACAGCTGGGAATGGTGCATATGGATAATCTTGAGTTTATAATAGCTGATCTGCCAGGGCTAATAGAGCATGCTAGCGAAGGCAAAGGTCTCGGAGATAGATTTCTGAAGCATATCGAAAGATGTTCAACCCTGCTGCATCTCATCGATTCCACGTCCCGGAATCCCCTAGCGGACTATAGAATAGTTAAGAAAGAGATCGAATCCGAAAAATACAATATTTTCGGAAAAGCGGAATTTGTAGCCCTGACAAAGATAGATCTCCTAGATCGCAATGTGCTAGCCAGAACCAAAGAAAATCTAGAGCAAAAAATCGGGAAAAGAGTCTTTCCACTATCCTGCGCAACGGGCCTGGGCCTCCGAGATATGATCTCAGCTCTGGGAAACCATGTGGAATGTGCAAGAGGCAAAACAATAGCTGCCCAGCTGGAAAATTAAAGGGGTTTGTCTAGTGTATTTCAGGGCCTTTATTCTTATCAGACCCATCGAGGGAATTAGAACTAAGATCCTTCCCTATATTTTCCAGTTTTTCAAGTTCTAAATTATTTTCTGCTTGATTAGATTTTTTAACCAACTTTTCTGATTCCAGCAGCTCTGTAGTTTTCTTTTCTAAGAAGTTTATTCTAAATATAAATGCTACTATTCTCCGTAAAAAATTAGCTGTTTTTTCTTTAAGTGTAACCGCTTTCTTTTGCAATTTTGAGATTAGGTTTTTATTTTTAACCTGATTTTCGGCTTTTATGATTTCTTTTTTTTTGCTGGATATCCTCCTCCTCAGAGGAAAGATTCTCGAAAACTTCCGAGTTTTTTGATTCTTTGTTTTTTTCTTCTGGATAGATACCTTTATTCCTAAAAGAAAACCCCCCATACGGTTTTCCAAGTTCTTTGTTTTCTTCTTCTCGATGGATATTTTCCTCCCTGAAAGAAGAACCCCCAAGAGCCGACTTCTCACAATGGAAATAACAGGCTTCGGTTTTTCCGTCTTTGTTATAACCCGACGATCTTACAGTATCTGCATACAAAACTTTATTATTCAAAGCTAGGTTTGATTCGTGGGCCATCACAGGATCATGTCCCACAACGTATTTTATATCTCTGATCAGATCATTCCGTGAAGTACCATTTCTCCTCTCCCAGGTTATATTGTCTTTATAGTATAGGTAGTCGCCGCCCACCAAAAAAGATCCATTCATCATTTCAATCAAATTCTCTTCTCCTTTTAAATAGGGGGTTTTGTTTTTAGCTTTTTCTCGGTATTCGACTAGTTTGGTTCTCAGAATATTAAAGTTATTGAGAGCAGAGGCAAGATCTTTTATGTCATTTTCTTTGAATTCTTCATCATTTTCAATGTGGTCATTTAGCCTTCTAAATGTTTCTGCTGTTTCCTCCACCGAAACCCCTTCGCCAATTCCTGGAACGTTAGCTAAACCTGGGTCTTTGGATAGTTCTGATAAATTTTTTGCCAAATTTTTCACCATATTTTTAGTTATTACGGTATGCGAGAATAGTGTATTTTTAACACTGTGGGCGAGTTTCAGTGTTTCGTCATAGATAGCTTTTCTTGTGAGTGAAGCTATCGTTCTGAATTTTTCATCGTTTTCGCTATCGGTACTGTTTTCTGCCACTAATAGAAAGTTCCCACCATTTCCAAGGGCATTTCGACTATCTCCATCTGCATAGAACCCCTCGTGATTTCCTCTAAGAATTATTGGCCCCTCTTCGGAGTTTGGAAAGCTATCTTTGAATTTTTTACACAGACGCATAACTAGAGGGATCATCTGCTCAGATTGTTTCCCTCTATCGACAAAATCTCCACAGTTTATATAATTTTTGAATTTCTCCGTTGGTTCTACGGCCGGCAACATTTGGACACGATTCATCAGATCTGTAAACTCTCTAGAGGGAGAGATTTTCTTTTTAGCTTCGAGTTCCTCTAGAGTGTACTCTTTGTTTTCCTGTGGGTCACAGAACACTATTCCAGTGGGATTATTAGTATCATATTCTACCATACCATTTTTGAGCAGAGTATTCAAAAAGGCCCCCATATCACCATGGAGATCTGTCTCAAAAACCAATTCGCCTTCTTCAGCCACATTATCCAATTCAATTGTCTTGCCGCTGACAATAATATCAATTAATTTATTAATTTTTTGTTTTACTCCCTCCCTATTCCCATAGCTTGTATTATTGGCTTCAACCGCTGGTTGAAATAGGTTCCTAATTCTCTCTTTCAGAGCCTCCAATTCTTTTGGCATAGATTTCTCCCTTTTCCTCGCCCCTTTTCCAAAATTTTAATCTATGAATAGAGCGGAACAAATTTTTGTATATATGATCTAATATAGAACATTATAATTGATATGCAATTAATTCATTGGATCCTCCGATGGCTAAAGAGCCCTCTTGGTTGAATAACATTCCTGGAAAATTAGATTTATATTTTGATCTTGAAAACCAGTTAGGTCCAGAAACTAACAAAAACAACGGACACCCAGCTGGAAAATTAGATTTATATTTTTATCTTGAAAACCAGTTAGGTCCAAAGATTAAGAAAATTCAGCGGGAACCTGTAGATAATTCTATAGTTTTTCTCATTTTTCCAGTCGGTATAGGCAATATATTGCCAAAATAGTTTTTTGTATTTATTTACAATTCGGTTGGAGGGAATATGGAATATTGATCTGTAGAGGTTGTTTGGCTTTTTGTTGGCGACAAAATGCACCATTTTTGGTTGGGCGGCACTTTCTCTAAGATCCGCTAAAAGATTTTTATCCTCTATACGCACTTTGCTTTTTGGGGTGGTGTAATATGAAATCATAAAACTCCATCTAAAACTGATCGGCTTTATCCGATTATAATACACTAGATTTATAACATCTTGATCTTTATATCTAAGGTCCGGATACCTGTCTATACACTCTGCGCATCTTTCTTCGACATTATCCTCCCTTATTTTTACCAAATTCATCACCATAAAACCAGAATTAAAATAGATCTCATGGTCACTGAACGAATAATCATCTTCACTAACTTTGCATATCTTTAAAAAATGATCACCGATTATCCCCCTATCTTTAGTCCAGTCAACACAATTCCCGCTGTAATAATTATCCACATCCTCATGCCATATATCTCCAAGATCATCCAAAAATGTCACATCACAATCAGTGTATATGATCCTGTCCAATTCGGGCAACATTGAGGCCAATCTCAGTCTATAGAACATTGGATCCTTAAACGCCGCAGGCCCATTGGGATGCATATCTAAAAATTCTATGGTGCAGCTGTTCCCCGGAATATTTTTTAGCTTGGCTATTCTTTTTCTGTTCTCCCCCAGGAGGTTTCTCTGCATGATATAAAAATGATAAAATATATTCTCATTTTTTGTATTAAGTAGCAGAGAGACTATGGTCTCAGCGCAATAGTGAGCATAGGCATCATCGCAGCTAAGAGCCACGTGTATATTTTCTTTTGCCATAAAATCAGCTGTATTCTAATTAACTTTCCTAGCAAGGCTAGTTAATTTTAAAACAAGGGTGGAGATTTCAGGATTTGTCTCCATTAATTTTCTTATGTTATTTATTCCATGTATCACAGTGGCATGACTCCCACTGCCGAATTTTTTTGCTATGTCCATGAGGCTCCCCGACGTGAGCTCTTTACTCAGATACATAGCCGCATGTCTTGGAACTATAAGGTTTTTTGATCTTTTTTTAGATTTTAAATCGGACATGGAAACATTAAAATACTCAGCGACTTTCCCCTGAATATTTTCTACGGATACACCCTCACTTTGATTTATGTTATCAACCAGTATATTCTCTACTCCATTTCTATCTAATCTGGCCCCCATTATCTTTTGATTAACCAGAAGCCTTCTTAGACAGCCTTCTATTTCTCTGCAGTTTCCAGTTATTTTATCGGCCAAAAATACTATGATGTCTTCGCCAATACTTAGGCCCATATCCGTAGATTTTTTCTTTATTATATCAAATCTAAGTTGATAATCGAATTCCTTGATATCAACTATGAGCCCTCCGCTTATTCTAGACTTAAGCTTCTCATCGAGACTTTCCAGGTTCATCGGGGCCTTATCGCAGGCCAGAACAATCTTTTTCCCTTCGGCCAACAGCGTGTCGAAGGTATAGAAAAACTCCTTCTGAGTTTTTTCTTTTCCCGTTATGAACTGTATATCATCAACTATCAATACATCTACATTTCTAAATCTATTTTTAAAATTATTTATATCTTGATTCTGTAGAGCCTGAACAAATAGGTACATAAATCTTTCAGCCGACAGATACACTATCTGTTGATTTGGATCTTTCAGCTGCAGATCCCAGGCCATAGCCTGAATCAGATGAGTTTTCCCGAGACCCACGCCGCCGTAGAGGAACAGAGGATTCATATTATCGTCATTACCACAGCCGTTACTGTCCACAAAATTCCTTGCCACCTCGAAGGCTAATTTATTTGAAGAGCCAACGACATAGTTTGCAAAGGTATAATTTCTACTGAGCTCCACGCCAATGCTATATAAATTCCTATTGGCGGAAAAACTACTAATCTTGTCGGAATCGTCCCCTGTGGCTGGCTGCTGTTCGGGTGTGTGACTAGTTCTGGTCACAATCCTTTCTCTAGTTCGATCGATTATAAACTCGAAGGACATCAGATCCGGAAAAAAATCCAAAAGAATTTGCTTTATACCTTTTTTGAAACAAATTCTCCTGCCCTCAACCTTTTTATATCTTCCGGAAAAATATTCTCTCAAAATCCAATCCCTGATGAAGTTAGTTGGCACGGACATTACAATCTCATGTTCAGTGAAAGACACGAGATTTATAGCAGACATCCACCCGCAGTAGACATCATCTCCAAATTCCTTTCTAAAAATTTCACAAACACTGGGCCAAATATCAAAACCAGCCCTATTATTCGCAAAACTTCCTTCAACGACCCCGTTAATCGGCATTAAAAAATTTCGAAAACCCTGTTCTCTATTCTAACCCCAATGGAAGAATTAGTAAAGTACATTTTCTTTTTTAAAAAAAGTCATTCTCTATTGACAAAAATTTAGATCGATTATAGGAGAAAGGCCTATTTATCACACAAAAATCCATCCATAAAACAATAACAATTAGCAATCCCCGGAAGCACATAATAAAAATAAACTAGACGGGATCTCCAGAGCCAAAAATACAGCCGATAACTAGATTTTTAATCCTCTCTTTTTTTTGATCGGCTTCGAATGTTTTTAAAAATATAGTACTGCTGCACCACAGTTACTATATTATTTACACTCCAATAAATTAGCAGACCACTGGGAAAGGAAGAAAAAATAAACAAAAAATTAGGGGAGAACAGGCTTTGCTAATCCACTATTTGTGGTCGCAATTTTAATCCTCTCTTTTTTTTGATCGGCTTCGAATGTTTTTAAAAATATAGTACTGCTGCACCACAGTTACTATATTATTTACAATCCAATAAATTAGCAGACCACTGGGGAACGAAGAAAAAATAAACAAAAAAATTAGGGGAGTTAGTTTTGCCAATTTACTATTTGTGGTCGCAATTTCATTACCAATACCAGTAGATGTGCCGTTAGAGGAGCCGGCGGCTTTCGGCTGGTCCCATGTTCCATTTGTCATATGGTCAGAAAATTTCTGCTGCAGATACATGGTAAGTGCCATGAGACAGGGTAAAAAACCAAGTTTGATCCGCGTTCTGTAGGGTAGCAGACCAAAAAGATTTAGTATGTTGGTGGGATCAGCAACCGATAGATCTCGAATAAACCAGAAAAACGGTGCCTGCCTCATATTTAAACTGACAGATATGACTCTGTAGAGAGAGAAAAAAACTGGAATTTGTATTAATATTGGGACTATCGAGGAAAATGGATTCAGATTGTATTTATCGTATATTTTAATAATTTCTCGACGAAATTTTTCACTATCCCTGCCATAGACAGTTTGTAATTCTTTTATCTTGGGTTGCACCTCTTTCATTATATCTATGGTGACAAAGGATTTTTTCATGCTGGGATACAGAATCATTTTAATGATTAGTGTGAGCAAAATTATAGCTAGTCCGAAATTTCCAATGATTTTGTACATAAAATTAAGTACGCCATTCAATGGTCTAGCTAAAAAATAGAAAAAGCCGAAATCTATACTCCTGTCAAAGAATTTTATATTTTTACTCTTCGAATAGTTTTTCAGAACTTCTATGTCTTTAGCTCCGGTAAATAGGTCAACGCTGGAGGTGATTGAAGAATTTTGAGCAACTTTTTCAGCTGTGGGGGAAGTGAGTAGTACAGTGGTAGTATTATTTTTTTCTGAAAAAATCGCCATTTTTTCATTGCTATTGTCACCGATGAGAGCCACTAGCCAGTATTGGCTAGTTATGCCAACCCAACTAGCTTTCTGCATTTCTAGACTGGTGTTTTTTATTTTTTTTGATTTTATTGCAGGTATTCTGCCTTCGGATACACCCAGGCCTCCATTGAAGTGAAATAATTCATGTCTATTTTTGATCTTTGGATTTTTCTTTCTAATTTGCCAGAACGGCCTGAGAAATATCTCCTCTTTCCCAAGATTTTCGACGGTCTGTTCCACTCTGAGCATATATTTTTCATCGATGAAAAGTCTTATTTTAAATTTTAAAGTCCCGCTATCCAGAGCTAGATTGACACCCCTAGCAGGACCGCCCGCTTCACTGAATTCCCTGCTCTCCAGCAGCCAGAGAGAATTTTCCGGAGGGATCCTGGAATCCCCGGAGACATTCTGCCAACCAATGGTAATTGTGTTTTTTCTTGGCTCAAGAAGCCTGATATCCCCAATTTCATCGCTGTATTTTTTAAGAAATAGATTATCCAGCACCAGCCCTCTAGTATCTAATCTTAGCCTCACATAGTCATTTTCGAGAAAAACATATCTGGTGGCTTCCGAAGTTTTGTCCGCAGATGTTTTTCCACCACCAAGTTCGATGACAAATTCCCTAGAATCATCTTCTTTTTCTTCAGCTTCGCCGTCATTTTCAGAGCTAGAGGCCAATTTTTCCCTCTGGCGTTCGGCAAATTTTTTCGTCAGAGGCCTAACAACTAAAATATCGTTAACCGCAAAGGCAACCAGAAGAATCAATAGTGTTCTAAGAAGACTTCTTTGGCTCTTTCCGGTTCCAGAATTTATTTCGGTTTCTCTATTTTTTATCTCTCTATCCTCTGGATTTATATTTTTCATATGCTACGCTATTTTCATAGATGATCACTAGCAACACTAGAGTATCAAATTAAAAAATCTAGCCTCCATGAGTAGATTTGGGTATCATTTTATAGTTATTATCTGTCTTTCTCTAGTCTCGGGAGGAGCGGCCAGCGCCCTGGAATTAAATTCAGAAAATGCCATTCTGATAGACTATGATACGGGAGATGTGCTGTACGAAAAAGGAGCCGATGATATAGTTCCCCCCTCTTCCATGACAAAAATAATGACAGCCTATGTCATATTCGATATGCTGAATGCTGGAATATTTAGTCTAAACACAAAATTTAAAGTCAGCATAAGAGCCTGGAGACAGGATGGCAGCAGAATGTTTCTAGAGCCAGAATGGAAAATATCTGTGGATGATCTGCTCCGGGGGACCATAGCGATATCGGGCAATGATTCGGCGGTGGTCCTGGCAGAGGGGAGCATGGGCACCATCAGTAATTTTGTAGACAGAATGAATGGAACCGCAAGAACCCTAGGCATGGTGAACACACACTTCGATAATCCAATTGGCTCCTACGAAAAGACCCACTATATGTCTGTCCGTGATCTGGCTACCCTGTCCCGTGCTCTGATAGAAAATCACAGTGATTATTACAGCAAATACTTTGCGGAACAGTCATTCATTTTTAACAATATTGTCCAAAAGAATAAAAATCCTCTACTGGGCGTCTACAGCGGGGTAGACGGGATCAAAACCGGCCATACAGATCAGGGAAAATATTCTCTGGCTCTATCTGCCCTTAGAAATGGAAAAAGACTCATAGCCGTCATAGCTAAAGCCGAAAGCGTTACGGCCAGAACAGAGGATGCCAAAGCTATTCTGGATTATGGCTTTAGACAGTATGACTACATAGATCTTTTCAGAGAGGGAGATGTTCTAGGGACCATAGATGTCTTTCTTCTGAAAAAACACAGAGTCACAATATACACCAATAGGGACATCAGCTATGGAGTCAGTAAAACCAGAACCAACGACGTAAAGGTATTTATTGTATATAATAAATATGTATTTAAACCTGTAAATAAAAATGAGACAATAGCCCAACTTGTTATAGAGGATGGCAATATGGTAAGCAAATACGATCTGTACGCACAAAATGATAGTGGAAAACTAGGTAAATTCAGAATGTTTTTTAGCATTCTCAGATATAATTTTATGAAACTTTTTTCTCTATTTAGACATGAGAACTCCAAAATTTTGGAACAGCAGAAAACCATCTCTCTATAGAGTACTGTTGTACCCACTGTCCATATTGTATCGCCTAGCATGTTCTCTGCGATATCTGATAAATATATGGCCATATCAACCCAGGATACCAGTCATATGCGTCGGCGGTCTATCTGTGGGAGGATCAGGCAAGACATCAATGGCCATAGAGATAGCAAAGATTCTGAGGGATAATTACAAGTCCTACTGTTTTCTGACCAGGGGATACGGCGGAAATAACAATGCTAGAAAGATCCTCAGAGTCAATGAATACAACAATAGCCCCCACATTGTTGGCGATGAGGCCCTATTGCTCTTTGAATACGGAGACACCTTTGTTTCCAGGAGTAAAGTTAGAGGTCTGAAATATATAGACAAACACTACGACTATGACTATGTTATAGTGGACGATGGTCTGCAGAACCCCACATTTATAAAAAGCAAAAAAATTCTTGTGTTAAACTGTGAATATGAATCTATAGATGATTCAATATTGCCGGCCGGTCCTCTCAGAGAAAGTTTTTCAAGAGCTCTCAGAAGAGGAATTAATCTGGTGGTACTAATCGGAAAAGATAAAAATCATATCGGTGAACTATGCGCCAAACATTCGCTGGCAAAGATCCAGGGAACCATAGAACCGGTCAACAGTGATCTGAGGGAAAAATATATAGCCATCTGCGGTATTGGCCATCCAGAAAAATTTAGGGGGACATTGGAGGAAAATGGAGTGGAAATTGAGGATTTTATAGTTTTTGATGACCACCACAGTTACCAAGACAGCGATCTGGAGAAAATTAAAAAGACCGGCCACAATATAATAACCACAAAAAAAGATTGGGTTAAGATTAAAAATTTAAATATAAACAAAAACAAAATTCACGTTCTGGACATATATATTGATTTTGATGATCGGACAATTCTGGAACGTGCCCTCATATCTGACTAGAATTTTTGTCTAGAGTGGCCCTAGGTCTCCCTTTGTCTGCTTTTTTTTATTTAAACTATTTAAATTATTTGAATTGTTTAAATTACTTGAACTACTTCCATAAACACTAAAATAAGAACTTGAAGCTGATGTATATAATAAAAATGGTGATAGTGGTGACATTGCGGATGGTGATAGTGGTGACACTGCAGATGGTGATGGCGATGGTACTAGAGGTTTTGTAATAAATTTATCATCTGAGCTACTGTCGGTAGAATATGATGGCAATGGTGGTTGTAATGGCACTGCGGGTTTTATAATAATAAATTTATCATCTGAGCTACTGTCGGTAGAATATGATGACAATGGTGATGGTGAAGACATTACGGACTCTGTAAATTCAATATCTGAGTCACTATCGGTAAAATATGATGGCACTGCGGGTTTTGTAGATTTAATACCCCCCATATTTTTTGCTTTTTCCTTTTCCTTTTCTTCCATTTTCTCTAGCTTTCCTATTATTTGTTCTGTGGTGAGTCTCTCTGCTGGATTCATTTTTGTTGCTCCTATAATTATGTCCTTTATTGTTTCGGGAATATTTTTACTGTCGAGCCATGCTTTCATTTCCTCTTCTATAAATTTACCGTCTTCGTGATATAACTTGGGAAGAAATCTTCCTTCAGTAAAAAAGCCTTTCTTTTTCAGAAATCCTTCCATGCTCTTCCCGGTCAGTATCACAAAAAGGGTTATCCCTAGGGCAAAAACATCACGACTCTTATTATTCTGCCTCATGCTAAAAATTTTTGGGTCCCCTGGGGGAGATAGGAAATAATCTGGAGGTAAGAAGGCTGGAGTTCCGCCCCCTATAGGACCTATGCAATCTTCATTTTGATGTTTTCGCGTTAGACCATAGTCACAGAGAACTAATCTACCGTTACCATCGATAAGTATATTATTGGGCTTAATATCATTGTGGGTAAATCCATTACTATGAAGATATTTAAGAGCTTTGACAAGACCCTTCAACTTTGTTGGGTTTTGACAAATTTCTTTGGATTTATCCTTATCCTTACCCAGAGCACTGGGGCAGTAGTCCATTATAACTAATCCATTTTCCTCACTGGCATAGCGGATTGGTAAAAGGCCCTCGGGAAGTGTTTTTTCTTTAAATTCTCTAAAAAAAAGACATTCGCCTTTTATTGCGTCCCTTTTTTTAGTGTCGGCAAATTTTACAGCATACTCTTCTCCATCATCGCCAGATGCTTTGTAAACAGTGCCAAAACCCCCCTTGCCCAGGGCTTCAAGTTTTTGGACATTAACTCTGATTTTTTCCTCGGGCTTCCTGCCTTTAATGGTTACCTCACTCGGAAAACCGCTTTTTTTTGAAGCGTCTTTTAGACCATTACTATACATATAAAAATCCGTTCTAGAGATTATTTCTATAGAATAATTATTCTCTCCATAAAAGCAACATTTATTTTTAAAATTAAGAAATTTATGAGTTTGCAACCAAAAATAAATATTAATAATCCATATTTTCTAAGTCCAAATAGATCGCGCCAGTGTCCGCAGCGAAGCATAGATTGTCTATATCCAGCCAAACACCTGATCCCCAGAGAGAATTATCTATATCTAGCCAAACACCCGATCCCCGGGGAAAGACTGGCGGCAACTCAAGTCGCAAAGCCTGGTTGCAATTTCGGGCAATGTTAGAACATGCGCTCATAATAATATCTAGACAAACACCCGATCTCCGGGGGAAAATCGGCAGCAACTCGAGTCGCAGAGCCTAGTTGCAATTAAATTACAAAGTACTAACATTTTTCCGAATATAAATTGAATATATTACTTACTTAAGGGGTTAGGTTTCCTGCCCTTCTTTGAGGTTTGAGTCTTATTATCTCCTTTGGCATTAGGAGTACTTGTATGCAGCAATTTAAATTTCCAATCTTCCTTTAAGGTTTGAACCTTATCATCTCCTTCGACATCAGGAGTACTTGTAGATGGTGGTGTTTTTGACCCAAGAAAACTTAAAGTCTTGCTTAGCTGCCTAGCAGTTGGAAAGTTTGGTGATGGTGACCCTTCGGGTTTTATATTTCCGGCATCCAAAATTAAAGGATCCACATTATTAGCTGAAGGATTTACATTAATAACGGCACCCTCCAGACCTTCCACCTCTTTTTCTTTCTTTTTTTCTTCTTCCATTTTCTCTAGCTTTTCTATTATTGTACCTGTAGTGTATCTCTCCTTGGGGTCCTCTTTGATTGCCCCTTTAACTATATCTTTTATTGTTTCGGGAACTTCGGTCATTCCATCTAGCTGTTCCTCAATTTTTTCTTTTATCGTTTCCCACTTGTTCATATATTTACTCATCATCTGGAAGTTATTTCCAACTGGAAAAAATTCTCCCAAATATTCTCCGGTAAGTGTCTCAAAAAGGGTTATCCCCAGGGCAAAAACATCACGCTTACTAAAGGAAACTGCATCTGTATTATTATTCTTAGACAAAACCTTATAATAATCCGGAGATATGTAACACGTAGTTCCACTAATTACATTTTCTCCGATATTTCTTTCACAATCTTCATTGTTAAACTTTTCCATTATACCATAATCACAAAGAACAAATACACCATTCTCGTTAATAAGAATATTACCGGACTTAATATCATTATGAGCAAGCTTATTTTTATGAAGATATTCAATAGCTTTGACAATACCCATCAACTTTGTTGGGTTTTCACAAATTTCTTTGGATATTTCTGGGTTCTTTATATTAAAAGTTCCTGGGCAGAAATCCATCACAACTATTCCATCATCATTATTAGCATAATGAATTGGCGTGAGACCTTCGGGGAGTGGTTCTTTTTTGTCTTTAAATTCTTTAAGAAAAAGACATTCGCCTTCTGCTCCTCCTTCTTTTCCATCACTAGAGGTAAATTTTACAGCGCGAGCTTTTCCATTTTTATCAGCTATTTTGTAAACACCACCAACAGCCCCTTTGCCTAAGTATTTAACTTCTTGGCCATTAATCGTAATTTCTCCATCAGGCCCCTCGCCTGTAATGATTTCTTTCCCAAACAATCCACTTTTTTCTAAAGCGCTTTTATTTTTTTCTAAAGCGCTTTTAATTTCATTTTTTTTTTCTAATGCTTTTTCCATTTTTTCTAGGCTTTCTACTATTCCTTTTATATCAGATCTCTCCGCTGGATCCATTTTAGTTGCCCCTTTGATTATATCCTTTATTGTTTTGGGAATAGAGGGTATTACTTTATCGAGCTGTCTCTCTATTTCTTCTTCTATTTCTTTCCCTTTTCCCGTATATGCCAAACAGATTTTTTCTTTGAGGTCCTGATTTTCGCCCAGGTCTTTAAGATAGTCTCCCTCTTTCAGAAGATCTACCATTTCTTTTTCGACAAATGTCTCAAGAAGGGCCACCCCCAGGGAAAAAACATCGTGCTTCCTATTATCCTGCCCACCAATACCTCCCCAACACTCCGGAGGTATGAAGGTTGCAGACCCTACGACAGAATCCTCTTCTCCTGCTATCCGACCTTCTTTGTCGCACCCTTTCATTACACCATAGTCACAGAGAACCAATTCATCATTTTTACTAACAAGAATATTGGCAGGTTTGATATCGTTATGGACAAGGTCCCTACTATGAAGATACCCAACAGCTTCGAAAAGACCCTTCAACTTTGTTGGGTTTCGACAAATTTCTTTGTATTCTCCCTTTTTTTCCTTATTCGGCAGGGCCCCAGGGTGGTAGTCCATTACAACTGTTCCATTTTCATCATTAGCATAATGAATTGCTACAAGACCCTTGGGGAGTTTCTTATTTTTAATATCGGCTTTAAATTCTTTAAGGAAAAGACATTCTCCGTCTATTGCTTCAGACTTAGAGGTGGTTTTTACAGCATACACTTCTTCATTTTTGCCACATACTTTAAAAACTTGGCCAAAACCTCCTTCGCCCAGGGTTTCAAGTTTTTCGCCGTTAATTTTAAATTCTTTAGTACCATCTCCATTATCTTCAAGAGAAATTTTTTCAAACGAAATGTCTTCACTGGACAAAGTGTTTCCATTAAACAAACCGCTTTTTTCTAATCCTTTAAGAAAACCTTCTTTTTTTTCATTTTCTTTTTCTTTTTTCTTTTTTTCTTTTTTTTCTTTTTTTTCTTTTTTTATTTTTTTTATTTTTTTATTTTCATTTTCATTTTCATCCATATAAAAACCCCATTTTTAAGAACTATTCCAAAAGAATAATTACTCTCTCCATAAAAGCAACATTTATTTTTAAAATTAAGAAATTTATGAGTTTGCAACCAAAAATAAATATTAATAATCCATATTTTCTAAGTCCAAATAGATCGCGCCAGTGCCCGCAGCGAAGCATAGATTATCTATATCTAGACAAATAATATCTAGACGAACAATTTTTAGACAAACACCCGATCTCCGGGGGAAAATCGGCAGCAACTTGAGTTATAGAGCCTGGTTGTAATTAAACTCCGAAATACTAACATTCTCCCGAATATAAAAATAAAAATATATGTTCAGATCGAAGTTTTTGAATGAATGCGAAAAAAGAGGATTCCTCCACCAGTGCACCAACATGGAAGAATTGGATAAATTGCTCTGCAGCGGGGAACCTGTAGTTGCC
The DNA here is from genome assembly GCA_031268035.1 of Rickettsiales bacterium. Classification (GTDB taxonomy): domain Bacteria; phylum Pseudomonadota; class Alphaproteobacteria; order Rickettsiales; family UBA1997; genus CALXRO01. The sequence continues at coordinate 24,346 of JAIRXW010000033.1, forward strand.
TACTGGGGTACAGATCCGACAGGCCGATCTCTACATGTGGGCCATCTTTTTTCTCTCATGATGCTAAGACTATTCCAAAAATGCGGAAACAAACCTATAGTGCTCATAGGTTGTGCCACTGGTCTGATAGGTGACCCAAGTCTCAAAGATAAGAGTAGACCAATGATTAGTCTGGACACTCTCGAGGAGAATAAAAAGGGGATAGAGAAGTCTATGTCAAAATTCATAGAGTTTGGGGATGGGCCAAGCGACGCCATCCTGGTCGACAATCTGGACTGGTGGAGGGATAAAAATTATATGGAAGTGTTGAGAGATCTAGGCCCCCATATGTCAATAAACAAAATGCTTTCCTTCGAATCCGTTAAACTTAGACTAAGTAAAGAAGAACACATGAGCTTTCTGGAATTTAACTATATGGTACTCCAGGCCTATGATTTTTACTATCTCTATAAAAAATATGGATGTCTAGTGCAGCTCTGTGGCGCCGACCAGTGGGGCAATGTGGTGGCTGGCGTGGAACTAGTGCGGAGACTTCAATTCGTCGAAAATGAAGCAGGAAGAGGTAAAAAAACTGAAGTGATTGGTCTTTCTACTCCGCTTCTTTTGGATGTCAACGGTAAAAAACTTGGCAAAAGTGAGGGTAATGCTCTATGGGTAAACGAAGAAATGTTGGCCCCATTTGACTACTTCCAGTATTTTAGAAACGTGAACGATACTGATGTGCTGAGGTTTTTAAAAATATATACGGATATGTCTTTGAATGAAATAGAGTCCATAGAAAACAAAGACATCAACGAACTTAAAAAAATACTAGCCTTTGAGGCCACAAAACTGTGCCACGGGGATCGTGCCGCCAGAGATTGTTTAGAAAGATCTGAGCAGATTTTTGAAAAGGGTAATATGGACTACAGTGATATTTTTGAATATAGAGCCACCTCTGACAGAGTGCCTCTCTATGTAATTCTCAGCGGCCTGGGTTTTGTAAAATCCAATGGAGAAGCAAAGAGACTAATCGAGGGTGGTGGCGTAAAGATAGGGGGCGAAAAAATAGCTAATGCTGATCATATAGTTCAAGTTAGAGGAGATAGATGGCAGTTTGAATTGTCGATAGGCAAAAAAAAGACAGCCCGGATAACAGTGGTGATGGATAATGGTTTCTAAAACTTTCTGAAGAGAACGCCAAGATCTCTCAGATGTTTCATCGGCATGATTCCTAATTTATAGTGCTCTCGTTTGAATGTCTTTGATTTATCAATGTCACCGGGCACAATGGCCCTTTGAAAACCTAATTTTTCAGCCTCTCTGAGTCTATAGTCAATCTGGGAAACCATTCGTATTTCCCCCGAAAGACCAACTTCCCCCATAAAAATCGAATCTCTCGCCACAGGGATATCTCTATAGGCCGATATCAGAGCCGCCGCCACAGCTAGATCGGCGGCCGGTTCATCTATCTTGAGGCCTCCGACCACATTGAGATAGACCTCTCTGTCATAGAGATTAACTCCAAACCTGCTGGCCACCACAGCGATTATCATCGCCAATCTATTCTGATCCCAGCCCACGACGGCCCTTCTGGGACTGGGCATATAGGATGGAGCTATGAGAGCCTGTATTTCGGCCAACAGCGGTCTACTGCCCTCCATACCGGCAAAGACCACAGAACCACTAACCGGATCTTCCCTTGTGGATAAAAACAGCTGAGAAGGATTCATAATTTCACATAGACCAGTACTGTGCATTTCAAAAATCCCTATTTCGTTGGCAGCGCCAAATCTATTTTTTATACTGCGCAGTATGCGAAATTTATAGTCCCTATCGCCTTCGAAATATAGAACTGTATCAACCATATGTTCCAAAACTTTCGGCCCAGCGATTTGTCCATCCTTATTCACATGACTAACTATAAAGAGTATCATGTTTCTAGCCTTAGCAAGACTCACCAGTTCATTGCCGCAGAATCTTACCTGGGATACTGTGCCAGCTGCCGAGGATAGTTCTGAGCTAAATACAGTCTGTATCGAATCTATAACAACAATTTCCGGCTGTTGAGTCAGAAGAGCATTCACTATATCACCGATAGAGGAAGCTGAAGTAACCTTCACCTGAGATTTTTCCAACTGGAGCCGCTGGGCTCTCATTTTTATTTGATTTGTAGATTCCTCTCCGGAAACATAGAGTGCAGTTAGACCTCTGTCAGCTATGCTACAGATTGCCTGGAGCAGAAGGGTTGATTTGCCTATTCCAGGATCTCCGCCGATTAGAACCGCAGAGCCCCGCACTACTCCTCCTCCCAGAACTCTGTTCAGTTCGTTTATCCCAGTGTCAACTCGGAGGGAATCACTAACCTCTCTGTCTAGATTTTCGAAGACCACGGCATTGGATTTGAATAAAAATTTTTGCATTCTCGAATTCTGCAGAGTGGACGCATCGCCCTCCTCTGCCTCTTCCACCATGGAATTCCATTCTCCACATTCACTACACTGCCCATTCCATTTCCTGTGCACCGCTCCGCAGTTTTGACATATGAACATAAATTTTTTTGTCATTTGACTGTCAAAACCTCCCTATACCATTGCCTCTGCCTCTGCCTCTGCCTCTTCTATAATTTTTCCGGTAGTTTGTTTGCAATCCGGCATTCCCCGTACCGTGTGTCATTTCTCCCCCCTCTCTATTTTCTTCATCTGGAGCTCCTCCCTCTCCAGCTTCCTCCTCTTTAGCTTCTACCTCTTTAGCTTCTACCTCTTTATTTTTAGCTTTTATCTCTTCGTTTTCTTCGTCTGGAGGTCCTTTCCCTTCAGCTTCCCCCTCTTCAGCTTCTACCTCTTTATTTTTAGCTTTTATCTCTTCGCTTTCTTCATCTGGAGCTCCTCCCCATCCAGCTTCCTCCTCTTTAGCTTCTTCTCTGGGTTCCCCTTCATTCTTCCGGTTACCAATATTCTCTGTCTCTTCTTTTGCCTTTTTTGCCCCAACATTAGTAGGAATATCTGGTAAATCATCTTCAGTTAGACTTGTACTTAGACTTTCACCCATTCCTTTTGGCAGAATTTTTAAATTGGCAAATAGCACGGCCGCAAATATCAGAGCGCCACCGGGAATAATGGCGGACAGGAGAAAGGCTCCATTGTTCAGAAAAACCAGCAGGAATTGAGGAGCTATCCCTTCCCCAGTTTTCGTTTCAACTAGCGGAGTAGCACTATCGCCAAATTGGTCTTTTAGTTTTTCCGCCTCCTTTTCTGAAATTTTATAGGTAGGTTTGTCCTCTTCGGCTCCTTCGGTAAGGGTTTTAACTTGTTCCTTCAGAGAATCGGGCACTTCTTCAGATTTAAGTTCTTCTCCTACTACCGTATTTTGGCCGCTCTCGCCTTCCTTTTTAATTATTTCTGCGGGATTATCGACATTGGCTTTTTTCAAAGCTTCTTCGCCGTCCCCTCCAGCCTCTTCTACGGGATTATCAGCCTTGACTTCTTCCAAATCGCTTCTGCCCCCTTCTTCAGTCTCTTCTACGGGATTATCGACATTGGCTTCTTCCGAGTCGCCTCCACCTCCACCTCCCTCTCTAACTGTTTCTGCAGAATCACCATTGGTTTTTCTCAATACTTCTTCCTGGGTCCTGGGGTCATCTAGACGACGTAAATTATTTATCTCCAACATTTTTTTGCCTCGTAGTTGTTTAACCGAGGGAGTATACATTTTTAGTCACTAAAGTCAATCTAATTGAAAATAATCTTTAGGTTGAATTTTGGTTTTATAGAAGTCTGTTGATTTTATTAATTAACTTAATATATTCTCCCATATGAGAATTTGAAGATTATCATGAAAGTGCTGCGCCTATTGTTAATTATGATCCTAATGTGTCTGTGTTTTATCGGAGGCATAGAGTACGAACGCTTGGCCATTATAGGCAAGGTTCCGCAATTTTCCATCGACATGATCAAGGAAAAAACTAGAAAAAAATCCCCGGACAGAGCTATGAAGCCTGGAGAGGATGTTATAAACGTAAATGAAATGGAAATTATCAATGAAGAACCACCTGGAATTGGGGAAGAGAAGGATAGCTCTGACGTTCCTGGGAACAGTGGGGACGGACTCATTGATGAAATTCCTATAATTATCCCCCCAGATGAACTTCCCGGAGAACTCCCGCCAACAAGTGACAACGTCCAGCCGGGCGAAAACATAGACAATGTAGGTATGGAAAAAAAAATCCCCGCTAGTCCAAACATCGGTGACCTCGGAGAAGAAATTATCATCCCAGACCAAGAAAATATCAAAAACCCGCAAAATAACGAAAATGAGAATGGAAATATTGGCAACGAAATTCCAGCTCCTACCACGGATCCGGGGAAACAACAGCTCCAGAAGGAACCTGGCCACATAGATGATTCTCCGGCAAACCCTATAAAAAAACAATCCGAAGACGGGGCCAATAAAAAACAGGGTAAGAATAATGCAAAAACCAAAAAATAGGATATAGCGCGCTGCAATTTATCTGGTTTTGGGCTGTGAAGCAAGTGATCGTCTATGTCTGATACAATATTCGCCCCTCTAACTCTCGAAGGTAGATGCAGCGTCTATCTGCTGAGAATATCTGGAAGCAGGGTACTGCAATGCCTTCGAGCGTTTGGGATTAGAAAAAAATTAGAGCACAGAATGGCGACGCTGTGTACTCTTAGGCGGAGAGACGGTTCGGAACTTGACGAGACACTCTGTGTGTTTTTTCAAGGCCCTAGAAGTTTTACAGGGGAGGATGTCTGCGAAATAGGCCTGCACTGTTCAAGCCACATTATCACAGAAGTTATTTCCATTCTCTATAGTCTGGATGGAGTAAGACTAGCGGAAAACGGTGAATTTTCGAAGAGAGCTTTTCTAAATGGCAAACTTGATCTAGTGCAAGCTGAGGCAGTGGCCGATCTCGTGGATTCCAGGACAGAACTGCAACACAGAAGAGCGATGAGGCAATTCAGAGGCGAAAATTCGGCTGTATTTGAAACACTGAGAAAAAAAATAATCTACATTTCCAGTATTCTCGAGGTTTTTTTGGATTTTCCCGAGGAAAACATAGGATCTGACATTATTGAACATGCAGAAACTAAGATTAAAGATCTGATAGACGAATTGTCAGTTATGCTGGCCAATGGAAATGCGGGTCTAAAAATAAAAAATGGTCTGGCTATTTCCATAGTGGGGAAGCCAAATGTGGGGAAATCCAGTCTTTTAAATTTTCTAGCCAAAGATGACGTGGCCATAGTCTCAGCTAGGGCAGGAACCACAAGGGATATTTTGCATGTATCCGGGAATATTTCTGGAATACCGGTGAAATTCTTTGACACTGCTGGGATAGGGGAAAGCAGCGATGAAATTGAACTCGAGGGCATTAGACGAGCTCTGGCGAATGCTAACAACGCTGATTTCCGCATATTGCTGTTGGAGCCGGAAAATTATGTTGTCGAACCCAGAATTGCTTCTCTAGTGGACGAGAATACCATTTTAGTTCTAAATAAAATCGATCTACTGGATGAAGATCCCCGGGGCCAGGAAAAATTGAAGCAAATAGAATCGGAATACCCCGATATAATCAAAATATCGCTAAAATACAGAAGAAACTGTGAAATTCTACTGGATAGATTGACCGATTTGGTCAATAGGGATGTAATATCTTTTTTGGACACAGATGTTATTACTCGCGAGAGACACAGAAAAGAGCTGACCGAGGCCATGGACAACCTTAGGAAAATAGATCTAAAATCTACTCCTCTGGAAATTACCCTGGAGTATGTTCGGCGTGCCAGTTTCTCTCTGGGCAGAATAACGGGGAAAATAGATGTTAATGAAATTCTGGATAGCATTTTTGAAAATTTTTGCATCGGAAAATAGTTTATATGCTATGGAAGCCCCGCTTAAATTTCTCTATTATTTTTTCCAGCCCCTCTATGCTGGGGAGTATTCAGTAATTTAATATTTGAGTAATCTCCTTGGCAGCCATGAGTATTTTTTCCTAGAATATTTTTTATCGGGCTGCTCTCCTCCAGTAGTTCTTGCTCCATTTCCCCATTCTCTAGAGAATCCAGGGTGTCTTTAAGTTTTTTAAATTTTTCGACGTTCACCAGAAATTCTTTACTTGCCTCTCGAGCCCTGCTGCTATCTACGGAATATTTCTCTGATTTTTTTCTTGTCCTAGAGGTTTTAATTTTACTGGAGACTTTTTTGTTTTTAGATCTTTTAACATTATTTTCCATTTCAGGGTTGCTTTCATATGGCATTTCGGATTGTCCAGCTGTTATGGCCCCAATTATTTTTCCAATTATTTTAACAATTATCTCCACTATTCTCGCTATAGGTCCAGATCCAGAGCCACCATTTGACCTCCTATTGTCATCGTCTTCTCTGTTGGGACTGTCATTTGGCACATTTTCGCCGTGTTTTTTTATATTTTCCCTGGGCTCAACTTCACCTGAGAAAATATCCTCATTCGTTTTATTCTCGACTAAACTGTCAGACACATCGATAGCATCTATTTTTTTGGAAAAATCCCCTAGAAATTTTTCGGAAACTTCTCTAGTCCTATCATTATTTAACTTAAAATTTGAATCCCTGGCTTGATATTTATTCTCTATCTTTTCCGCTATTTTTTTAATTTTCCCATCTAGGACTTTCAACAGGTAATCTTTATCGGTGCAAACCTCGAGACGTTTTACCAGATCATCACTCAGCGTTTTTTTAACAAAAAGCTCATTGTCAACTAGGCCAACTCCGCCTCTATAGGCCAAAATCTGTTGCATTTTTATTTGTTCTAGCATTAGAGTATTTAGCGATTCTAGACCATCGTTTTCAACATTTTCATTCCGAGCTTCCCCTATGGGTTCATAGAGTGAGTACAATTTTGTCTCCTTATTTTCTATGCTTCTAATTAGTTCTGAATTTTTAGCCACCATCAATGCTGAAGCCGCTACATTGTACCAACAGGAGTCATTTTTCTGTTGTGCACAGTTTAGCGCTCTGGTATTTTTTTCCAATTTACCGAAACCACCTCTATAGAATAATCTGCCATTTTTATCCATGGCCCCAACGGCTCTGCTGCTATCGTAGCTATATACAAAGGTGTCCTCTGATTTATTTATATTATTCCATCCGATATCTCTTATTTTTTTTAAATTAAAGGTGAGACACACCACATGATCCTTCTTCGATGTAGGCGCATTTATCGAAATACAATCTCCGGCAATGTGATTTAAATTATCTCGGTTGATACCCATTGATTCTAAAAATGAAGTTGCCCCATTGTAGGACGGCTTAAAACTAGACATAAATCTTATTCTTCTGAGCTCATCGATATTATCCGCATTTGCAAGCATAATTAAATTTTCATCCCATAGTTGCCCTCCATCAAAGGCCTTTGGACCCAGCGCAGCTCGATTTTGAAGCAATTGTTTAAAATTTTTATCTAAAATTGGTTTAATATCACTAAATTTTTCAGATTTAGAAAAAACACCATTAGATTCGTATGTTATGGCCCCCTGGGTTATCAGATCGTCTAGAGCCAGGTTTTTGGCCCCGCTATTTAGTATCTGATTGATTTTATTATAGTCCACCCCTAGGGTGCCCTCTAGTTCGCCATTGGCTCCATAGGAATGATATTTTATAGATTTTACCGAATCGGCCCCCTCTCTGAACAGAGAAAAGAGAGGTTTATTTGCCATAGATATACCATTAACCACTAAATTATCTTTATTTTTTTCATTCATTTTTTCAAAATTAACCTTCAAATATAACCTAAATAAAAAAAATAATTATGCAAGTCATCGGCCGTAACCGCGGCTTAAAATCCTCATAAAAAAATAAAAATTAATCTAAATTGATCTCAGGTTGTTTGACTTTAATAAATATTTCCATACTATTCTCCTAACTGAGGAAGATTTTGATGTATGTTCGTAAATTCCGTGGAAACTTTAGATAAACTCCTTAGCAGAGTGAAGGAAGCGCAAAACATTTTTTCCAGCTACAGCCAGGAGCAAATCGATAATATTTTTAGACATGTGGCCCTCCGAATGTGTGGGGAAAGAATCCCCCTGGCCAAAATGGCAGTGGAGGAGACTGGTATGGGTATTGTCGAAGACAAGGTGATAAAAAATCATTTTGCAGCTGAATATATATATAATAAATACAAAAATACGAAAACCTGTGGCGTGATCGAAAGGGATTTGGTCCATGGAATTAGTAAAATAGCCTGTCCAGTCGGTATAATTGCCGGCATAATACCCACAACAAATCCAACCTCAACGGTTATTTTTAAGGGTCTTCTCGCCCTCAAGACACGAAATAGCATTGTAATTTCTCCCCATCCAAGGGCAAAAAAGTGCACAATTGAAACACTGAAAATAATGCTAGATGCGGCAGTGGAAGCCGGCGCTCCGGAAAATATAATAGGCTGGATAGATGAACCAACGGTGGAATTATCCGGGATTCTTATGTCCCACAGAAACGTGAACCTTATTTTGGCAACGGGAGGCCCAGCGATGGTAAAAGCCGCCTATAGTTCGGGCACACCGGCAATTGGAGTTGGGGCCGGTAATACACCGGCTATCATAGATGAAACAGCCGATATAGAGATGGCCGTAAGTTCAATAGTCCTCAGTAAGACATTCGACAATGGTGTAATATGCGCCTCAGAACAGTCAGTGATTGTCATGGATAGCGTCTATCCAAAGGTTGTGAAAGAGTTTGAAAAGAGAGGATGTTATTTTCTAAAAAAAGATGAAAACAAAAAGTTATCGGACGTATTTTTTCCTGGCGGTAGATTAAACGCAGATATTGTTGGACAGCCGGCCCTAAAGATAGCCACCAAGGCAGGTATTAGCACCCCGGATGATGTTAAAATATTGGTGGGAGAGGTCACCGACACCACAGAAAACGAACCCTTTGCCCATGAAAAACTGTCCCCTATACTGGCTATGTATAGGGCCAGCAATTTAGAGGACGCCGTTAGAAAGGCTCAAAATCTAATCGAGCTGGGAGGCAATGGCCATACATCTGTTCTCTACACCAACCCTCTGAATAGGGATAGAATAGAGTACTGCAGTGGCATTCTAACAACATCTAGAATCCTGATAAATACTCCGTCATCCCAGGGAGCTATCGGAGACCTGTTTAATTTCAGACTGGAGCCATCTCTGACACTTGGTTGCGGTTCCTGGGGTAGGAATTCCGTTAGCGAAAACATTGGAATCAAACATTTGATCAACATAAAAACAGTCGCCGAAAGGGAGGAAAACATGCTATGGTTTAGGATACCACCAAAAATATATTTTAAAAAGGGCTGTGTGAATTTTGCCCTGAGAGATCTGGCCGGCAAAAAGAAGGCCTTCCTTATCACAGACAAGGTAATATTTGATCTCGGATACACTAAAAAGGTCACGGAAGTTCTAGAGGAAATAGGCGTCAGTTACAGTATTTTCTCAGACGTGGAGCCAGATCCGACCCTTAGCCTAGTCAAAAGAGCCCTGGTAAACTGCAGAAGCCTGCAGCCCGACGTTATAATCGCTCTAGGCGGCGGTTCACCTATAGACGCTGCAAAGATGGTTTGGCTAATGTACGAGCAGCCCGACATAAAATTTGAGGATGTCGCTATGCGCTTCCTCGACATAAGAAAAAGAAGTTTTATGATGCCAAACCTAGGCAAAGTAGCCGATTTGGTCTGCATCCCAACCACATCCGGCACTGGATCAGAGGTGACACCATTCACCATAATCACAGATGAGAATACAAAAAATAAATATGCCATAGCAGACTATGCCTTCACACCAACCATGGCGATAGTTGATCCAGACCTGGCAATGACCATGCCTCGGGGTCTCGCCGCTGCCTCCGGCATTGATGCTCTAGTGCATGCGCTAGAGGCCTACGTGTCCACAATGGCTTCACCATTTACAGATGGATTGGCTCTGCAGGCCATTAGAATGGTGTTCCAGAATCTAGAAAAGGCCGTAAACGACAATTCCGCCGAGGCCAAAGAACAGATGCACTATGCCGCCAATATAGCTGGCATGGCTTTTTCTAACGCTTTTCTAGGTATTTGCCACTCTCTAGCCCATAAACTAGGAGCAAAATTCCACATACCCCATGGAATAGCTAACGCCTACTGCATTTCACAGGTCATAAGATTTAACAGCAGTGAAAAACCCGTAAAACAGGCTGCCTTTGCTCAGTATAGGTACCCATTCGCCAGTGAAAAATACGTTCAGATTTCGGATTTCATGGGCTATTCGGGTAAAAACACAAAGGAAAAGATCGACCATCTCATAGCCAGAATCGAAGAGCTAAAGGCTTCCATTGGCATAGCCCCATCGATAAAGGCTGAATCTAGAAATCCTTTCGGAGAAAAGGAGTTTAGAGCGGCCGTTGGCGAGATAGCCGAAAGAGCCTTCGATGACCAGTGCACAGGTTCAAACCCAAGATATCCTCTAATTCCCGAACTAAAACAGCTTTTACTCTATGCCTACGAGGGAGAGTACAATTTTGTCCTCTAGCGGAGTGTAGAATAGGATAGATAGAGATAGACTAGTCATCAGAACATATTGGAGAAATGCCAGAGTGGTTGAATGGGATGGTCTCGAAAACCATTGTGCTCCTTTGGGGCACCGAGGGTTCGAATCCCTCTTTCTCCGCCAGACCAACACCGGGGGAAAACCCTGCCCCCCGTAGAAAATAGCTCAGAAACTCAAAGATTCTGGAGAAATTCTATGGAAATTCTCTAGATGTGGTAAATTACCTATTTTAGCTTCGCCCACCAATCATCCACATCATCTAGAGGGAGAAAACCATTTCCTCTCCCAATTCAATGATTCTATCTATTTTTTAATGTCTCGGCTGGATTAGGCTATATGGCATTCAAATCCCTTGCAAAAAGAATTTTTTTGGCTATACTAGGATAGTAATATGTGTTATTCCTGTGGTTTTTTTAAAAATTTAGATTCCAGGGAGCAGAAGACATGTATTATTTATTAATAATAATGGAATTGGTTTCATGTTAAACTCTAATGTAAAAAAAGCTAGAAAATTGTTTGCACTAGCATTTGTTATACTGCTGTCAGTAATATTACGTCCGGGATTAGCTACGCAAGTAAAAGAAAAAATAACTAACTATGCAAATTATAAAGGATCAGTTTATAAATTTATTAAATACCTTCTCCTAGATAGCGACATCTACGAAGGAGAATATAAGGATGGCAGGAGAAATGGAAAGGGTAGACTCACCTCAGAAAACGGCAGCATCTACGAGGGGGATTTTAGGGATGATAAATTTAATGGGAAGGGCGAATTCATTTTATCAAATGGAGCCTCTTACAAGGGAGAATATAAGGATGGTAGGAGAAATGGAAAGGGTAAATTCACCTTTGCAAGTGGAGATATCTACGAGGGAGATTTTAGAGACAATAAATTTAATGGGGAGGGTAAACTCGCCCTCGTAAACGGGGACATCTACGAGGGAGATTTTAGAGATGGTAAATTTAATGGAAAGGGCAAATTCTTTTTCTTAAATTGGGGCACCTATGAGGGAGATTTTAGGGATAATAAATTTAATGGGAAGGGTAAACGGACCTTCGCAAGCGGGGACACCTATGAGGGAGATTTTAGGAATAATAAATTTAATGGGAAGGGTAAATACATTTTTTTAAATGGATTCTCCTCTGAGGAGAAAATCATTTTACCAGATGGAGCCCACTACGAGGGAAAAATCATTTTACCAGATGGAACCTACTACGAGGGAGATTTTAGGGATAATAAATTTAATGGAAAGGGTAAACTTATTTTATCGAATGTACTCTCCTACGAGGGAGATTTTAAAAATGGTAAATTTAATGGAAAGGGCAAATTCACCTTTGTAAATGGAGACATCTACGGGGGAAGAATCATTTTACCAGAGGGGTTCTCCTATGGGGGAGATTTCAGGGACGGCAAGTCTAATGAAAAGAGGGAAATCATTTTATCAGATGTATTCTCCTACGAGGGAGATTTTAAAAATGGTGAATTTAATGGAAAGGGCAAATTAGTTTGCCCAGATGGGACTATCTGCGAGGGAAATTTTAGGAATAGTAAATCTAATGGAAAGGGCAAAATCGTTTACCCAGATGGGACTATCTACGAGGGAAACTTCAGGAATAGTAAAATTAATGGGAAGGGCAAATTCATTTATCCAAATGGAAACTTCTACAGAGGAGATTTTAGGAATAATAGAATTAGTGGAAAGGGTAAACTTACCTTTGCAAAGGGAGACGTCTACAAGGGGTATTTTAGAGATAATAAGTTCAATGGAAAAGGGAAACGGACCTTTGCAAATGGAGACATCTACGAGGGAGATTTTAGGAATAATAAAATTAATGGAAAAGGGAAACGGACCTTTGTAAATGGAGACGTCTACAGAGGAGATTTTAAGAATAATGAAATTAATGGGAAGGGCAAACTTATTTTATCAAATGGAGCTTCCTATGAGGGGGATTTTAAAAATAATGAGTTCAACGGAAGAGGAAAATTCATATTCTCAGATGGGGCCATTTACGAGGGGGAATATAAGAATGGCAGAAGAAATGGAAAGGGTAAACTTACCTTTGCAAGTGGAGCCACCTACGAGGGGGATTTTAGAGATGATAAATTTAATGGAAGAGGAAAATACATTTTCTCAGGTGGGAACATCTACGAGGGAGATTTTAGAGATGGTAAATTTAATGGAAAGGGTAAACGAACCTTCGCAAATGGGGACGTCTACGAAGGGGAATACGAGAATGGTAAGGAAAATGGGGAAGGAAAACTTATCTCTAGGGACGGTGTCTATGAGGGGAATTTTAAAGATGGTAAATTTCTTGGAAAGAGTGCAATTTAAGAAGTACGTTTCAAAAAGTAGATTTGAGATAGATAAAAAAATAATCTGGGCAGATGAAGATTGTAGATGGGAGATATTTTTAAAAGAGCTATGATGGACATAAGGAGAAAATAGGATACCACTATCCTAGAACTGATGCAAAAATAATGGTCCCATAGAAAAAGTTTCTACTTAAAAATAGAGAGTGCTATTCGCAAATACCTCCCGGGGCATACGAATTCTCCCACCTAGCTAGTCAATGATACACACTTATCCATCGGGGTCATTAATCTACACTGCCCCCTGGGTTGCTAGTCCATGAGGAAAGAAAATTAAAAAGTAGGCCAGATTAATTTTGTAAAAATGAGTGATAAAATATCAATGCAACATTCAAATCCCTTGCAAAAAGGATTTTTTTGGCTATACTAGGATAGTAGTATGTGTTATTCCTGTGGTTTTTTAAAATTTTAGATTCCAGGGGGCGCGAGACATTTATTCTTTATTAATAATAATGGAATTGATTTCATGTTAAATTCTAATGTAAAAAATGCTAAAAAATTATCTGCACTAACATTTGTTCTGCTGCTATCAGTTTTATTGAATCCAGAATTAGCTAGGTCAGAAAAAGAAAAAACAACTGACTATGCAGATCATAAAGAATCAAATTATAAATTTATTAAATACATTCTCCCAGATAGCGGCCTCTATGAGGGAGAATATAAGGATAGCAGGAGAAATGGAAAGGGTAAACTCATTTTATCAAATGGGATTACCTACGAAGGATATTTTAAAAATGGCCTACCCGATGGAGAAGGCATATTTACCTTCGCAGACGGCACTAATCTCGAGGGACATTGGACGGATGGTGAATTCCAAGAAGATAAAAATAAATCTGCTGGATCGGGGACAAATGGTGATAAAAATAAATATGTCGGAGCAGAGACGAATGATAAAAAAACAAATGGTAACAAAGGAATATCAGAATATACTGACGATAGCAAAGGAATACCGGGCAACACTAATAATAATAGAGAAATAACTGGAATATCGCTAGCTAATTCAAGAATTATTTTCTCTAACACTCTGACAAATGTTCTAGCCAGTGACAAATCTAAAAAATGGATATCCACAGGCTACGTCAATTCCAGCCAGGATAAGGAGTTCTCTAGCTCCGGCACAGAGATCTGGAACAGCACTCTATGTTTTAGCGGCATTCTGAAGGATGAATATTCTATAGCCAGCTTTCTAAGCGTCAGTACAGTTAATTATTCTCCAAAAAACTCTGAAAAACTAGAGGATTTTGTCATTGGAGCTGGCATTAGACTGGGAATATTTGCGCTGGATAATATGACTCTAGGAATCACCACCTACAAAGCTATAACTCTCTCTAGAATTAGTGGGGAAATTACTGGAGTCAGGGTCTATGACTCGGGCCTAGCTCTGGACTTCAGCTATGGATTTAATATCAATGAACTCTACAGTCTAAAACCCGTAGTTCAGTTGAGCTGTCTAAACTCCATTCTAATAGGAAAACTATATGATGATTTTTTTAAGATTCAGCCAAGCCATCATCTAAACTCCACCTCAGAAGAACTAGATGATGATTTTTCTGAGATTCAGTCGAGTCATCTAAACTCCACCCAAAAAAAACTAGATAGTGATTTTTCTGGACTAGGTTCTATAACTCTGAAGTGCACTCTAGAAAATTCTCTAGCTCTTCTAAAGACAACGGAGCTAACTCTAACCATAGGTCCTAGCTTTCTAATCTCTAGCTGGGGCAACGCCATAGAACTCCAGAGAGATAAAAACACTCTAACCATAGCTCTCGCACTGAAAAACAAATTGGTCGGGTCAAGCCTGATATTTCTGACGCTAGACTTTAATAGAGGCCTTGGCCATAGGGGGAATCAGGACTTTGCTCTGAATGTGGGCCTTAAATTCTAGAGTTAAACTCTAAAGTTAGAATTTTTGAGCCGGCTTTGAAATTTTGGGGCCAGCTTTGAGGTCACCCCCTCCCCACCCTTCGGGTGGGGTTGTGTTGGAACCAACTTTGGGATTACCCATCCCCACCCTTCGGGTGAGGTTGTGGTTCCATCGGATCTAAAGTTAGAATTTGAAGCTAGCTTTGAAATTTTGGGGCCAGCTTTGGGATTACCCCCCCCACCCTTCGGGTGAGGTTGTGTTGGAGCTAGCTTTGGGGTTACCTTCCCCACCCTTCGGGTGGGGTTATAGTTTCATTGGGTCTCAACGGGGTTGACTCTAACCCTAGGTCCTAGCTTTCTAGTCTCTAGCTGGGGCAATGCCAGAGAACTCCAGAGAGACAAAAACACTCTGACCATTGGAGCTAGCTTTGGGGTTACCTCCCCCACCCTTCGGGTGGGGTTGTGGTTCTATTGGGTCTAAAGTTAGATTTTGAAGCTAGCTTTGAGGTCACCCTTCCCCCCACCCTTCGGGTGGGGTTGTGTTGAAGCTAGCTTTGGGGTTGCCCCCACCCTTCGGATGGGGTTATGGTTCCATTGGATCTCAACGGAGTTGACTCTAACCATAGGTCCTAGCTTTCTAGTCTCTAGCTGGGGCAATGCCAGAGAATTCCAGAGAGACAAAAACACTCTAACCATTGAAGTTAGCTTTGGGATTACCTCCCCCACCCTTCGGGTGGGGTTGTGGTTCTATTGGGTCTAAAGTTAGATTTTGAAGCTAATTTTAAGGTCAACCCCTCCCCGGGTTATCCCCTCCCCACCCTTCGGGTGGGGTTGTGTTGGAGCCAACTTTGGGATTGCCATCTCCCCCACCTCGGGTGGGGTTGTGTTGGAACCAACTTTGGGGTTGCCCCCTCCCCACCCTTCGGATGGGGTTCTGGTTCCATTGGATCTAAAGTTAGAATTTGGAGTTAGCTTTGGAATTTTGGGGCTAAAAATAAAGTTAAGAATTTAAAGCCAGCTTTGGGGTTGCCCCCACCCTTCGGGTGGGGTTGT
>JAIRXW010000046.1 GCA_031268035.1 Rickettsiales bacterium
CCTCTTTCTCCGACTCCTCTTCCTCTGATTCCTCTTTCTCCGACTCCTCTTCCTCTGATTCCTCTTTCTCCGACTCCTCTTCCTCTGATTCCTCTTTCTCTGATTCCTCTTTCTCCGACTCCTCTTCCTCTGATTCCTCTTTCTCTGATTCCTCTTCCTCTTTATACGACCCTTCCTCTAGTTCTTCTTCTTTTTCCTCTTCTTTTTTTTTCTCCTCTGAAACATTTGTTTTAATAGCCTCCTTAATTTTATTTGGGTCACTTCCGTCCTTAAAATTTGCCTTTACCTCTACTTCTTTGTCTCTATATATCGGAAATTTCACTGAGGTTTTAATTTTTTTATTTTCCTGTAGCTGATTCAATACATCCTCTGATAGATATTGCAATTTATTCCCAAATATCAGGGCACCTATCTGGCCCTTGGTTAAACTTTTGGCCTGTTCTGTGGTAATGGCTCCTATGTGTTCTTCGTCTAAGGCACCAACTTGTTTATTTGTGAGAGTGGCAATTGTTTTTGGTGCTAGAGTACTAAATACCTTCTTATCTATAGAATTGAGGTCCTCCAGAGCGCAAATTTTTTTGCTTCTAAGGAAATAAACTCCATCTCCAGACACTGTGGCCATTCTATCCAACTGTTCTTTAGTCAGCTGCCCAGTGAAATTTTTTTGCAGTTCGCTGCCATTTTTTTGGCCATTGAAAGTAAATACCCTATCAGGGATCTTTTCTATGATTCCCGGGTCTAGATTCTTGATTTCTTTTTCTTCTATTGCCGCAGTTAGACTCTCTATGTCATTATATGTTTTTTTTTTAGCAGGCATACGCTTTCTCCTTTTACTTCTTCAGGTGATAATTATCACTAACATATATAGTTAAAAATAAAAATCAACATATAAAATAAGAATTATTTATTTTTTCATCCTTTTAATTTCGAAATCATAGATAATTAAAATATTTCAGAAAAGTGCTGCGCCCCATTTATTATTATATCTCGCCCTCAGATTAGGCAGAGACGCCGGGGGTGAAATTGATTTTATCTCACACACCAGCGTCTTTCAGTCTACAATCCAATTTTATTCTACGATCCGGATGCTATTTTACTTCTGAGATTTTCCAGTTTTTCTCTAAGCTTTTCGTTTAGATCGGTAAACATACCCCCGGCCGCAGTGTCAGCATCACTCTGATTTTCCTCTAGACTATGTATTGTCCCATCTATAATTTCTAAAGTCTTTTTAAAAATTATATTTTCTGTCTCGCGGCTAAATTTGTTACCAAGATGGCCATTTTCTGTAAATATGTCCGTTACAGCATATTCGCCCCTGATAGTGTCGCTTCCGTCATTATAGATGACAATCGGGCATGCTCCCCTGGCCAACAGATATTTTGCTATCTCCTCGTTGCCAGCTTCCACTGCGTCCCTCAGCATAAAATGCATACGCCTCCTATCCTTAAGGTCGTCAATCGCATAGGAATCTATTTCCTCTTTGATTAATTTCTTGTCGAGTTTTTTCCCATCCCAACTGTCGTTGCCCCATAGGAAATTTGAGATTATATTTTCTCTAGAACTAAATGATACCATAATTATATTATTTTATGTAACTGTACGATATGTTAAACATATATATGTAATAGTCAAAGGAAAATTTTTGTTTTCATTATAATAATTATTATACACAATCAGCTGGCTGACTCCGAGTAATAAAACTACATAACATTCACATTGATTTTATAAAAAATTTTTTCATTCTATAATAATGAATTATTTTTTCAGATAAATACTATGACCGATGATGACAATTACTTTATGTCTATAGCCAAAACCGTCTCCAAAAAATCTAAAGACCCGTCGACAAAAGTTGGCTGTGTTATTCTTACAAATGAATATGAGCCAGTATCCTTTGGATATAATGATTTTATATCTAAATGTCTAGAGGAATTTATGACCTTTGATAGGCCTCAAAAATATATGTTATTTGTCCACGCTGAGATGAATTCATTAATATCAGCTCACAGATCACTTAAAAACTGCAGGGTCTATGTTACCCATGCCCCCTGTCCAAATTGTCTTAGAAATCTTCTACAGGCCGGAGTTAGTGAAATTGTCTATGACAAATTCGATACTAACGGGAACATTATGGATGCTAACAGCATAGACGCCGTCAGGAGGCTAGTAAAAGCTACAAATGTTATTTTTAGAAACATCGATGGCAGAGAAGATCTGTAGATTTTCCCTGAAATATTTCAGAGCGGCTGGGCAAGCATGATTTCAAATATAGCCAAAAACATATGTGTTGGCCTGCTATTATGTCCTATGATGATATTTGGTTTGCGCCCATGCCGGGCCGATGGACCCATAGCCCTATTTGGAGACTGGTCTCTCTTTAGAATATTTGATGAAAATAAAAAAAAGGCGATTTGCTTTGCTATGAGTATTCCCGCCAGAAGATATGATAATCTAAATCAAAGGGGGGAATCATTTTTCACCATTATAAAAAATAATAGTGAGGGGGCGGTTGAAATATTTCTTTCCCATGGCCACATAACTTCAGATAAAATAGTTAGGGCCGAAATCAGTATAGCCAAGAGAAAGTTTCCAATTCTTGTCTATGACGACAAGGCCTGGACATTTAGCTATTTTGATGATAAAAGTATAATAGAACAGCTCATGAAGGCCGTACTCTTTAGCGTTGAAATTGAGTACGAGAGCGGTAAAAATCTTATCGATGTATACCAATTGAGTGGCTTTAGTGAGTCATATAGTAAATTGTTAGTAATGTGTAATTGATAATGACCGATAGTCCAGTTAAAAATAAATTTTTTACTATCTATAATATTGTGCTGCTAATCGCCGTGACAGCGTTGCTTTTGGCCAACATTTTTCTGCTTTATAGAAACAGAGAGGACGCATCCCTTCAGCATGCCCTACTGGCAAAATATGAAAGTCTCGATAAAAAAATCCATGGAATTAGTGAAAGAATCGAACTTACTGGTCCCAAAGTGACATCCCTGGAAAATAAAATAGGGGAGACTATTGCCAGTTTAGACATCTATGAAAATAGATTAATCAAATTAGAAACTAGAACGGTCGAGGGGCAGGATAGGAATGTAAAGATTTTAATGAATCTCAATGGGGTGCGCAAATCTCTTGGAGATGGGGAGGATTTTTCTAATTATCTAGATTCACTGGAACGACTGTGCGCCACCGACGCAAAACTCAGAGCAATGCTGAGTGAATTACGCGGATACGATACTACCGACCTAGTGCCTAATCACATAGAAGATATATTCAATGATGAAAAAACTAAAGTCGGTAAAAGGCTCGCTGCAGAGGAAACACCAACTAATCTAACTCTAAAAACCAGGATTATAAAATTTTTGGAAACCAACATTAAAATAACAAAAAAAGACAGTAGCGCATCTAAAAATTATGAATTTAATGTTTTAATAGATAGGGCCACTAGGAGTATAGCTAGGGGTAAATACACGGAGTTTATGGCTCTAGTGCAACAAAATGAAAAATTTGCTGATTTATTTAGGGAAACATCAAAAATAGTTAGTAAAAGAATAGAATTAAATAAATTGGTGGACAATTTATTTGAGATGATATATTATGTTCGGTAGAATATTTTATAAAACATCCCAAAGCCAACATAAAGCGATTTATTTATTGATGGGATGTGATTAGTCGGGAGTAATATGGTAGAAGGGGAAGGCTCTGGTGTTTTGGGATGTTCATTCTGTGGCAAGACTCAAAGGGAAGTTAGAAAGCTTATAGCTGGTCCGGGAGTTAATATATGTGATTCCTGTGTTTCGCTCTGCTATGAAGTGGTGCAGAGTGAGACTAGCAAATCGGATTTTGATTTTTCTAGATTAAATGTGAAGCCAAAGGCTATAATGGCCCTACTTGACGAGTATGTCATAGGCCAGGAGGATGCGAAAAAGACTATGGCGGTGGCTGTCTATAATCACTACAAAAGAATAACAAATTCTGAAAAAATTCTTCGGGAGAAGGATGATACCGAATTGTCTAAGTCTAATATACTTATGATCGGCAGCACTGGAAGCGGTAAGACACTTCTAGCACAGACTTTGGCTCGGATTCTCGATGTTCCCTTCGCCATAGCGGATGCCACTACTCTGACGGAAGCTGGCTATGTGGGCGAGGACGTAGAGAATATTCTACTGAGACTTCTCCAGGCAGCAAGTTATAATATACAGAAGGCCGAACAGGGCATAGTGTATATAGATGAGATAGATAAAATTTCCAGAAAAAGTGAAAATCCCTCTATAACGAGAGATGTTTCCGGAGAGGGTGTACAGCAGGCACTTTTAAAATTAATCGAGGGCACAATTGCCAGTGTGCCTCCCCAGGGAGGACGAAAGCACCCGATGCAGGAAATGATTCAAATCAACACACAAAATATATTATTTATATGCGGCGGCGCTTTTGATGGTATGGATAAAATAATTACCAACAGAACAAACAAACATAGCATGGGCTTTGAGGCAAGTATACAGGATGGATCCAGCAGAGAAAAAAATATTCTAATGAAGCTTGTGGAACCCGATGATTTGGTAAAATATGGCCTTATTCCAGAACTGGTGGGCCGCTTTCCGATTATCACCTATCTCGAAGAATTGTCTAGAGAAGCTCTTATAAGAATTCTTAAGGAGCCAAAGAACTCTATAGTTAAGCAGTACAGTAAACTTTTTAGCCTCGATGAGATAAAATTGGAATTTACAGATTCCTCTCTCGGAGTCATCGCCGATAGGGCTCTTGAGAGAAAAATTGGCGCCCGTGGACTGAGAAATATAGTGGAAAATTTGCTATTGGACATAATGTTCAGCGCTCCATCTGACAATGATATAGAAAAAATTGTTGTTGACTATGACGAAATTAATGGTAAATTAGGGATAAGAATCACAAAAGAAAATGAGGAAAATGTCAAATGGGTTTGCTAACAAAGAAAGTGCACCCGCTACTACCCCTGAGAGATATGGTAATATTCCCTGGGGTGACGACGGTTCTGTCCGTGGCGAGTAAGAGTTATATTTTAACTGTGGAGAGGGCCTTTTTAAATAATGAACAGGTGTTCTGCATAGCTCATAGGAATAAAATTAGTAAAAATACAAGCGAAGAAAAAGAGGAGGAAGAGGAATTTTTTGACGTGGGTACGCTGTGCGAAATAACGCAAAAACTTAACACGCCTAGCGGAGATCTTAGACTGTTTGTCAGGGGCCTGGAAAATCAACGACTCTGCAAAATATTAATAGAGGATTCGGGACATATGGCCTGTACCACTAGTCCTATAAAAAATTCAAAAATAAAGGATAATGAGGAGGAGCTAGATAGAACAAGGAAAATTGTTATAAATAAGGCAGAGGATTTTTTACGATTTTACACTAAAAACGCCCTTGATTTCAGGGCCCTGTTTAAAACTCTAGAAAATGATGCAGATGTGCTCTATGTAATAACCAATCTTCTTAACATAGACATTGAATTTAAACAGAGTATTCTAGAAGAAAAAAGTTTTTTGAAAAAATACATAAAATTAAATCAGTTTCTAGAGATCGAAATAAATCTGATGGATGTTGAAAAGAAAATTAACGAGAAAATAGACAAAAAAATTCAAGAAACCCAGAAAAAATTCTTTCTGAAAGAAAAACTCAAGGTCATTAGAAGCGAACTCAATGAGAATGACGACACCCTACTGGATGATGATATCAGGACAGACATCAATTCTCTTAAAATTAAAATGAAATCTCTGGTTGTCCGAGAGGAGGTGAAAGAAAAGTTTGATCAGGAGATAAGTAAATTAGAAATTACTCCAGTTTTTTCGCCAGAATACTCCTGTATAAAAAATTATTTAGATTGGATCGTGGGCCTCCCTTGGAATAATAATACTAAACTTGAAAACGATATAAAGTCAGCGGAGAACATACTTAATCTGGGCCACTATGGTCTGGAAGATATAAAAGAAAGAATTCTAGAATTTATAGCAGTTTTCGAAAAAACCCAAAGGCTAGACGGTTCTATTCTCTGTCTTGTCGGACCTCCAGGAGTAGGCAAAACATCTCTGGCAAAATCTATAGCCGAGGCCACCAATAGAAAATATATCAGGATATCCCTCGGAGGAATAAGAGACGAGGCTGAAATAAGGGGCCACAGACGGACCTATGTTGGCGCCATGCCAGGCAAAATAATCCAATCCATCCGGAGGGCGAAAACTAATAATCCGCTGATATTATTGGATGAAATAGATAAAATGAGCTATGATTATCAGGGAGATCCTGCCTCTGCTATACTGGAGGTGCTAGATCCTGAACAGAATAACGCCTTCAGCGACAATTTTTTGGAACTGGAATATGATCTATCCAACATAATGTTTGTATCAACGGCAAATAGCCTCCATAATCTTTCTTCGGCGCTTCAGGACAGGATGGAGGTTATAAAATTATCCGGCTATACCGAAGATGAAAAATTACATATAGCTAAAAATCACCTTGTTAGAAAGCAACTGGATAACAATGGACTCGAGGATAGAGAATTCTCTATAACTGATGAGGCAATACTTAAAATCATAAGAAGTTATACGGCCGAAGCTGGAGTAAGAGATCTGGAAAGAAATTTAGAAAAACTAATGAGAAAAAGCGCCAGAAAAATAGTGGAAAATAACAACATAGGAAAAATAGAAATAGGCGAAGACAATCTAAAAGACTATCTGAGCGTTGAGAAGAACTTCTATAACAAGGCAAACAAGGAAGAGGCTATAGGAGTCTCAACGGGGTTGGCCTACACCGATTTTGGAGGAGATATTCTTCATGTAGAGGCCCTAAAATTCGATGGCAATGGTAAAATTCTCATAACAGGTAAACTTGGTGATGTTATGAAGGAATCAGCCGAAGCTGCCTTTAGCTACGTAAGATCCTGCGCTGGTAATATGCATATTAATTCTAAAATATTCAATAAATATGATTTCCATCTCCATGTTCCGGAGGGGGCGACGCCAAAGGATGGCCCATCCGCCGGAGTGGCCATGTCCGTGGCGCTAATGTCGGCCCTAGCTGGTCTAAAGGTCAGAAATGACACGGCTATGACCGGAGAAATAACTCTCACCGGTAAGGTTTTACCTATAGGAGGACTTAAGGAAAAACTTTTGGCGGCCCTAAGGGGTGATATAAAGCATGTGCTCATTCCCAGAGAAAATGTCAAAGATTTGGAAAAAATCCCAGACAATGTAAAAGAAAAACTAAACATAGTTCCGCTGGATACTGTGGAAGAAGCTTTTAATTGGCTGATAATTGGCTATCAGGACAGAAAAAGAAAAAAAATTATAGACAAAAACAAAGGCAAAAATAAAAACATAGCTAGGAACAGAGGGAAATTAGCTAGTCACAGTAGATCTGGAGGATGATTTTTTCTGGACTAAATATGTTCTGTTAATGTGCCCCGTCGTTTGACAATAGATCGGGGAAAGCTATCTTGGCATAAAATTTCATTTTTTTCGGGAAGGGCGTGCTGGATAAATTGCTTGTTTTTGATATAGAGACAATTCCAGACACGGATGTTTTAGCTGCTCTGACAGGCAGCAGAACAGACAACGTGAAGGATATGAGAGAGGAAATAGAGCAGTATCATATTGCTGTTTCGGGGGGAAATCCGTTTCCTAGACAACCATTCCACAGAATAGTGTCCATAGCTTTGCTGGTGGCTGATATAGGTAAAAACAACGGCTACGAATACTATAGAAATATCAAGCTGAGTACTCTGTCTAGTCTTCGAAATACAGAGAAAGAACTGGTGGAAAAGTTCTTTAGTTATGTCTGTGATCACCTGCCGCGGTTGGTGAGCTATAATGGAAGAACTTTTGATCTCCCGGTTCTTAAATACAGGGCAATGAAGCACACCCTAACAGCTGAAAAATTATTTAAAAGTGGCGACAAATGGAACAGCTATAGCAGCAGATATTCTACAGACTGGCATTGTGATCTATTGGAAACTCTCTCTGATTTTGGTTTATCGGCCAAATGCAGAATGAACGAAGTTTGCAGTATTTTAGGAGTCCCAGGAAAAATTGATGATGTTGATGGATCAAAGGTAACTACCATGTTTGATTCCGGAGAGCTGAAGAAAATAGATGACTACTGCGAAACGGATGTTCTCAGCACATATCTAATCTATCTTAACTACGCTCTTCTAAGGGGCACTATAGAAATGGATGATTTTTTTAACATGAATCGCGATCTAAAAAAGTATCTCGGTGAGCAAAACCAGAAACACCTGAATAGGTTTCTAGCCGAATGGAAAGCCGTCGATTCCCGAAACCTATTCTAATTCTGGACTAGATTTTTTTCTCTATGGGTCAGACTCTGTGGGTCAGATATTCAACTATAGCCTCCGAAAGCTGCTCTCTGCTGGGCGAATTCTCGATTATATTCAGTAGAAGTTCAGCAATGGTTTTTTCCATTTTAAATCTTGTGGACATATTATATAGGCTTCTAGCATTGCCTATGCCCTCCAGAGTGGTGCTGGTATTTTTAAAAATATCTTCGACCTTTTCTCCACGTCCTATTCTAAGGCCAGAGGAAAAATTTCTAGACTTATGACTTGTGCAGGTCAAAACTATGTCGCCTATGCCGGCAGGGGTTAGGAGTACATTCTCGTTGCGATGAAACAACTTGCAGAAACTCATTATCTCCCAGAGCGTTTTCATTATTAGGAATGAAAAGACATTTTTCCCCATCTCAAGACCCTCTATAATTCCACAAATTACAGCTGCCACGTTTTTGACCAGACCACACAGCTGGACCGCTATGGGATCGTCAAAATATGTGATGGTTAAAAAATCGCAGCGCATAACCTGAATTAGTTCATCGAAAAATTTTCTATTTTTCGTAGCCAGAGTTGTTACGGTCACTTTTTTTTCAAAAATTTCCTCGGCAAAATTTGGACCCGAAAACACTGCCACCTCTGAACCGGGGAAATATCTGGGAATCATATCACTGAAAAATTCTCCGGACTGTTCGTCCAGGCCCTTAGTGAATATTACAAACTTTTCTCTAAAATTTTTCTGGCCAAGTTTCGCTATTTCACCCAGGAGTCCAGCCACAACCTTTGATGGAAGGATTATAAAAATGACGACCGCCTGCTCGAGAGCTTTCACCACATTAACCGTAGCTGTTATATTGCTATGGAGTTTACCACTAACATATTTGCCATTGCTGTGTTCAGCATTGATTTCGCTAATGGAACTTTCTTCATTAGAATATAGAACAACCTCGTAGCCATTTTCGGCAACAATATTAGCCACAGCACTAGCCAATGCTCCAGCTCCTAGAATTGTAATTTTTTGTTTTAAAGTACCCGACATGTGTAAATACAATTGACCCGGTGTCTAATAGTATTTAAACAAATATTTTTAATCAATATGTTTTGAAAAAAGATGCATTTTGCATTTGGCTAAATCATCGCCCATCCACTTGGATTTGCAATAAATTATTTTGGAAAATCTGTTAGCCGGAGAAGAAACTAAACTTATCTCCAGAAGATCCACTGATTCTATAATTCTTCTCCCCCTCCCATCACGATGACAATCATCAGCAATATAGCCTATACTCAAACCATTCAGCAAATTACTTTTCACATAGCCATACACTGTATCGCCTAATTTGCTTCCTCTATCAATTTTACCTGCAACATATAAACCTAAAAAATCTTCCTTCAGAGAAGATATACACCCAATAACATCCCTTTGTCTGTGTTGTAACAGAAGTTTTATTTCTCTGTTTTTTCTCAGAGTTTTGGAGAAGGCCCCATTTAATATAATGTCACCCTGGCTATCTTCCACGTTAAAAATATTTGCATATCCATAGAATTCACCACCACAGTTGGGTTTTATAAATATTTGACTTCTTTGTTGCATTCTCAGGCTTTACAATTTTTCTTAGCTGAAGACAATCTATGCTTCAACTAGCCCAGATGGAAGTCCATTCTATATTCGCATTCCTCCGGGGAGCCCCGGGAAGAACTAATGATCCTAGAGCACCCTATTTTTAAATCCTGTGGACCTTTTCCAATTATTTCCATAGGCCTTCTTGGCTATTTTTGATGTTTTTTCTACCCCCCGTGGAGTTGCCCAACCCATTAAGGGTATCAAGTTTTTGAGAGATTGTTACCTGGCCCATTTAAGGAACCAAATTTCCCAGAAATATCTTCTAGCTTTTCTAAAAAATTTTTGTTTGAATTCAAATTGTCTCCTGTTTGTTTTAATTCTTCAGACTTATTTTCAATTCCCTGCAAACTTGGAGTTTCATTTTTAGGGATTTTTATTAATGTCGTTTCCCGGTTAGAATTATCTATTTTTTCCGGTTCTTTTCCAATCTTATTTTCCGATTCTTTGGCTTCTGTGGTTTCTTCTTCTCGTTGGGTATCTCTCCCCAGATCCAATATCATATCTCCCTTTAATTCTTTTTTTTGATGGATTTCTTTCCCCGCAAAAGAAACACCCTCACTGAAAACAGACTTATCACAATGAAAATAACTGGCTCTGGTTTTTTTGTCAGGGTAGTAATATGACGATCTTCCGGTATCTGCATAAAAAACTCTATTATTAGTCCTAGGATTTAGGTTTGTTTGGCTAGCCGTTATAATATCGTGCCCCACAATATATTTTATACCATCGATCAGTTCATCTTCAGAAGTTTCTTCTTTTCTCTTCCAAGTTAAACCTTCTTTTTCCCGCATAATCGCAATCAACCCCTCTTCGCCTGGATATAGCCTTATATCTTTGCCCTTAGCTTTCTTAGCTTTTTCTTTTTCTATTTCTTTTTTTCGATTTACCGTCAGTCTGGTTCTCAGGATATTAAAGCCATTGAGGGCAGAAACGAGCATTTTTATTTCATTTTCTCCGAATTTTGTCTTCTTTTCAATTAAGTCATTTAACTGCTCAAACGTTTTCATTATTCTCTCCAATGCTTCTTTACCGCTTTCTCTCCGAGGAGTATCCTCTAGATCTAATTTATCCTCTAGATCTAATTTTTTACCGTCTTTTTCCAGAAGAGTATCATCTTGACCTAAATTTTTGTATAGCTTTGATAAATTTTCTGCCAAATTCTTCACTATAGCTTTAGTGACTACGGTATGCGAGAACAGGGTATTTCCTTCGCTGTAGGCAAGTTTTAGTGTTTTTCCACAGATAGCGTTTCTTATAAGAGAAGCCATCATTTTAAATTTTTCACGATTTTTTATATTGTTAGAGTCTGCTCTTCCATCGGAATTTTCTGCTGTCAGTAGAAAGTTCCCACCATTTTCAATGGCACCATTTATATTTCCATCAATATAGAGACCCTCATGATTTCCTATAAGAATTGTTGGATGCTCTTCGGATTTTGGAAATATTGCTTTGAATCTTCCACACAGATATACAACTAGGGGGATCATCTGCTCAGACTGCTCCCCCCTATCGACAGAATCTCCACAGTTTATATAATTTTTGAATTCCTCCGTTGGATTTATAGCCGGCAACATTTGGACACGATTCATAAACCATATAAAAAGCTCGAGGGGGTAGAGGATATTATTTTTTAAACCTTCGATAGCTCCCAAAGTATATGCTTTGTATTCTAATGTATCAAAAAACAATATCCCGTTTGGACTTTTAGAATCATATTCCACCATACCATTTTTGAGCAGAGTATCCAAAAAGGCCTTCATATCCCCATGGAGATCTGTCTCAAAAACCAATTCGTTATCTTTGGCCACATTATCTGGTTTAATTGTCCTAGCGTTGACAATAATATCAGTTAAATTATCAATTTTTTCATTTACTTTCTCCCTATCTTCAGAGTCTTCATTATTAACTTCAACAGCTGGCTGGAATATATCCCTAATTCTCTTCTTTAAAGCTTCCAATTCTTCTGGTAATACTACTGGTGATTTCACTGACATAGATTTCTCCTTTTTTTCCCCCTCCTGGATCTTTTTAGGCATTAGCATCTCTATTTCCTTTTCCTCTATTGCCACCTTCTCTGACTTTGCTGACGATTCTGCTGATACAGATTTATTCATTTTTACCAAACTTTCAGGGGTCTTTTTAAACATTGGCGCATCTTCTTCCTCTTTTTCTGTCTTTGCCCCTTGGAAAGATTCCACAGATATTTTTATCATGCTTTCACTTCTATTGCCCTCGATGAATTTATCCATACCTCCTGATTTCTGTATTGCGCCCATCATTCTATCGAATAGGCCACCAACTGCCACAGTGGCCAGGACTCTTGGCCCGCAGGTTGTATAATCGTCCTGCTCCAGAACACCACCCTGATTTTCTATGCTTACAGTCCTTATATCTCCACTAAATTGACTTTGAATGTATTTCCTGAGTTCTTCACCTGGCTGGCCACCAAAGGAATCTCTATAGAGCACTACAATTCCACCACTGGAGAGATCTCTAAAGGCTCTCGCCGCAACATAATGATTCCCTCCGCTAGAACCACTCTTATCCACACCAGTAACAAAGATAATATTTTGTCCTCCCTCTTTTGGGTCTAGATTTTTTTCTAAAGTTTTTTTATTTGCAGACAACACTTCGTTGCCCATAATAAGTTTTCCTCCTAGAGCCGGTAATAGTTCGGGCATCCCATTAGTTATAAGCTGAATCTCTTTATCTTCGACGAAACTATCCACCGCAGAACTTTCAATCTCTTTTTCTCCTCGATAGGCAAGCAGTTTTTTAAGTTTTGCCTCTTTCCCTCCCCTTTCTCCTCTGTCCATCTCTTCCAATGTCTGGGCGGCTCTGATCTCTAAAAGTTTTTCCAATATAGCTTGGTATAACTTATGGTCAGTGTCCTGATTAATTATACTGTTATCGGTCATTTTTTTTCAAATTATTTTTTATGCGGAAATATTATAGAAAATTTATATTAAAATTCAACAGTTATTTTTTTAAAAGAATAATTTTCCCCTGTTATTTAGTATAAACATTTGGAAACTAATTTATCCAATTTCCCCGATGGCCAAAGATTCTCGGCTGGACGCCCGGGAAGGTTAAACTAGCCTATAGACCTTTCAACTATTCTAATATTTTTTCTACCTTCTAGGGAATTTGCCCGACCTACGGGATAAATTAGTTCCCACTTTAATTTCCCTTTCTAGGTCCTTTGTAATATTTTTTAGTTTACTTAATTTCAAATTATTTTTTACCTGATAAAAATTTATAACTTGCTTTTTAGATTTCCGCAGATTCATCCTTCTATTTATTTGTTGGGCTCTATTCTTCTTTACATTTTTATTTTGAAACAATTTTTTTGAATTATTTTTATTCCTTTCAAGGAATTCCACTTTAGATGTAAGTGTTGCCATTTTTCGGAATAAACTAACTATTTTTTCTTTGAGCCCCCTGAATAATCCAAATTCTTTGACTCGACCCCCCAATTTTTTGGGTCCTATGATTTCTTTTTCCTGATAGATATGTTCCTTCTTGAAAAAATAACCCTCGAAAGCCGATTCGTCACAATGGAAATAACTGGCTTTGGTTGTTCCGTTGTTGTAACCCGATGATCTTCCAGTATCTGCATAAAGAACTTGACTATTAAAAATATCTTTGGAACTCACAGCATCATGGCCCACAACGTATTTTATGCCCTTGATTAGATCAGACTCTAAAGTTTGGTTTTTTCTCTGCCAAGTTAAACTACCTTTACCACCCCTACTCATAATATTAATCAACCTCTTTTCTCCGTCTAAATATGGAAGCGAGCGCTCGGGTTCATCGTAAAATTTTTCTCGTCTTTCGACTAGTCTGGTTCTCAGGATATTAAAATTATTGAGGGCAGAGGCGAGATCTTTTATGTCCTCTTCTTTGAATTCTTTACCCTCTTTAATTAAATTATTCAGCTTTTCAAATGTTTCTGCTGTTTCCTTTGCTCTTTCCACCTCTTTAGGGTCCAGAACCTCAGCTAAATTTGGATCCTTAGATAGCTCCGATAAATTTTCTGCCAAACTCTTCACCATAGCTTTAGTGACTACGGTATGCGAGAACAGGGTATTTCCCTTACTGCTGGCGAGTTTCAGTGTCCCGTCATAGACAGCTTTTCTTGTGAGTGAAGTTATCGTTTTAAATTTTTCAATGGTTTTTGTGTCGTAAATGGTTGGAGTAGCTATCAATAGAAAGTTCCCGCTATTTTCAAAGGCTCCATTTTCATTACGATCTACATAGAAAACCTCGTGATTTCCCATAAGAATTGTTGGCCCCTTTTCGGAATTTTTGAATTCTTCTCCGAATTTTTTACATAGACGTGTAACCAGAGGGATCATCTGTTCAGACTGTTCTCCTCTGTCGAGAAAATCTCCACAGTTTATATAATTTTTGAATTTCTCCGTTGGCACTACAGCCGGCAACATTTGGATGCGGTCCATCAGCTCTGTAAAAGCCTCGATGGAGAGAGTTTTCTTTTTATCTTCGAGCTCCTCTAGAGTGTACTCTAGATCTCCATTTGGATCACAGAACACTATTCCAGTGAGATTGCTGGAATCATATTCCACCATGCCATTTTTGAGCAGAGTATCCAAAAATGCCCTCATATCTCCGTGGAGATCTGTCTCGAAAACAAATTCGTTCTCTTTGGCCTTACCATCTGGCCTGATTACCTGACAGCTGATAATAATATCAGTTAGAGTATCAATTTTTTCATTTACTTTCTTCCTATCTTCAGAGTCTTCATTATTAACTTCAACAGCTGATTCAAATAGGTCCCTAACTCTCGTCTTTATACTTTCTGGCGCAGGCTTTTTATTTTGAGCTTCCGCCTCTGATATAATCTTATATGACATAGATTTCTCATTTTTTCCCCGCCTCTTTTTTAAAATTTTAATCTACAAATGAGGCAGAACAATATTTTTATATATGCGATATAACATAGAACGTTATAATTAATATGCAACTATAATGTGCAACTAATTTATCCAATTCCCCCGATGGCCAAAGATTCTCGGCTGGACGCTCGGGAAAATATCGGGGGAATTTTTGAAGACGGGATACGCACTCCTGGGATTTTTGTTATCTATTCTATTATACACTTTTCAGCCCGTTATTAGATTGTCTTATTATCAGATTTTCCTAAGGACGCATTCTTAGGCATTCCCGAAGGATTTTTCCCTGGCCCATCTGGTGCGTCGTTGGTAGATTTAGCCTTTCTAAAAACCTTAATGACACCGCTTTCAGGTAAAGATGAGGGGGTAACTGCTTTATAGCCATCAGGGGAGGAGTCTGAAGTAGTCATAATGCTGCTTTTTGCGAAAGATGAGAAGGTGGCTACTTTAGTATCATCAGAGGTGGCTGATTTTTTTCTCTCTTTTTCTTTCTCCTTTTTTTGTTCTATTTTCTCGTTATTTTTATTTACCTTCCCCTCTATCTCTTCCTCTTTCTTGTTGTTATTAATACTGTTGATGTTGTTATTATTCGATAATGATGAAAGTAAATTATTCTTTTCCAAATGTAGAGAATAATTTTTATCAAGAATATCTTCAGCCTCTTTCATAGTTATTCTTTGTGCAGGATCAAATACAAGCATCTTCTCTATCATAGGTTCCAAAATATCCTGGAGCTCTCGTGGTTCTATCAGGCCGATTACTTCCTCAACGCGCTCTTTAAATTTTTCGGGGTTTTCTCCTAGGTTTTTAAATCTTGCTACCGTTTCCCAAAAGTCATTTCCACCAGTAAAATTTATCCCATTGGGATACCTAGCCTCACTGAAAATTGTTAGAAGAGTGATCCCCAGGGCCCATGTATCAACCTTTGAATTATCGTAAGGCAGCCCATCTCCATATGCCTTTAATATCTCCGGCGCTGCATAAAGTAGAGTACCACAACGGCGGCTTGCAAATTCAGCTTCTCTAAAGAAACCAAAATCAATAATTTTAGCGCTTGGTTTGGACACATCTTTTACTGTCTTGGAGTATAGTGATCCTTTTTCAGGAGGGGTTGTTCCTGAAACCAGGATATTTGAACATTTTATATCTCCGTGGATATAATTTTTACCATTTAAAAAACCTACACCCCCAAGTAAATTTTTTACAAAAGAGACTGTATCTCCAAGCCCACCAAGGATGTCACAAACAGCCTCCTTTTTTTCGTCTGCTTTTTCTACCAGCTCATCCAAACTTAGTCCTTCGACATAATCCATTATAACAATATTTCCGTCAATGGCTCGAATTCTTGCCACGGAGGCAGGACAATTTTTTGAATTGTCTTCTTCGTTTAAAAAACCCAAAAATGCAACTTCTCCCTCATCAGGAAAGATGGATTTTTTTTTGGGTACTTTAGCGGCCAAAGGCTCAGAGCGATCTTGCATCACCACTTTATAGACGTTGCCATAATTCCCCTCACCTATGTGGGTAACTTCTTTGATAGAGCTATTAAATCCCGCTCCTTGCAGAGCTTTTTCTATATCCTTAGTATCCATATGCAGTACCTTTTTCCCCACCTCTTTTTTAAAATTTTAATCTACAAATGAGGCAGAACAATATTTTTATATATGCGATATAATATAGAACGTTATAATTAATATGCAACTATAATGTGCAACTAATTTATCCAATTTCCCCGATGGCCAAAGACTCTCGGCTGGACGCCCGGGAAGGTTAAACTAGCCTATAGACCTTTCAACTATTCTGATATTTTTTCTAACTTCTAGGGAATTTGTCCGACCTACGGGATGAATTAGTATCCCTTACAATATCCACTTTCAAGGTCCTTTGTAATATTTTTTAGTTTACTTAATTTCAAATTATTTTTTATCTGATTTAATTTATTAGCCTGCTCTTTCAATTTTCGCGATTTTTGTCGAGCTTTTTTCTTGCTAACCTTTTTATTTTGAAACAATTTTTTTGAATTCTTTTTATTCTTTTTAAATCTATTAAATTTTAAGTTGTTTTTCACCTGATTTAATTTTTTAAACTGTTTTCCGAATCTCTGTAAACTCATAATTTTCTTTTTTTGTCGAGCTTTTTTCTTGCTAACCTTTTTATTTTGAAACAATTCTTCTGAATTATTTTTATTCCTTTTTAAGAATTTTATTTTAAATATAAATGCTACTATTTTCCGGCCAAAATTAACTATTTTTTTTCTAAGCATAATCACCTTTTCTCGCAATTTTAAGATTAGGGCTTTAACATTGTTTCTTTTTTTGATTCTACTTTTCTCGAAAAATTTCCATCCTTTTTCAACCTGTTTTTTTATGTCTCCAGGGCCTATGGTTTCTTTTACCTGTTTGATGTCTCCTTCTTCAAAAGAAGAACCCTCGAAAGCCGACCTGTCACAATGGAAATAACTGGCTTTGGTTGTTCCGTTGTTGTAACCCGATGATCTTCCAGTATCTGCATAAAAAACTTTATTATTGAAACCCAGGTTTTTCTGGTTGAACTCTATAGCATCATGGCCCACAACGTATTTTATGCCGCTAATTAGATCGGACTCTCTAGTGTAGTCTCTTCTCTGCCAAGTTAAACTACCTCTACCGCCCCTACTCATAATATCAATCAACTTCATTTCTCCGTCTAAATATGGAAGCAAGTGCTTGGATTCATCGTAAAATTTTTCTCGTCTTTCGACTAGTTTGGTTCTTAGGATATTAAAATTATTAAGGGCGGAAACGAGCTCTCTTATTTCCTTTTCTTCAAATTTTTTATTATCCCTAATGAGCTTATCTAACTTTCTAAATATTTTTGCTGTTTTCTTCACTAATTTTTTTGCATCAGGCCACAGAGCCTCAGCTAAACCTGGATCCTTGGATAGCTCCGATAAATTTTCTGCCAAACTCTTCACCATATCTTTAGTGACTACGGTGTGCGAAAATAGGGTATTTCCCTTACTGCTGGCGAGTTTCAGTGTTCCGTCATAGACAGCTTTTCTTACGAGTGAAGCTGTTGCTTTAAATTTTTTATTTTTTTGTTCCTCATCTAATGCTAATAGAAAGTTCCCGCCATTTTCAATGGCGTTCTCCTTATCACTATCTACATAGAAAACCTCGTGATTTCCAGTAAGAAATGTTGGCATTCTGGAGTCTGGGAATTGGCCTTTGAATTTCCTGCACAGACGTGTAACCAGAGGGATCATCTGTTCGGACTGACCCCCTCTGTCGAGAAAATCTCCACAGTTTATATAATTTTTGAATTTCTCCGTTGGCACTACATCCGGCAACATTTGGATGCGGTCCATCAGCTCTGTGAACTCTTCAGAGGAGAGCTTGTCTTTTTCGGCTTCGAGGTCTCCTAGAGTGTACTCTTCGTTTCCCTGTGGATCACAGAACACTATTCCAGTGGGATTCTTGGGATTATATTCTACCATACCATTTTTGAGTAGAGTATCCAAAAAGGCCTTCATATCCCCATGAAGATCTGTCTCAAAAACAAAATCGTTCTTTTGGGCCTTACTATCTGGCTCAGTTGTCTGACCGCTAAAAATAATATCAGCTAGAGTATCAATTTTTTCATTTACTTTCTTCCTATCTTCAGAGCCTTTATTATTGGCTTCAACAGCTGGCTGGAATATATCCCTAACTCTCGTCTTTAGAGCTTCCGATGATTCTGGCACAGGTTTCTCCTTCTCTCCACCCTCCTCTTTCTCTTTCTTGCCGCTATCATTGATGCCGTTATTTTCCTCTCTCTTCCCCTTTACCTCTGTCTCTCCCTTTTTATTTTTCTTTTGTTCTGTTTTATCATCGTCAAATATTTCTTCCAGCAGTATCATTACATCTTCGTCTCCCTCTGCCTCGTTGTCGCCGTTATTGCCGCTGTTGTTGTTCTCTTCCTTTCCCTCTTTGTTTTTATCTGCCTCTTCCTTCTCCTCTCTGCTCTTGGTAGTGAGGGCATTGTTATTTGTGTTCGTGTTGTTTTTTTTGACGCTGCCAATCTTGTTGTTGATGTTCTCGTCGTCCTTTTTAACTGGCGTTGTTATTGTCGCCGGTGTTGTCGTTGGTGTTATTGTTGGCGTTGTTAGTGATAATACCTTGTTATCTGCTTCCCTCTTCATTTCTACTTCCTTCTCCTTATCCTCCTTCTGCTTTAATCTCTCCTTATCCTCTTCTTTTTCCTTTTCCTCTATTACCACCTTCTCTGACTTTGCTGACGATTCTGCTGATACAGATTTATTCATTTTTACCAAACTTTCAGGGGCCTTTTTAAACATTGGCGCATCTTCTTCCTCTTTTTCTGTCTTTGTCCCTTGGAAAGATTCCATAGATATTTTTATCGTAGGTTTACTTTTATTTCCCTCGATGAATTTATCCATACCTCCTGATTTCTGTATTGCGTCCATCATTCTATCGAATAGGCCACCAACTGCCACAGTGGCCAGGACTCTTGGCCCGCAGGTTGTGGAATCGCTCTGCTTCAGAACACCATCCTGATTTTCTATGCTTACAAGCCTTATATCTCCACTAAATTGACTTTGAATGTATTTCCTGAGTTCTGCACCTGGCTGGCCACCAAAGGAATCCCTATAGAGCACTACAATTCCACCACTGGAGAGATCTCTAAAGGCTCTCGCCGCAACATAATGATTCCCTCCGCTAGAACCACTCTTATCCACACCAGTAACATAGATAATATTTTGTCCTCCCTCTTTTGGGTCTAGATTTTTTTCTAAAGTTTTTTTATTTGCAGACAACGATCTGTTGCCCATAATAAGTTTTCCTCCTAGATCCGGTAATAGTTCGGGCATTTCATCAGTTATAAGCTGAATCTCTTTATCTTCGACGAAACTATCCACCGCAGAACTTTCAATCTCTTTTTCTCCTCGATAGGCAAGCAGTTTTTCAAGTTTTGCCTCTTTCCTTTTGTCCCCTCCTCCATCTGTCTCTTTCACTATCTGATTGATTCTGATCTCTAAAAGTTTTCTCAATATAACTTGGTATAAATTAGAATCGTAGCCCTGATTAATTATACTGTTATCGGTCATTTTTTTTCAAATTATTTTTAATGCGGAAATATTATAGAAAATTTATATTAAAAATCAACAGTTATTTTTTTAAAAGAATAATTTTCCCCTGTTATTTAGTATAAACATTTGGAAACTAATTTATCCAATTCCCCTGATGGCCAAAGGCTCTCAGCTGGACGCCCTGTGGGGCACCGAAGAATTTGTGTTAGCTTTGACGGAATGTTTAGTGTATAAATAACATTTCTGAAAAATTATTTTTAGAGCGGGTATGTTATTAATTTTTCTAACAAATTTTCGGCCGCTTTTGGATTTTGACCATTGAATTATTAAAAATACAGTACAGAATGATCCGTGTTATTTATTTTTGATTACTAATAATCAGTACTGAAAAATGTTAGACAAAATTGAGGTGGAATATCTCG
The DNA here is from genome assembly GCA_031268035.1 of Rickettsiales bacterium. Classification (GTDB taxonomy): domain Bacteria; phylum Pseudomonadota; class Alphaproteobacteria; order Rickettsiales; family UBA1997; genus CALXRO01. Next base: position 20,353 of record JAIRXW010000046.1, read on the forward strand.
GTAAAATATTTGAGATCGATCGGAATTTAAACGGCTATCAGCTGTTGAAAATTTTAGCCAAAGATGCGGCTAGGACAACCGTAGCATTCACTATGAACGATAAAATATTCGACCTTTCGGCCACGCTGGCCAAAAGCCCCACTGAGGTAACGGTAAATTTTGTCAATATAAACAGTAATCTGGGCCTGGAGATACTTAGACACTCCGCAGCTCATCTGCTAGCCTATGCTGTGCAGGAGCTCTATGGCGCCGACGTAAAATTCGCTCTGGGGCCCGCAATAGAGAATGGTTTTTACTATGATTTTGATGTGAGTGAGAATTTTTCAGAGAATGATCTCGGAAAAATCGAATTGAAAATTACAGAACTGGTTAAAAAAGACGAGCGTTTTGTCCGAGAGGAATGGTCGAGGGATATGGCCGTTAGATATTTTTCGGAACAGGGGCAGCCCTATAAGGTAGAGCTGATCGAAAGTATAGCGGATAACGAAACCATCAGTGTCTACAGAGTTGGTAAATTTATTGATCTCTGCAGAGGTGTACATGTTCCTTCGGCCGGCTATGTGAAACACCTGAAACTGCTAAAGGTAGCTGGAGCCTATTGGCGTGGAGATAGCAAAAATAAGATGCTCCAACGAATCTATGGAACTGTCTGGAACACCGCAGAGGCCCTGGAAGACTATCTAAAAATGCTCGAAGAGGCCGAAAAAAGGGATCATAAAAAGATTTGCCGGGCTATGGACCTGGCCCACTTTGAACATGAATTCGCATCGGGAGCACCGTTCTATCATCCAAATGGATTTTTTATATTTAATACACTGGTTAATCATATCCGAAGAAAACAGGAGGAAAACGAATATATAGAGGTATCAACACCAAGAATAATGGATAGATCTCTCTGGGAAACTTCAGGGCACTGGAAACTCTATGGAGAACATAACTATTCTGGTATGACGGAGGATGGAAAACAGTTTTGTGTTAAGCCAATGAGTTGTCCAGGTGGAATTTTAATATATAAACAGGGTTTGAAGTCCTACAAGGACCTACCCATTAGAATGGCCGAGTTTGGCAGGGTCAACAGATACGAAGCCAGCGGAGCTTTGAATGGATTTTTACGGGTTAGAGAATTCACCCAGGATGATGCCCATATATTCTGTACTCCAGAACAGTTGGAGACGGAATGTATAGAGGTAACAAAATTTATTCTAGATATCTATAGAGATTTTGGCTTCCGAGAAAATATCAGAATAAAGCTATCCACAAGACCAAAAAATAGAATAGGAAGTGACGATATTTGGGATATAGCTGAGAAAAATTTGGTAGACACTCTAAACAAAATAGGTCTTGACTATACCCTATTTCCAGGCGAAGGCGCTTTCTACGGCCCAAAACTAGAATTTGTCCTTAAGGACGCCCTTGGCAGGGATTGGCAGGCTGGAACACTGCAGCTTGATATGAATCTTCCGAAAAGATTTAACATAAGTTATGTGGACAAAAACGGAGAAAAACGTGAGCCAATAATGCTGCATAGAGCCATTCTTGGTTCCATCGAGAGATTTTTAGGGATTCTTATCGAGCACACCGAAGGAAAATTTCCACTCTGGCTCAATCCAATTCAGGCCTGCGTGGCGACTATAACCAGTGATATTCAGAATTATGCTGAGAAAGTTTTCAAAAGGCTTAGAGATAATAATATTCGAGCTATTCTAGATATTTCCAATGAGAAAATAAGCTATAAGGTGAGAGAAATATCTCTGCGAAAGATCCCCTATCTGCTAATTTTAGGCAAAAATGAAGAGAAGGATGACACTATCAGTGTGAGGATTTTTGGCCAACAGAAAACAACCCCGATGGCTCTAGCGAGTTTCATTGAAACTGTCAAAAATAAAGTGGATTCTAAGAGTAGAGATTTTTCTCTGGAATAGACCATAAAATATTTTTATCCCCGAAGGATTCGGAGGAGGCTATGTTTTCCACCTGTTGTGGATCCAGAACCATTGTTCCGGGTGTTCCTCTATCCATTTTTCCAGAACACCATTTATACATGTTAGAAATTCCTCTTCGCTCATATTTTTGGCTCTGAAGCATTCTCTGTCGGCATCCAGAAGAAATTTTGATGAGGTCATGCCCTTCCTAACAACTCTCATACCATAGACGGGAATATCCATTTTTTTCGCTATAATATAAATTGATCTTGCGGTGAAGGCCTTGCGACCAAAAAAATCAATCAGCACGCCATTCATCTCGTCTCTCTGGTCCATTAGAATAACGACATTTTCCCCTTTTCTGAGACTTTTTACTATGCTGAAAGCCGCCCCATCCTGTTTCGCAATCATGTTTATTCCAAGCTTTTTTCTAATATTTTCGGAGTATTCTGGCTCCAGAAGAGGATTGTTCAACCTTCTAAATATGACAGCAACCTTTAGACCGTAATCTTTTAGAGCTCTTAGACCAATCTCCCAGTTTGACAAATGGCCAGAAAATATTATGCTTCCTTTGGTTGAGCCCTTTAGTTTATCTAAAATTTCTCTTAGATTTTCGCTAATTTCTGTGTATTCAAAAATCTTCCGATCTTTAAATCTATAGATGTAGGGATATTCGCCGGCGGTTCTACCAAGACTATACCATATCCTAAACATAAGTAGAATTCTCTCCCCGTACGACAGTTTTGGCATAGCTCTCCTAAGATTTTCCAAAATCAAATATGTTTTAGTCATGAAGGGGCTAAAGAGGACCGCTAAACTGGCAAAGATAAAAGTTAGGACAGACATGGGCAAAATTTTTGACAGCAAAAATATCAATTTTAAACCAAGAAAACTGAACAAGTCTGCCAACCTCTTTAAAAAAGATCTACTTTCATCGCTGGAGGCCATAGAACATCTGAAAACAATTATTTATAAAAACAGTAAAATTCACATATATGTGAATAATAGAACCTATATTAAATTGTACAAGAAGAACAATAAATTAACAAACAAATTAAATTATTAAAATTTACAACCCAGAGACACTCCTGGAAATTAACCCCCATATTCGAGACCAATGTTGGTCCTCTGGGTGGTTTAAAATAAAAGGCAAATTTATATGTATATGTGAAGGTTTATATTCTTTTTAGTTTGTACAAATGACACAACATATAATAATATTTTTATTAAAATATCAAATATATTTCATAATTTAAAAAAAAACTTGACATTTATAAAATATAAAGTACTTTATTTAAATCTTAAAAAAAGAGTAATTTATGAAAAATAAAACGTTACTACGACTATCCCTAGGACTAACCATCTGCACAATTAATGGTTTCTTGAGATCAGCAAGAGCCAGCGGATTCGAAAATGAGATTTTTTTCCCAAACCTTATATATCAAAATGAAAATATAAGGATAACACCAGAAAGCCCACAAATCGACGGTATTTTAGACGAAAACAATGGAAACAACAGTATAATCGAACGAACTGTCAATCCCATGACTATCTACATACAAAACACCGCAGAGCCATCACCGACAGAAAATTTTCCAGAGAATATAACGCTACCCGGCCGTTCTAATGGGACTCTCGGGGAAGAAATATTCAACGAACCCAACGTGCAGATTATTCAACGAGGAAGAACTTTTCTAGCCAATGAAGAAAATGAAGAGGAGGAAGAGGAGGAAACAGAGAGAAGCACAACCCCAGCCCCTAGTACGGCAGTGGGATGTATTGGCACATGTCTACGGTTTTTATTTCGTACAGCTGTAACGGCCATGGAAGAAAATAATCCAACGAGCCAAAACAGTCGGCAGAGTAAAAAACAAAAAAATAGTAGAAAAAGTAATTTAAAGTCGAAAAAAAATAACAATCAAACAAAAAGCACTAGTCAAACAGAAACCGAGGAACAGGAAGAAACCGAAGAACAGACAGAGACTAAGAAAAGCGAGAAAAATACAACCTCCAAGAAAAAACGTAACCGCAGCAGCTCTGATTCTAATACCTAGTTATTCTACGATAGATAAAAAATAGACTAAATTATCTAAATAATCTGCCGGGAAACGCTATCCGTTACCCGGCAGATTGTTCAACAATTGGAGAGCTCCGCACCCAGTCTAATCTGAATTTTCCATTTTATCTATATGTCTATCGACCCATTCCGATCGAAGCACACCTAAATTCCTGCCCAACTTCCACTACTGCTATTGCCGCTATTAGATGATGGCGGAAATAAAAAACTAAATAGGTTTTATATTGATTTAGGAAAAATATAAATGTAATGGTTTTGATTGCTATTCATTGCCCGGCAGACTACTTGCCACCGGGGATCCTATGTTCTTGCGCTAGTCTATTTTTTGGAAAAATCATTGGACTTTTTTTTGTTCAGTTCAGATGAGGCGCCGATCAAATTTTCACATTCTATTTTTTTTGATTCTTCTTCTTTTGTTTCTTTCTCTATGCTGACATTTAAATCCCCAAAAGGCGGTGATGATAATATATAGCCGCCAGTATAGCCGGCATTTATTAGATTGTTAGGGTTATTGTTGTTATTATTGTTATTATTATAATAATTGTTGTTACCAAAGCCAGATCCTTGGTTGTTATTGTTATTATTATAATAATTGTTGTTACCAAAGCCAGATCCTTGGTTGTTATTGTTATTATTATAATAATTGTTGTTATTGTTGTTATTGTTGTTATTATTATTATAATAATTGTTGTTACCAAAGCCAGATCCTTGGTTGTTATTTAAGGATTGTTGGTTGTTGCTGGAAGAAGACGAGGACGAATAGTTATTGTTAGATTTCACTTGGTTGTTAGAAGGAGGCGGGAACTGAGAGCTGCTGGAAGAAGACGAGGACGAATAATAGCCAGGTGCCATTTGGTTGTTAGATCTTACTTGGTTGTTAGATCTTACTTGGTTGTTAGATCTTACTTGGTTGTTAGATCTTACTTGGTTGCTGGGAGGAGGCGGGAACTGAAAGTTGCTGGAAGAAGACGAGGACAAATAATTTTTTGTCGAAAAAAAAGAATAATCCATATAAAGGGTCTTTTCAGCATCTTTCATAGTTATTCTTTTTACGGGATCAAGCACAAGCATCCCCCTTATCATAGGTCCCAAAATCTCCCGAAGCTTTTCTGGCATCATCCCACCGATTAGTTCTTCAACGCGCTTTTCAAATTCTCCGGGATTATTTTTGAATTTTT
>JAIRXW010000032.1 GCA_031268035.1 Rickettsiales bacterium
AAAAATGGAATAAATATCACCACAATGTTTTTTTATTTCCTGAATTTCCGGCCTATTCATTAGTTTTTGGCTTACTATATGGTCATTTTTTATTCCCTTGTAGTTTCTGGTAATTTTCAGTTCTTTGGCTAGGTCCGGATCCAGGGAATAACTCCAGCTTATATCCATATCCTCCTGGACTAAGTCCAGTCGCTCCACAATTTTCTTCCCCTTCTCCTCTAGCAATTCAGTATTCTCAAATATTTCGCAGCTCAAAGCTCCACTATGGGAAGCGGCTTCGAGTACATCCCCAGCTATAAACCTTGATAAACCTCCAACAAGATTAGAAAAATGGTTTATCTTCACTATATACTTTTCTAGTGCCTCTCCGGTCAAGATGTTGTCTCCATACCTCAGCAGAGCTCCGTCCACTGCATTTCTAATTATGTAATCATTAAAGGATGTCTCGTTCTTTATATAGACTTCACTGTTTCCACGCTTCACTCTGTAAAGTGGGGGCTGAGCTATGTAAAGATAACCATCCTCTACGATTCTGGGCATATGCCGGTAAAAGAATGTCATATATAGAGTTCTTATATGAGAACCATCCACATCTGCATCAGCCATAAGTATGACTTTATGGTATCGAAGCTTGTTGATATCGAAGTCCTCTTTGCCTATACCTGTACCAAGAGCCGTAATCAGTGTGCCAATCTTGTCCGAGGAGAGCACTTTATCGAATCTTGATTTCTCTGTATTTAGTATTTTTCCAAATATAGGCAGTATAGCCTGGTATTTTCTATCTCTACCGGCTTTCGCAGAGCCACCGGCGGAATCACCCTCGACTATGTAGACTTCGCTCCTAGCCGGATCCTTTTCCTGGCAATCGGCCAGCTTACCTGGAAGATTTGCGATATCGAGGGCACCCTTTCTCCGGGTAAGCTCCTTCGCCTTTCTTGCGGCTATTCTAGCTCTTGCTCCTTCGAAGGCTTTTTCAACTATTGGCTTTGCATCTACAGGATTTTCCTCAAAGTATTTTGCCAAAAAATTCATGGTTCCATTTTCTACCACCGGTCTTATCTCTGATGAAACCAGCTTATCCTTGGTTTGAGATGAAAATTTTGGATCTGGCATTTTTACTGACAGTATCGCCGTAAGCCCCTCTCTGACATCATCTCCTGTTAGTTCTATCTTTTGCTTTTTAAAAAACTCATGGCCATCCGTATAATTATTTACTGCTCTGGTCAGGGCATTCTTAAGACCAATAAGATGTGTCCCGCCATCCCTCTGTCTTATATTATTTGTAAAACACACGAGGTTCTCGTGGTAGCCATCGTTCCAACAGAGAGAGAGTTCAAAACTCACATCTTTTCCCGCATCATTTATATGAACATAGAGAGGCTTATGCAGATGTTCTTTCCCTTTGTCTAGATAGTTCACGAATTCCACTATACCACCATCATAGTGAAACATACAGCTCTTTTCCTCTTCCTCTCTCATATCGCTAAGTTCTATATGAATGCCCGAATTTAGAAAGGCTTTTTCCCTCAGAGCTCTTTCCAGAACCCCGTAGTCAAAACATATATTTGAAAAAATATCTATAGATGGATAGAATGTCACTTCTGTGCCAGTTCGTGTTTTCTCGCAGTCTCCAACCATTTCCAGAGGAGCCAGCGCTACCCCATTCCTAAACTCTACAAAATATTCATGACCATTTCTCCATATTCTGAGCTTTAGCCAGTCGGATAGTGCATTGACCACGGAGACTCCCACCCCATGGAGCCCGCCAGATACCTTATAGGCATTCTGGTCAAATTTACCTCCGGCATGCAAATCTGTCATAACAACCTCGGCCGCTGACCTGCCTTCCTCTAGATGTATATCTACCGGGATACCCCGGCCATTGTCTAAAACTGTAACAGAACTGTCTCCATTGATTTTGACCACTATCCTATCACAGAAACCTGCCAATGCCTCGTCTATAGAGTTGTCCAGTACCTCGTAGACCATATGATGCAGACCCGTACCATCGTCCGTATCCCCTATGTACATCCCTGGCCGCTTTCTAACGGCCTCCAGACCTCTCAAAATCTTTATAGAGGATGCATCATAGCTCTCTTGTTCTTCTTTACTAAAACTTCCATCTGACATACTAAAACACTACCATAGCCCTAACTTGATGTTCCTATTCTATAGAAACTTCATTTTATTTTCAACAGCGAGGGAAGAAAATCTTAGATTTTATTTCCTCCCTCGGGATTAAAAAGCCTGGGAGAGGAAGAAAAAGGAGTTAAAAATGGGAGAGGACAGGAAGGTTTAAAGCCCTTTCACCTTCTCTGACATTCAGCAGAGGAAGGAAGATTCTAGACTTCTTCCCACATAATAGGGTAGAAAATAGACCATCTGCAAAACTAAATTTTAGGTAGATCCGTTGCATAACCGATCCTCACTGTCTCTTTAGGCTTACAATGAGACCATTATCCATAGACAACTTGTCTTTTTGTAAAATATGGTATACATGCTATTGTGATCAGCAGACTTTAGCTAGGCGGTTTGATATGGAATCAATAATTATCTCAAATAAAACTAGTTTTCTCAGAGAAAAGCTATGTGGTGTTAGAATGTTAAAACCGAATGGACCTCTGCTGTTTCCAGATCTGGAGAAAAATTGGAAACCTATCACAGTACCGAGTTCAAGTTCGAGCTCGAATTCCATCTCGAGTGAAACTTCGAGTTTAGCCAAAATGTTAGCTCCGGCCGATATCTCCCCGAATATAGGGGGTTGGCCGACCATAGTACTTGGCAAAGGTAGCTTTGGTGAGGTTTTTGGAGTCTTTAGTATATGTCTGAATGACTGGGTCGCTGTGAAGGTGTTAAAGAAACGAATAAATTCAATTGAAAAAGAATTTATCTATTCTGAACTATATAGAAGCGGGGATCTGAAATTACCAATTTTTTTAAGGATATTTTCCAACAGAAAAGACGAGCTTAGCAAAAGAATCATCATATCCGAATTGTGTCGACACGGAAGCCTTGAGCATATAGCCGAAACCGATAGAAACTTGGCTTTCCTGGTTATAACAAAAAGTTTCGGTTTATTGTTAAGTACTCTTAAAGAGCTCCATAGATTAGATTATATCCATGGCGATATAAAACCGGGTAACATATTAGTTAGATCAGACTATACGGCTGTGCTGGCTGATTTTGGTGCTTTAAGGAAAATTACCGAAGAACGACCTATACTAGGGGATGAATGTGGGACTCCTTTCTACAATCCACCAGAATTATTTTCTGCCACCACAACACCAACTGATTTGACAAAGCGGGATGTTTGGGCCTTAGGAATTGCACTACTGGAACTTATGGGAGGATTCCCGTTCGATAGAATTAAATATTCCAGGTATGACTCTCTTAAAATATATATGCGGAATATACTAGAACATCCGGAAGTTTGGGAAAAACACATAAGAGAGAAAATGGCAAGAGTAAATTGTGACGAGCCAACAACGCTCCTCATTCTAGGAATGTGCAAAACCGGATTCTCGGAAAGAACAACGATCCAACAGTTGATAGACCAAAATCATTTTGGTACTGGAGAGAATATCAATAAGGACTCTGCAACCGGAGTTTTAGCCGTAACCCAGACTTTATCGGTGATAGTGAAGAATAAACTATTATCAAACGATGAAACGGAGAAAAAAAAGAGGGTGGTTTGGCAACGGATAGGAACACGTTTTATAGGGAAAAAAATACAAAGAAAAAAAGAGAATAAAGAAATAAAAAATAATGAGAAGGAAGATGGAGCCTATACGGAGGATGAAGGATCTGGACTTATGAATATGTTTATGAAAGATTCGAACTCTATCCTAAGAAAATTTAAAAAAAGTGCTGCCGATGATTCTTCAGCTATAGTTTCAGTCCAGTCAACGGTAGTGTTACCACGAGACAAAAAAATAGAGAAGGAGAAAATAGAAAAGAAAAGAAGAGTAAAGAAAAAAAAGAAAAAGAAGAAGGTGATTCAACAGCAGCTAGAAATAGATATAGAAAAAAAAATTCAAGAAAAAATAGAGAAAGATGGAGATGAAGGGGAGAAAGAAAAGAAAATGGAGAAAATAAGGAAAAAAAAGAAGAAGAAAAAGAAAATAGTAGAAACCGAGGAGATAAAGGAAAAGGAAGAGAAGGTTTCTGTGGATCCCTTAGAGCTGCCCGAACTTTTGAATATATTTCCAGGAAAAGTTGAAGAGTCTCTGGTTGCGATTCTAGCCTCGTCAATGGCAATGGACAGGTTATTGCCGAATGAAGAAATAAAAATTGTAGGAGAGAAAAAAATAAGGGGAAAAAAGAAAAAGAATAAGAAAAAGAAAATAGGAAGAACTGAGGAGGGGATAAAAGAAAAGGAGACGGAGGATAAATTTTCTGTGAACTATAGAGAACCTAAACCCACAAATAGGTACTCAAACCATATCTCGGAAAAGTCCGAAGAACATCCAGAACATCTCGGTTCAGTTATGGTCCGCAGGCCAAAAAGGAATAGAAAAAACCCAGAAAAACACCCTCTAGCTATACCCCTGGAGACGGAAGCGATTTCTTCCTTAAAAAAACATGAAGATGCATCTAGAGATATAGGTTCGGCATTGACTCCAGAACAGACAAAAGCTCCGGTAACTGATGGTGGCCCTACATAGATGCGTTGGATTACTTATTTATATAGATTTTCACCCCATGGCAGGAGAAAAAAGGTAATAAAGTATAGTAACAAACAATCCAAAAAAAATTGCAGATTTTATTTTTTCACCTCTGTTTTTGCTCTCCAATATTCTGCTAGAGCTTTTTAACTAGTCTGATACCATACGAAGTAGAATCTTTGGAAAACAAAATAATATAAATCAAATTTATGCTGTTGTTGACTTTATAATTCCAGATTCTAAGTTGTTATTCGCTTATATACATTATAATTATTAATTATTTAGCTCTGTCTGCTAGAGTCGGGGAGCCAGGATCTTTTGGAGGCAAGAATGAAAATTATTACTAAGTGGTCACATCTTTTGATTGTCCTACTATCACTAACTTTTTCCAATGTAAAGGCAGGTAGCAATAAAAATATTGGCGAAGCTAAAATAGAAATCCGCTTTGATAATGTTTCAATAAGCGATGAGAATATCAAGTATTTCAGTTCTTCTCGTCCCCCTTGTATCCTATGTAATCCGAATGGAGAGCCAAAAATATGTAAAGAATGTGCCATAGCCTGTGCGAAATGTGCCGCAGTTTGCCCGGGGAATGAGGAAGAGGTCCCCGTAAACTGTGTGATGGAACGTGTCGAATACGAGGATGAGATAAATATTAGTATAGAGTACATTCCAAGCCTCCCAGGGAATTTTTTTGGAAATCTAAACTCCAACAGATAGTCAATTTCGCTGAAATCAGTTTAGAATGCAGTTGAAATTGATTGTAACCATTTGTAGGATGGAAGAAATGGACTTTGCTAGGATTTAGTTATGTTTGACAGAATAAAAAAGGCCATTAGCTGGAAACTGAAGGTCTCGCAGCAGGTCTACATACAGCTTTTCACATTTCTCAATCTAGCTCTCTACGGTGGACCTTTCTTTAAATATTTTCTTAACAGCAAACCATTTGTTCCGGAGTTTGTGTTCTATTTGCTAGTTCCGCTGTCCTATCTGGTCTCTATGGTGCTATTGAACACGATCTTCGCGATCATTCTCCATGGACGCAGCATAAAAATAGTTAGTAGCCTAATTCTAATGGCCAACTCCCTCTGTCTGTATCTGATGAACACTCACAGGATCCAAATTAATTCACTAACAATAGCAAACCTGTTCAGAATGGATCTGCGACTACTAAAGGATTTTTTTAGCCTAAAATTAGCCGCCCAGATGCTCTATAGAGGATTGCTGCCGACACTGTTTATTACCATAAAGGTCAGGATAAAATCAGAGCCCGGAGACTGGGCGGCAAACATAGGTTTTGGCTCGGTTTCTATGCTAATCATAGTTCTAATACTTGGTCCAGGCTTGTATTTTCCCAGTTCACGGACATTTCTTCTGAAGAGAAATGCATATACTCTAAACTACCTATTACCAGTCAATTACATGGGTAGTACAGCATATTTCTGCGGTACTAGAATCAAAAACATATTTTCACGATACAAATCGAAAACTATTGACAGGGAAGCAAAAATTAAAGGTAAGATTCTGGGAAATGGTAAAAAAAACCTAATCGTACTAGTTATCGGAAGTTCGGCCAGATCACAGAATTTTTCACTGAATGGCTACAAAAGGAAAACTAACAAATCTCTTGAGAAGCTCGGTATTTTGAGCTATAAAAACGTTAGTTCCTGTGGCACCTCCGCCGCACATAGTATCCCCTGCATATTTTCTTATCTCAGCAGAAAAGAATTTAAACCTCTAGAAAAGGCAAAATACAGAAATTTACTTGATATTCTGAGGGATGTTGGGTTTGATGTACTATGGAGGAGCAATGCAGGAAGCTGCCTAGGCCTCTGCAAAAGAGATGAGTATCTGTCAACCACTGGTCTAGCTGAGGATGGACTGGATGAATCTCTAATAGTTACTCTCAATGAAGACTTTAAAAAACTAAAAAAGCAAAATACAATAATAGTCTTAAATCAAAGGGGCAGCCAGGAGCCACTGTACAAAAGGTATCCCAAAAATTTTGAAAAGTTCACGCCATCCTGCAGAAGCGGCCTGGGCCAATGTTCTTTGGCAGAGCTGGTCAACAGCTATGACAATAGCATCTACTATAGTAGCTATAATCTGAGCAAAATACTAGATATACTGAAAATCAGGGCGAGTGACCACAATATTATGCTACTATACGTTTCGGACCACGGTTTTGGGTTGGGTGAGAATGACAGATGGGGTCATTCGATGGCCTACAGAGATGCCGGTCAGTATGTTACCAGGGTGCCAATGTTGATGTGGTTCTCGAATGGTTTCAAACAGGTATTTCGTATAGATGAAAACTGTTTGAGAAAAAAACTCAACAGCAGGCTGTCCCATGATAACATATTCCACTCTCTGCTAGGCCTATTCAATGTAGAGAGCGGGCACTACAGCAAGAGTCTGGACATATTTGGAAGCTGTAGAATTATTAAATGATTGTCGCTATTCTATCCCTCTGTAAGAGATGGGCCTAAAGATGTTGCTACTTGCCATAGTTTTTTGCTTGTTTTTTGCTGGTCGTTCTTTCTCCAATGAGTCTGTCCGTGATCACGCCCAAGCCACTGGAGATGTCAAACTGAGGTTCTATGGAAGTTTTGAGTGTGGTTATACTGATAACAGAGCCCTCTACGCAACCTTTGGCTATGAAAAACAGCTATTCACCTGCAGTCAGGCTGTCATAGGTGTCGAAGGGAACCGCCCATGGTTATACGATGACTCCTGGGGGCAGCTGATATTCAGACTAGAATTTGCACCCATCTACAATTCAATAAAAACTCTGGACAAAAGAAAAGATGGGATGGTCAAGCTAGATGACGCCAGTATTAGACGATATCAGAACGAGGGTCTGGCGATTCCAGCCGATGGCGAAATCCGTAGACTAACCTATAGATTGATTCGAAGTCCTCTCGGCAACGGGAAAACTCTGGAGATTGATGGAAGTTCGGAATACGTGAATTGGTATAAAAACCAAGGTAGCAGGCTATACTATCTAGAGGATAATTCCCTGAGAGAAATGTATCTGGGTTGGATCTCTGAAAATAGAAAACACAGAATTCTGACCGGAAGGATGAAGAATCTACTGAGCTTTGATGAGCAGGAAATGATCTGGAAGGAAGATGCCTGGTTTGCTCCTATGTCCTATTGGATTTCGAATGAGATATATTCAGGAATTAGATATTCACTGGGCCCCATCTATGGTTTTATCCTCGATTTTGCCATCTTTTCCGGAGACGGCAACCCAACGAAGAATGGAATATATTACATAAATAACTCGGGAAGTCCGAATAAAAAAACTAATAATACTCCAATTCTGGAATTCAATCTGAGTAATAGCATTCGTCTTAGTGACTTCACTGTTGGAACATTCTTTGGGATGGAACATGGTACCATAGGCTCTACATGGGATATAGCTCTGGGAGAGGGCAAGCACAATAGGAACATATTGGCTACCGGAATCGACTTGAAATACCATCTGGCCAGCAACCCAATTCTGGATGGGGTTAGAGTATTTTTCCAGTATACTAGATTTACTTCTGGACTGAAAGAAAAATCGTCCCAGAACAGTGGGCATCCCGCCTTCAAAGACATTGTCCAGAGCGGCTTCTTCGTAGGAGTGGATCTGGTGGCAGAATACAGTCATGTTTTTGAGGAAGTGAGGA